>NZ_JBITTJ010000014.1:0-264620 GCF_044541845.1 Streptomyces sp. NPDC085481
GGTACTGCAGGGGGGACCCTGTGGGAGAGTAGGACGCCGCCGAACAATCATTGTGGGAAAGCCCCGCACCTTATGGTGCGGGGCTTTTCTGCGTTTAGGGTGATCTCCATGCGCTACGAACTGATCATCTTCGACAACGATGGCGTGCTCGTCGACAGTGAGCCGATCTCCAACACCATCCTGGCCGGCTACCTCACCGAACTCGGGCATCCCACCTCGTACGAGGACTCGATCCGCGACTACATGGGATCGGCCATGCACCGCATTCACGAGCTCGTTCTGGAGCGAACCGGAGAGCGGCTTCCGGAGGACTTCGACGAGACGTTTCACCGGCGTGTGTTCGCCGCGTTCCAGCGGGAGTTGGAGGCCGTTGCCGGGGTCGCCGACGTGCTCAAGCGCCTGGCCGACGACGGTGTGCCGTACTGCGTGGCGTCGTCCGGGAGCCATGAGCGGATCCGGGTGGGGCACCGGAAGACCGGGCTGGACGGGTGGTTCCGGGACGAGATCGTTTTCAGTGCCGAGGACGTCGGCCGGGGGAAGCCGGCGCCCGACCTCTTCCTCCATGCCGCCGCCCGCATGGGCGTGGCGCCCGAGCGGTGCGTGGTCGTCGAGGACAGCGGGCTCGGGGTGCAGGCCGCGGTGGCGGCGGGGATGGACGTGTACGGGTTCACGGCGATGACGCCGCGGGAGCGGCTGGCCGGGGCCACCGGGTACTTCGGGGCGATGGACGAGCTGGCGGCGACATTGGGGTGGTGATCCATCTACCGCTCGGTAGGTCCCGGGCCTACGCTGTGCCGCCATGACGGATGCGCGGTTGCGGCGTGGGCGGGGATCCCTGGCGGTCGGTTTCTTCGTGCAGGGGGTCACCTTCGCCCTGCTCGTGACCCGAATACCGGCGATCCAGGACCGGTACGGGATATCCGACGGGCTGCTGCCCCTCTTCCTTGCGGCCGTGCCCGTGCTCGCCGGCGTGTCCAGCGTCCTCACCGAGAAGGTCGTCGCCCGGATCGGTCCAGGGGCGGTGCTGCGCTGGGCCCAGCCCGTCGTGCTGCTCGCGCTCCTCGGGGTCGGGGCGGGGACGGCCCTGTGGGAGGTGGCCGTCGCGCTCGGGGTGTTCGGGCTCGCGGTCGGGGCGCTCGACGCGTCCATGAACATGCTGGGGGTGAGCCTCCAGCGGGCGTACGGGCGGAGCATCATGCTCGGCTTCCACGCCGCGTACAGCCTGGGCGGCATCGCCGGCGCCTCGCTGGCCTGGGTGGGGGCGCACTGGCATCTGTCGCTGTTCGTGTCCTATCTGCCGGTGGTGGCGGTGCTGCTGCCTGCCGCGTTCATCGGCAGCCGCTGGTATGTGGACGGTGAGCCGGGGCCCGTCGCACGGGAAGCAGGGGAGAAGGGGACCGGCGGCGTCGCGTTCCGGCTGCTGCTGCCGCTGTGTCTCGTCATGACCTTCGCGTACATAGGGGACTCCACCGTCTCCAACTGGTCGGCGAAGTACCTCCAGGACGTCCTCCACAGCTCGGAGGAGCTGGCGACGGTGCCGTACAACGCGTACATGGTGACGACGCTGCTCGGCCGGTCCATCGGCGACTTCGGGGTGCGGCGGTTGGGGGCGGCCCTGGTCGTGCGGTGCGGGGCGGTGCTCGCGGCGCTGGGTTTCGCGGTGGTGGCGGTGGCGCCGGGGGCCTGGGTGGGGATGGCCGGGTTCACGGTGCTCGGTCTCGGGCTGAGTGTGATCGTGCCGCAGACCTTCGCGGCGGCCGGGCGGCTGTTCCCCGGGTCCAGCGATGTGGCGGTGGCGCGGCTGAACGTCTTCAACTACGTGGGGTTCCTGATCGGCTCGCCGCTGGTGGGGGCGCTCGGGGACGCGTGGAGCTATCGGGGGGCCATGGTGGTGCCGATGGTGCTGGTGCTCGTGACGGTGGGGTACGCCACGTCGTTCGGTTCGAGTCCGGCCCGATACGGTGGCGGGCATGAGCGGCCGCGCACTGTTGATGTGGGATGAAGCTGTCACGGGGTACGACTTCGGGCCGGAGCACCCGATGGATCCGGTGCGGCTCGAGCTGACCATGGGGTTGGTGCGGGCGTACGGGCTGGACCGGGCCGTGGACGTGGTGGCGGCGCAGCCGGCCGGGGAGTCGACGCTGCGGCTCGTGCACCGCGAGGACTATGTGGCGGCGGTACGGGCGGCCTCGGCGGATCCGAAGGCCGCGGACCAGGCGTACGGGCTCGGGACGGTCGACGATCCGGCGTTCGCGGGGATGCACGAGGTGTCGGCGCTGATCGCCGGCCAGTCGGTGGGTGCGGCGGAGGCCGTGTGGCGCGGGGACGTGGCGCACGCGGTGAACTTCGCGGGCGGCCTGCACCACGCGATGCCGGGGGCCGCGTCCGGCTTCTGTATCTACAACGACGCGTCGCTGGCGATCGCCCGGCTGCTGGAGCTGGGTGCGGAGCGGGTCGCGTACGTGGATGTGGACGTGCATCACGGGGACGGTGTCCAGGCGGCGTTCTGGGAGGATCCGCGGGTTCTGACGGTCTCGCTGCACGAACATCCGCGGACGCTGTTCCCGCAGACGGGCTGGCCGGAGGAGACGGGCGCGGCCGGTGCCGGCGAGGGCGGGGCGGTGAACGTGGCGCTGCCGGCCGGGACCGGGGACGCGGGGTGGCTGCGGGCCTTCCACGCGGTGGTGCCGGAGCTGCTGGCCGATTTCCGGCCGCAGGTGCTGGTGACGCAGCACGGCGCGGACACGCATTTCGAGGATCCGCTGGCGCATCTGGCGGTGTCGCTGGACGCGCAGCGGGCGGTGCAGGAGGCGTGTCACGAGCTGGCGCACGCGTATGTCGAGGGCGGCCGCTGGGTGGCTCTTGGCGGTGGCGGGTACGCGGTGGTGGACGTCGTACCGCGGTCGTGGACGCATCTGGTGGGGATCGCGGCGCACGCTCCGGTGGATCCGGAGTCGGTGATCCCGTCATCGTGGCGGGATCAGGTGTACGCGCGGACGCGGCAGTTGGGGCCGGCGCGGATGACGGACGGGCTGTGGCCGGTGGACTGGCGGGAGTGGGCGGGGGGTTACGACCCTGCGGACCGGCTCGACCAGGCGATTCTGGCGACGCGCAGGGCGGTGTTCCCGCTGCGCGGGCTGCTGGCCTGAGCTTCGTACGGGCCTGTCGTGGCGTCGGCAGGACCGTTACGCCAACTGTGCGGTGTACGGCTGGTTCTGACCCTGCCTCGGGGGTGTTCGGGCAGCATCGGGTGGGTGTTGAGTACCGGGGCGCTGCGGGCGCATCTGTTGGCGGCGGGGTTGGCGGGGACCGTGGCGACCCCGCGGGAGCGGAGTCTGCGGAGCTACCGGCTCTTCGCGGCGGGCGATCCGCGGGTGACGCTCGGAATGGACCCGGAGTGGGCGTGGGGAGAGGCCGAGCTGCTGCGGCTGATGGCCGAGCGGTGCGGGGTGTCGGGTGATCCGGCGCACCGTTCGGGGCCCGACGAGATCGATCCGGAGCGGACCCTGGGTGGGCTGGCGGCGTTCGCGGAGCGGCTCGGGGAGGCGGCGGGTCGGCGTGCTCCGGTGCTGCTGGGGACGGGCCATCCGCACCGTCTGCTCGGTTTCTACGCCGCGCTCGCAGACGCTTTGTCGGCGGCGGGATGTCTTGTTCTCACCCCGGCGCAGGGGAGATGTGTCGACATAACGACCCGGTTCGGCGTACGTACGTACCTCGTGGACTACGTACGGGGTGTCGCGCTGGTGCGAGAACCGGACCTGTCGGGTGCGGGGCGTGAGACCGGGGCGCACACGCATTCACCGCTGCCGGTTAGGGCCGCGCTCGAAAGCGCGGTCGAGGGCGGCGGGCCGCTGCCGGAGCTGGTGGTCGGGGATCACGGCTGGGTCTGCGGGGCAGGTCAGCTGGGTATCGAGGCCATCGGCCTGGCGGATACGGATGATCCCGCGCTGTTCGTCGGGGAGGCGGAAGGGCAGGTGTCCGTGGCCGTTCCGCTTGATGACGCGGTGCGGTCGGACTACTACCGTCCACTCACTCGCTATGTACTCAATCGAGCGTGTCTGTCACGGTAAACGGCCGATGGCAGCTCCTCTTCCCCACTCGTACCACCCGCCCCTAGTCTGGGCGTGAGCGCTCAGCGACGAAGAGTCACCGGAGGGGAAGCCGGTGTGCGTCGTGTGCGGAAGGTACAGGTGGGTCATGGCTGCTGGCGACAGGCCTCTCAACGAGGTGAAGTTTCTGACCGTGGCGGAGGTCGCCTCGGTGATGCGCGTCTCGAAGATGACCGTGTACCGCTTGGTGCACAGCGGTCATCTGCCGGCGATCCGGGTGGGGAGGTCCTTCCGGGTGCCGGAACAGGCGGTTCACGAATACCTCAGGGAGTCCTTCGTGGGGGTGGCGACCGCGTAGCGAGCGCGCGGCCGGAAGCCCGGATCCACCCTCGGATTACTTGCGCGTCGCTCGGGGCGGTAGGCTAGCCCCTCGTAGGTCGTGTGGGCCCAGACGCCCCGCACCGATCCCCGCTGGCGCGGGGATGTTCCGAGTAGTGAGCGAGGGTAGTCGTGGGCTCTGTTATCAAGAAGCGGCGTAAGCGGATGGCGAAGAAGAAGCACCGCAAGCTGCTCAAGCGCACCCGCGTTCAGCGTCGCAACAAGAAGTAAGCGACGCTGTAACGACGGCGTACTGCGTCGGCGTGGCCCTTCACCGTTTTCCGGTGGGGGGCCACGCTTTTTATTGCGCCGAAATGTGGAGGCGCTACGGTGGCGGTCAGCGGAACACCGATGGAAGACCGACGGAAGACCGATTTGACCGACGGAAGGCGCTGATCTTGGGCAAGGTCGTGCTCGTCACCGGGGCGGCCCGGCACCTCGGCGCTCGTTTCGTACGGCGCCTGCAGCGTGACCAGGAGGTCGAGCGGGTGATCGCCGTGGACGCGATCGACTCCCCGCACCCGCTCGGCGGCGCCGCGTTCGTCCGCGCGGACATCCGGCAGCCCGCCATCGCGAAGGTCCTGGCCCAGCACGACGTGGACACGGTCGTCCACATGGACGTCACCGGGACGGCGCTCGGCTCCGGCGGCCGTACGTCGGTCAAGGAGACCAACGTCATCGGCACCATGCAACTGCTCGGCGCCTGCCAGAAGTCGCCGCGGATCAAGCGGCTCGTGGTGAAGTCCAGCACCAGCGTGTACGGCTCCGCGCCCCGCGACCCGGCCGTCTTCACCGAGACCACCCCCGCGAAGTCCCTGCCGAGCGGCGGCTTCGCCAAGGACGCGGTCGAGGTCGAGGGGTACGTACGGGGCTTCGCCCGGCGCCGGCCGGACGTGGCGGTGTGCGTGCTGCGGTTCGCGAACATCCTCGGCCCGCGGGTGGACTCGCCGCTCGCCGAGTACCTGGCGCTGCCGGTGCTGCCGACCGTCTTCGGCTACGACCCGCGGCTGCAGTTCGTCCACGAGGACGACGTCATGGACGTCCTGGAGCTCGCGGCGCGCGAGCCGCGCCGGGCCACCCTCAACAGCGGCACGTTCAACGTGGCGGGCGACGGGGTGCTGCTGCTCTCCCAGTGCGCGCGGCGGCTCGGGCGGCCGACGGTGCCGGTGCTGCTGCCGGCGGTGACCTGGGTGGGGCAGGCGCTGCGTACGGTCGGGGTGACCGACTTCTCGCCGGAGCAGATCCGGCTGCTGACCCACGGACGGGTGGTGTCCACCGTCCAGATGCGCGAGACCCTCGGCTTCGCGCCCCGGTTCACGACCGCGGAGGCCTTCGCGGACTTCGCGAACAGCCGGGGCCCCGGGCTGCTGCCGCCGGAGCTGCTCGCCGGGGCGGTGGACCGGCTCGCCGGGCGGCTCGCGCCCTCACCGACCGCACAGCCCGCTGAATAGGAGCCCAGATCGCGATGGCGGACGCCAAGGTCATTCCGTTCGACGACGACCGGTCCCGGGCCCGCCGCAGGCCCGCCACCCACGGCCGTGAGGCCGCCGTACGGGCGCTGCCGGCGCAGCAGCACACCGTGGACGAGCCGGCGGCCATCGAGGAGCCGTCGGCCGCACCCGTGGCTCCGGCCCCGGCTCCCGCGCCGGCCGCTTCGGGCGGCTGGGAGCGGCGGCTCGCGGGCGGGCTCGCGTTCCTGCGGCGGCGGGTGACGGGCGACTACGAGGTCGACGAGTTCGGCTACGACAAGGAGCTCACCGACCAGGTCCTGATGTCGCTGCTCCGCCCGGTGTACGAGAAGTACTTCCGGGTGGAGGTGAAGGGTGTCGAGAACATCCCCAAGGAGGGCGGGGCCCTGGTGGTGGCCAACCACTCGGGGACGTTGCCGCTGGACGGCCTGATGATGCAGGTCGCCGTCCACGACCACCATCCGGCCGGCCGTCATCTGCGGCTGCTCGCCGCCGACCTGGTCTTCATGCTGCCGGTGGTCAACGAGCTGGCCCGCAAGGCGGGGCACACGCTGGCCTGCGCGGAGGACGCGGAGCGGCTGCTGCGGGCCGGGGAGATCGTCGGTGTGATGCCGGAGGGCTTCAAGGGCATCGGGAAGCCGTTCGCCGAGCGGTACAAGCTGCAGCGCTTCGGGCGGGGCGGTTTCGTGTCGACGGCGCTGCGGGCCGGGGTGCCGATCGTGCCGTGCTCGATCGTGGGGGCGGAGGAGATCTACCCGATGCTCGGCAACGCCAAGACGCTGGCACGGGTGCTCGGTCTGCCGTACTTCCCGCTGACCCCGACCTTCCCGTGGCTGGGGCCGCTGGGGGCGATGCCGCTGCCGACGAAGTGGACGATCCAGTTCGGGGAGCCGATCCCGACGGATGGCTACGCGCAGGAGGCGGCGGAGGACCCGATGCTGATGTTCAACCTGACGGACCAGGTGCGCGAGCAGATCCAGCACACGCTGTACAAGCTGCTGGTGCAGCGGCGGTCGGTGTTCTTCTGAGCTTGGTTCTTCCGAGTACGGCGGTCTTCCGAGTACGGGAAGGGGGCCACCCAGTGCGGCCGGGTGGCCCCCTTCCCGTACCGCGGGCTACCTGACGTCCTCGCTGTCGATGCCCAGGCCCGGCAGCAGGCCCGGCAGGATCGGCGGGATGGTCACGTCCGGGGCCGGCGGGAGGGAGTCCTCGCCGGACGGGGACGTGCTCTGGCCCGGCTGTGGCGGGTTGAGCAGGCCGCCCGTGTTGCCGCCGAGGAGGCCGCCGTCCTGTGGTGCGCCCGTGCCCGTGCTGGAGCCGGACGGGTGGGGCTGGGTGGCGTCGCCGGTCGCGGACGGGGCGGCGGGCGAGCTGTGCGTGCGCTGCGGGCCGGCCGGGGTGTGTCGCGGCGTGCTCGGGCCGCCGGAACCGATGGTGCCGCGCTCGGGGGTGCGGGGAAGTACCGACTGGAGCGGCTCGACCTCTTCGTCTATGGCGTCGAAGACGTCGTTCACGTCGTCGCCCACGTCGGTGAGCTGGACGGGGAGCCGGTCGCGCAGGCCGTCCCAGGTGGCCCGGTGGGCCTGGGCGAAGGAGTTGAGCCGGGCCATGGGGCCGATCTCGCCGTCCCGCTCATAGGCCTGGCGGAGCAGGCGGTGGCCTTCGGCGGCGTCGTGCTTCATGCCGTCGAGGACGCGCCGGATCTCGCCGAGCGACTCGTGGTCGAGGTCGCCGGCCCGGCCGCGCTCCATCAGCCTGCGGGCCTCGCTCAGCCGGGTGGAGGCCTGGTCGAGGTAGATCCCGCCCCGGTCGGCGTCGTCGTCCGCCATCCCGAGCTTGAGGTCCTCCATGCCGCGCTTCAGCCCGTAGAGGGAGTCACCCGGCAGGGCGTCGGAGCTGGCGGCGGCCACTCCGCTGAAGGCTCCCGCGGCGACACCGACCGTGAGGCCGCCTGCCGCGAGGCCCTTGGTCCAGCGGGACCGGGGTCGCAACTTCCGGAGCGGGGAGGCCCGGTGGGCCCCCTTGCCGCCTGCCGTCCGCTGCTCCGGCACCGTGGGTCCCGCGCCCGCGCTCCCCTCGGCGAGCATCGTCTCCATGGCGGCGACGAGCTGAGCCCGCTGCACCACTTTGACCTCGGGGTCCATCTTCGGCTTCGGCAGTTCGCCGAGCCCGTTCGCCAGGGCCAACAGCCGCCCTTGCTCGGCCGGTTCGGCCGACACCTCGGGCTGCTCGGCCGCCGCGCCCTCGGACGCCCGATCCTCCAGGGCCTGGGCGAAGGCGTTCGCCCGCCGGTGCGCCGATACGTTCGCGATCACTGGCGGCACCTCCTCTCGTCATGACGGTCGACTCCCCGGGGGGTTCGGAAGGTTGCACACCTTGAGCGCATCCACACGAAAGAGTGAGTGGAAGTGGACATGGCGTGACCACAGGGAGCCTGCATTTCGCACAACGAGCGGCGCGGCACTTGGGTTACGCGCGAAAGATGATCGGACCAGTGCGTCATCGAGGCGTCACCGACTGTGAGTTGGTCTCGGGTAGTGGGGACGTGGGGGGAGGGGTGGAGCGGGGCGCGGCGGAGCGGGGCGGGTGAGGCCGGTGGTGGGGGCGCTTGTGGGGGGCGCGGAGCGCTCAGCGGGCGTCGTCCGGGAGGAGGCGGGCCAAGGTGCGGACGGCCCGGTACTGGAGGGTCTTGATCGCCCCCTCGTTCTTGCCCATGACCCGGGCGGTCTCGGCGACCGACAGGCCTTGGAGGAAGCGCAGGGTCACGCACTCCTGCTGCTGGGGGTTGAGGCGGCGGACCGCGTCGAGGAGTGCGGCGTTGGAGAGGGACTCGAGGACGGAGTCCTCCGGGCTGCGCTCGACCTCGTTGGCGTCGAGCATCTCGCCGGTGGTCACTTCGAGGCGGAAGCGGCTCGACTTGAAGTGGTCGGCGACGAGGTTGCGCGCGATGGTGACCAGCCAGGCGCCGAAGTCGCGGCCCTGCCAGGTGAAGGTGGAGATCCGGCGCAGGGCGCGCAGGAACGTCTCACTGGTGAGGTCCTCCGCCGTCGCCTTCCCGCCGACGCGGTAGTAGATATAGCGGTAGACGGTGTCGCTGTACTGGTCGTACAGACGGCCGAACGCTTCGGCCTCGCCGGCCTGGGCGCGTTCGACCAGGTCCATCATGCGGGCGCTGTCGCTGTCGGCGGTGGGCCTGCGGGCGGCGGTCGAGGTGCCGGCGCCTCCCCGGGTGCCGCGTCTGCCGACGGCGGCACCGCTCTCGGCAAGGGCGTAGCAGGGACCGGCGGGTGCCGGTCCGGCGAAGGCGGGTCCGCCAAAGGCGGGTACGAGGCCGGCGTACGCGGTGGGGACGAAGCCGCGCAAGTGGTCGAGGACCGTTGCGCGCAGCGTAGCCAGGCCCGAGGCGTCAACCCCGACGTGTGGGTACACGGGACTCCCAGAGGCAGAGCTTCCATCACGTGCAGTGCGGGACCGTTCACTCGTGGTGGCGAAGTGTGGGTCCGTTGTGCGTCTGAGGAGAATAACGCTTCGTACAGGCAGCGCTACACCCAGTTGCTCAAATCATCGATTCCGTCGCTTCTGTTACTGCTTGCAGGCGGATCGAGTCGCACTTCGTGACCGGTTGTTGATCGGATTGCTTCCGAGTGTGACCGGGGGTGTGTTGGGTTGTGCCCGAGTGCGGGACGGGGGAGTGATCGTGGCCGCTGCCGGGTAGGGAGGGGGGAATGCCCGGTGGTCGATGTGTGCGGAGGTGTTCGACCACGTACGGGTGAGGGGCGTTGGTCTCGGGTTGTCGCAGATGATCGCGGCCGAAACGTATCGGCATGATCAACCGACGGCGTCCGGCGCGCCGGACGGCAGTCGGGGGAGAGCCGTCGGAGGCCGGGCCGGGAGCGGGCCGGAGGTCGGGCGGCGGCCCGGCGGAGATCAGCGGCGACGGCGGTGCAGGGCGAGTGCGGCGGCCGTGCCGCCCGCGAGCGCGCCGACGCCGGCCGCGGCCGGGATGCCGACCTTGGCCGCCTTGCGGCCGGTCCGGTAGTCGCGCAACCGCCAGTCGCGCTCCTTGGCGTGCTTGCGCAGCTTGGTGTCCGGGTTGACCGCGTAGGGGTGGCCGACGAGCGAGAGCATCGGGATGTCGTTGTGGGAGTCGCTGTACGCGGCGCAGCGCGCGAGGTCCAGGCCCTCGGCAGCGGCGAGGGCGCGTACGGCCTCGGCCTTGGCCGGTCCGTGCAGGGGCTCGCCGACGAGCCGGCCGGTGTAGACGCCGTCGACCGACTCGGCGACCGTGCCGAGCGCGCCGGTGAGGCCGAGGCGGCGGGCGATGATCGTGGCGGTCTCGACGGGGGCGGCGGTGACCAGCCAGACCTTCTGGCCGGCGTCCAGGTGCGCCTGGGCGAGGGCGCGGGTGCCGGGCCAGATGCGGTCGGCCATGTACTCGTCGTAGATCTCCTCGCCGATCGACATCAGTTCGGAGACGCGGTGGCCCTTGACGATGGACAGGGCGCTGTCGCGGGCGTCCTGCATGTGCTCGGGGTCCTCGACGCCGGCGAGCCGGAACCAGGTCTGCTGCCAGGCGAAGCGGGCGAGTTCGCGGCGCTGGAAGAACTTCCGTTTGTACAGGCCGCGGCCGAAGTGGAAGATCGCGGCGCCCTGCATCACGGTGTTGTCGAGGTCGAAGAAGGCTGCGGCCCGCGCGTCGCCGGCGACCGGGAACTCGGGTTCCGCGGGCTCGGCTTCGGTGGCGGCGGCCTCCTCGCGCTCCTGTTCCAGCTGGAGCGAGGACTTGCGCGCCGCCTCGGCGGCGGCCTCGCCTGCCAGGACGCTGCGCGCGGTGGCGGAGCGCCTACGGGGGGTGAGCCATCCCAGAGCGGCCATGCCGTTGAGCATAGCCAGTCTGTTCGGTACTTCCCGACTTGTGAGGATGCCGTGGTGTGAACAGTGAGCGGCGCACCTGTTACCGAGGGCCGCGCAGAATGGACGTCATGTTCGGACGTACGAAGAAGAAGGCCGGTCCGCGGACGGTGACGCTGATCGGCAAGCCGGGGTGCCATCTGTGCGACGACGCGAGGGCGGTCGTCGAGGCCGTCTGTGCGGAGACAGGAGCACTCTGGGAGGAGAAGGACATCACCGAGGACGAGGAGCTCCGTCGCGCGTACTGGGAGCAGATCCCCGTGGTTCTGGTCGACGGCGAGCAGCACACCTTCTGGCGTGTGGACGCCGGGCGGCTCCGGCGTGAACTGGGTGCGTGACCGAAAGCCGGTTACCATCATGGACGTTTTGTTGGGTTTCGGGGGCGGCGTCGTAAGGAGAGTGTGCGGTTTTGCCCCCTTCGGGATCTCAACGCGCCGACGCTCCTGGCGGTTCCGCACGGTCGCGAACCGGCCGCGTGACCCCGGTCACTTTGGCCGGACAAAACGGACACCATCTTTGTGCACGCGTTCACAAAGACATAGCCTGCATTCGACGGGGCGGTCCTGGGACAAATGGCCGCCTGCAGCCCCGCTCATCCCGCAGGAGCACCGTGGCAACTGGCCGAACTCACCGACCGGCGACCCGTAGCCGAGGAATTCCCGAGGCCACCGTCGCCCGGCTTCCGCTGTATCTGCGTGCCCTCACGGCGCTGTCGGAGCGCTCCGTACCCACGGTCTCCTCCGAGGAGCTCGCGGCCGCCGCGGGGGTCAACTCCGCGAAGCTGCGCAAGGACTTCAGCTATCTCGGCTCGTACGGGACGCGCGGCGTCGGCTACGACGTCGAGTACCTCGTCTACCAGATCTCCCGCGAGCTCGGCCTGACCCAGGACTGGCCCGTCGTCATCGTCGGTATCGGTAACCTCGGCGCCGCGCTCGCCGGCTACGGCGGCTTCGCCTCCCGAGGCTTCCGCGTCGCCGCGCTGATCGACGCCGACCCCGCCATGACCGGAAAGCCGGTCGCCGGGATCCCCGTCCAGCACAGCGACGACCTCGAGAAGATCATCGCCGAGGACGGCGTCTCCATCGGCGTCATCGCCACCCCGGCCGGCGTCGCCCAGCAGGTCTGCGACCGGCTCGTGGCCGCCGGGGTCACCTCCATCCTGAACTTCGCCCCGACCGTGCTCTCCGTGCCCGACGGCGTGGACGTGCGCAAGGTCGACCTCTCCATCGAGCTGCAGATCCTCGCCTTCCACGAGCAGCGCAAGGCCGGCGAGGAGTCGGGCGCCGAGCCGGGCGTCGACACCGCCGTCGTACCGCCCGCCGCCCGTGGCGCGGCGGACGCCGGCCGCAAGGGACCTGACGGGGACATGCCCGCCGTGATGCCCGCATGAGCCTCCTCGTCGTCGGTCTCAGCCACCGCAGCGCCCCCGTCAGCGTCCTGGAGCGGGCCTCCCTCTCCGGGGACGCCCGGGCCAAGCTGCTGCACGACACCCTCGCCGCCGAACCGGCCGCCGAGGGCGCCGTCCTGGCCACCTGCAACCGCATCGAGCTCTACGCCGACGTGGACAAGTTCCACGCCGGTGTCGCCGAGCTGTCCACGCTGCTCGCCCAGCACAGCGGCGTCGGCCTCGAAGAGCTCACCCCCTATCTCTATGTGCACTACGAGGACCGGGCCGTCCACCACCTCTTCTCGGTGGCCTGCGGCCTGGACTCCATGGTCGTCGGCGAGGGCCAGATCCTCGGCCAGATCAAGGACGCCCTCGCGGTCGGCCAGGAGCTGCACACCGCCGGACGCCTCCTGAACGACCTGTTCCAGCAGGCGCTGCGGGTCGGCAAGCGTGCCCACAGCGAGACCGGCATCGACCGGGCCGGGCAGTCGCTCGTCACCTTCGGCCTCGAGCAGCTGGCCGACGGCGCGGACGTCGACAGCTGGGCCAAGGGCAAGCGCGCCCTGGTCATCGGAGCCGGCTCGATGTCCTCGCTGGCCGCCGCCACCCTCGCGCGGGCCGGCGTCGGCGAGATCGTCATCGCCAACCGCACGGCCGCCCGCGCCGACCGGCTCGTCGAGATCCTGCGCGAGCCCGGTGGAACGGGTGTGGCCGCACGCGCGGTGGAGATGGTTGCCGTCGGCGACGAACTGACACGTGCCGACATCGTCGTCTCCTGCACCGGAGCCACCGGACTCGTCCTCACCGGCGAGGCCGTCGAAACCGCGATGCAGGGCCGCGGCGAGCCGCTCTTCCTGCTCGACCTCGCCATGCCCCGCGACATCGACGCCGCCGCCCACCGCATGCCCGGCGTCCGGCTCGTCGACATCGAGTCGCTGGCCGAGGCCTCCGCCGACGCGCCCATGGCCGCCGACGTCGACCAGGTGCGCACCATCGTCTCCGACGAGGTCGCCGCCTTCGGCGCAGCTCAGCGCGCCGCGCACATCACGCCGACCGTGGTCGCCCTGCGCGCCATGGCCGCCGACGTGGTGGCCGGCGAGGTCGCCCGCCTGGAAGGCCGCCTCCCCGGTCTCGACGACAAGCAGCGCGCCGAGATCACCCAGACCGTGCGCCGCGTGGTCGACAAGCTCCTGCACGCGCCCACCGTGCGCGTCAAGCAGCTCGCCAGCGAGCCCGGCGGCGCCGGGTACGCCGACGCGCTGCGGACACTCTTCGACCTCGACCCGGGGACGGTTGCCTCTGTCAGCCGGGCCGACCTGAACGACGGTGACGTCAAGAACCGAGGGCGAGTATGACCGAGAGGGCACTGAGGCTCGGGACCAGGCGCAGCAGGCTCGCCATGGCCCAGTCCGGACATGTGGCCGACGCCGTCAGGCAGTTGACCGGCCGGCCCGTGGAGCTCGTGGAGATCACGACGTACGGGGACACCTCGCGCGAGCACCTGGCGCAGATCGGCGGCACCGGTGTGTTCGTCGCCGCGCTGCGCGACGCGCTGCTCGCCGGCGAGGTGGACTTCGCCGTGCACTCCCTCAAGGACCTGCCGACCGCCCAGCACCCCGACCTCGTGCTGGCGGCGATCCCCGAGCGCGAGGACCCGCGCGACGTCCTCGTCGCGCAGGCCGGCGTCACGCTGGACCGGCTGCCCGCCGGCGCCCGCGTCGGCACCGGCTCGCCGCGCCGTATGGCCCAGCTCAACGCGTACGCGCGCAGCCACGGCCTGACCATCGAGACCGTACCGATCCGGGGCAACATCGACACCCGGGTCGGTTATGTACGCAAGGGAGAGCTCGACGCGGTGGTACTCGCCGCGGCCGGACTCAACCGCATCGGCGGAACCGAGGAGCTCACCGGCTCCCTGTCGCTCGACCACCTGTCGGTCGACGCGGTCCTGCCCGCCCCCGGTCAGGGGGCCCTGGCCATCGAGTGCGCCGCTTCCAGCGCCGACCTCGTCGCCACGCTCGCCGAGCTCGACGACCCGTACACCCGGGCCGCCGTGACCGCCGAGCGATCCCTGCTCGCCGCCCTGGAGGCCGGCTGCTCCGCACCTGTGGGTGCGCTGGCCGACCTGCTGGCCGACGACCCCGGTCACGGGCAGGTTGTCACCGAAATGCGCCTGCGCGGCGTCGTCGGCACCACCGACGGCTCGACGCTGGTGCAGCTGTCCACCACCGGTCCCGTACCCACCTCCTACGACGAGGCGGTGGCACTCGGACGCGAACTCGCGCACGAGATGCTCGCCAAGGGTGCGGCCGGTCTTATGGGGGAGCGAGCACTTTGAGCCCCACCAGCCCGACCACCAGCCCCGCGTCCGCCGCCTTCTACGGCCACGGTCACGTCACGTTCCTCGGCGCCGGACCAGGCGACCCCGGACTGCTGACGCTCCGGGCCGTCGAAGCCCTGGCCGGCGCGGACGTCCTGATCGCCGAGCCGGAGGTGCTCGAAGTCGTTCGCGGCCATGCGCGCGCGGGCGTGAGCACGCCTGAGCTGACGGTTGTCGACGAAGCGTCAACAACCGTCGGTGTCCCCGTGTTGAGGGATGCGACCAATCTTGTCATGGAGGCCGCACGCGGCGGCAAGCGGGTCGTCCGAGCGGTGACCGGCGACCCCGGCCTCGACGGGAACGCGGGCGCAGAAATGCTCGCCTGCGCCGCCGAGGGCATCGCCTTCGAGGTCGTGCCCGGTGTCGCCACCGCCGTCGGCGTGCCCGCGTACGCCGGTGTGCCGCTGCGCGACGCTCAGGGCACCGACGTGCGCTTCGTCGACGCCCGCACCGCCGACGACCGGTGCTGGGCCGAGGTCGGCGCGTCCGACGGGACCGTCGTCGTCTCCACCTCGCTCGACGCCGTGGCGGCCGCCGCCGGTGAGCTAGTGGCGGCCGGCCGTAAGCCGGACACCCCGCTCACCGTCACCATCGCGGGCACCACCACCCGGCAGCGGACCTGGAGCGCGACGCTCGGCACCATCGCCCAGGTCTTCAAGCAGGGCAAGGTGCTCCCCTCGCCCGAGGGACACCGGCCGGCGATAGCCGTGGTCGGCGAGCGCAGCGCCCCGGCGCAGCGGGACCAGCTGTCGTGGTTCGAGTCCAAGCCGCTGTTCGGCTGGCGGGTGCTCGTGCCGCGTACCAAGGAGCAGGCCGCGTCGCTCTCCGACCAGCTGCGTTCGTACGGCGCGGTGCCGCACGAGGTGCCGACCATCGCCGTCGAGCCGCCGCGCACCCCGCAGCAGATGGAGCGGGCGGTCAAGGGCCTGGTCACCGGGCGCTACGAGTGGATCGCCTTCACCTCGGTCAACGCGGTGAAGGCGGTGCGGGAGAAGTTCGAGGAGTACGGGCTCGACGCCCGCGCCTTCGCCGGGATCAAGGTCGCGGCCGTCGGCGAGCAGACCGCCGCCGCGCTCGTCGACTTCGGCGTGAAGCCGGACCTGGTGCCGAGCGGTGAGCAGTCCGCGGCGGGTCTCCTCGAGGACTGGCCGCCGTACGACCCGGTCTTCGACCCGATCGACCGCGTCTTCCTGCCGCGCGCCGACATCGCGACCGAGACGCTGGTCGCCGGGCTCATCGAGCTCGGGTGGGAGGTCGACGACGTCACCGCCTACCGGACCGTACGGGCCTCGCCGCCGCCGGCGGACACGCGTGAGGCGATCAAGGGCGGCGGCTTCGACGCGGTGCTCTTCACGTCGTCGTCCACGGTGCGGAACCTGGTGGGCATCGCCGGGAAGCCGCACAACGTGACGGTCATCGCGTGCATCGGCCCCGCCACGGCCAAGACGGCCGAGGAGCACGGGCTGCGGGTGGACGTCCTCTCGCCCGAGCCGTCGGTGCACAAGCTGGCGGAGGCGCTGGCGGAGTTCGGCCTGCGGCGACGGGAGGCGGCGCTGGAGGCGGGCGATCCGGTGACGCGGCCCAGCGAGCGGCGGCCCGGCGCCAGGCGCCGGCGCACGACGTAGTCGGTGTCTTTGGGGTGCGGGTCCTCTTCGGGGCCCGCACCCTTTGCGTGGGGGGTCGGCACGACGCGGCAACGCACGACGCGGCAACAAGGTGTCGGTAAATGCACCGATTCCGCGGGCGTAGCCTCGGAGGCATGAACTCGTATGGATCCTTTCCCGGGGCGCGGCCGCGGCGGCTGCGGACTACGCCTGCCATGCGGCGGATGGTGGCCGAGACGCGGTTGCATCCGGCCGATCTGATCCTGCCCGCGTTCGTGCGGGAGGGCGTGACGCAGCCGGTGCCGATCACCGCGATGCCCGGGGTCGTGCAGCACTCGCGGGACACGCTGCGCAAGGCGGCCGTCGAGGCGGTGGAGGCCGGCGTCTCCGGGATCATGCTGTTCGGCGTGCCGGAGGACGCGAAGAAGGACGCGGCCGGTACGGCGGGCACGGACCCCGACGGGATCCTGCAGGTGGCCATCCGGGACGTGAAGGCCGAGGTCGGGGACGACCTGGTGATCATGTCGGACCTGTGCCTCGACGAGTACACGGACCACGGGCACTGCGGTGTCCTGGACGCGGCCGGGCGGGTCGACAACGACGCGACCCTGGAGCGGTACGCCGAGATGGCCCAGGTGCAGGCCGACGCGGGCGTCCACGTCGTCGGCCCGTCCGGGATGATGGACGGCCAGGTCGGGGTGATCCGCGACGCCCTGGACACCATCGGCAAGGAGGACGTGTCGATCCTCGCCTACACGGTGAAGTACTCCTCCGCCTTCTACGGGCCCTTCCGCGAGGCCGTGGGCTCCTCCCTGACCGGTGACCGCAAGACGTACCAGCAGGACCCCGCCAACGTGCGCGAGTCCCTGCGGGAGCTGGCGCTCGACCTCGAAGAGGGCGCCGACATGGTGATGGTCAAGCCGGCCGGCCCGTACCTCGACGTCCTCGCCAAGGTCGCCGAGTCGGTCGACGTGCCCGTCGCCGCGTACCAGATCAGCGGCGAGTACGCGATGGTCGAGGCCGCGGCGGAGAAGGGCTGGATCGACCGGGACAAGGCGATCTTCGAGGCGCTCACCGGCATCCGCCGGGCCGGCGCGCAGATGATCCTCACCTACTGGGCGACGGAGGTCGCGCAGAAGCTGGGCCGCGCGCTCTGACGCGAGCGCTGGTGAGCACCGGCCGACCGGCGCACCCTGGAGAGGTACCAACAGGTACCTCTCTGGAGGTGATCCTCATGATGAACACGCTCGTCGGATGGCACATCGAGATGGAGTTCAAGGAGGAGGGCGACCGGACGAGGGCGGCGGCGATGGTGCGGCTCGGTGACGGCACCGAATACCGCGCCCACGGCAATGCCAACCGGCACCCCTCCGACCCGGAGCAGCTGCGGGTCGGCGAGGAGATCGCCGGCGCCCGCGCGCTCATGGACCTCGCCTCGCAGCTGCTGCAGAAGGCCCACACCGAGATCGACGAGGCCTCGGGGCGTACCTCGCATCCCATCCACCGGTGATCCGGGTCCCGGAGCCGGCTCCGGGAGGCCGGCCTCAGTACGTCAGCGCGTCTTCCAGGTCGCGCTGCCAGTACGACACGGCGGCGCCGTCGTCGGCGAACGTGCCGCTCGGCGCCGCCACCGTCGTGCTGCTCTCCCGCGTCAGGTAGACGCGGATCTTCTTGACGGTGTGGCCGTTGGTGTCCGGGCCCGGCTCGCCAGTGAGGACGACGGACGCGTAGGCCGACTCGCCCGGGAGCAGGGTCACCACGGCCTGCGGCTTGCTGTCCTCGATGATCCGGATGGGGGCCTGGGGGTCGTCGAAGCCGACGAAGGGCGCGCCCAGCGCGTTGCAGGGACGGCCGCTGGTGTTGGTGACGGTGAGCGCCAGGTGGTTGACGGGGCGGCTCACCTTGCTCACCACGACCTTGGTGTCGGCGGCCGTGCAGGTGCGGCTGACGGGGCCGCCGTCGGAGGCGTCGGAGGTGTCGGAGGGACGCTGGGCGGGCTTGGCGGGCTTGGCCGGCGGCTTCGCGGGGGTCTTGGCGGGCGTCTTGGCGGCGGTGGGCTGGGCGCCGGGGCCGTCGGACGGCTTCGCGTCGCTGCTCGGCTCCGTCGTGGGAGCGGTGGACGTCCGTCCGGCCGCGGGGCTCGGCTTGGCGGGAGACGGATCGTCGTCCGCCTGGCAGGCGGTGAGGGCGAGCGAGGCCGCCAGGGCGGCGACGGGCAGGGCGAGGCGGCGGGCGGTGGTGCGCATGGTGGTTTCCCCCGTGAGAGTCGGCGTTTCAGCGTTTTCAGTAGCGGCTGAGGAGATGGATCACGACCGCCGTGCAGACGATCAGCACCGCGACGGCCAGGGCGTCGATGACGCGGCTGTTCGGCATGGACACCACCCTGCGGGGCGGCGTGACCCGGCGGCAATCAGCACGGGACAATGGGGGACGGTGGAACGCTCTCACCCGCTGTGAGCTGGGGAAACGACCCTCCCCTGGAACGTGTTCCTGGGATGCGGATCGAGTGACGGGGGACTCTCATGGATGCGGCGGACGGCTTCGCGGAGCTGATGCGCGAGCTGAAGGAACGATCCGGACTCAGTTACGGAGCCCTGGCGAAGCGGCTGCACGTCAGCACCTCGACGCTCCATCGCTACTGCAACGGGGACGCCGTACCGACCGGGTTCGCGCCCGTGGAACGGCTCGGGCGGCTCTGCGGGGCGTCGCGGGACGAGCTTGTCGAGCTGCACCGCTGCTGGATCGTGGCGGACGAGGCCAGGCGGAGGGGGAAGGGGGAGCCGGCGGAGGCTGTGGGCGAGGCGGCGACGCCCGCCGGTGCGGCGGCGCCCGAGGCTGTAGCGCCCGAGGCCGTAGCGCCCGAGGGGGTGGCTCCTGAAGGGGCGGCGCCCGAGGGGGCGGATCTTGAAGGGGCGGCTCCTGAGCGTCAGCCTGTGCCCGACGCCGCGCCGCTCGTCACCGCCCAGGCCCCGCCTGCCCGCCGTTCCCGCAAGCCGCTGCTCGTGCTCCTCGCCGCCACCGCCGCTGTCGTCGGTCTCGCCCTGCCCACGGCGTACGTGCTCCAGCACAAGGACGACACCCCGGCAGCGGCCGAAGACGGGGCCGCCGAGTCCGGACCGCCCGCCCCGCTGAGCGTCGGCATCAGCTCGTACAACTGGGCGGAGCCCTGCGGGCAGTACTACGTGCTCGACCAGCAGCCCGGTCACGTGCCGCCGCCGCCCCCGCCGCAGGACACCCGGGGCTGGGCCCGAGCACTCGGCGGGACCGACGGCGGACACATGCAGCTCCAGCTCACCGTGACCGGCCGCACGCAGGCGCCCGTGGTCCTCAGCAAGCTCAACGTGCGGGTGGTGGAGCGCGGCGAGCCCCTGGACGGGGCGGTGTACTCGATGGCCGACGGCTGCGGCAGCGGGATCACCCCGCAGACCTTCGACCTCGACCTCGACGCGCCGCGGCCGTTCCTCAAGCCGGTCGCCGGTCATGACGCCGACCGCGTGGTGCCGGCGAAGGACTTCCCGTACCAGGTCGCCACGGGCGACGCCCAGGTGCTCAACCTGGACGTGCACACGGAGAAGCACGTCTCCGCCTGGTACCTGGAGCTGGAGTGGAGCAGCGGCGCCCAGCGCGGGACCGTGCGCGTGGACGACGGCGGGGAGCCGTTCCGTACCAGCGCGATCGAGGGCCGGCCGACCTACGGCTGGTGGCCCGAGAAGGGCACGTGGGTCAAGCAGTGACCCACCTGCCCCTCCCGGGGTGACGTCAGAGGCGCTCGGGCGTCCTGATGCCCAGCAGGGCCATGCCCTGGTGGAGCGTCCGGGCGGTCAGGTCGCAGAGGAAGAGGCGGTTCTCCACCTGCTCCGGGGTGTCCGCCTTCAGGACCGGGCACTCCGAGTAGAACGTCGTGTAGAGCGACGCCACCTGGTAGAGATACGCCGCCAGCTTGTGCGGGGCGTAGTCCGCGGCGGTCTCGTGGATCAGCTCGCCGAACGAGTCCAGGTGCAGGCCGAGGGCGCGCTCCGAGGCGGCGAGCGCCAGCTCCGGGTGGGCCGCCGGCTTGGCGTCGCCCGCCTTGCGCAGGATCGACTGGATACGGGCGTACGCGTACTGCAGGTACACCGACGTGTCGCCGTTGAGCGAGACCATCTGGTCCAGGTCGAACTTGTAGTCACGCGCCGCCGACGTCGACAGGTCCGCGTACTTCACGGCGCCGATGCCCACCTGGGTGCCGCGCTCGGCGATCTCCTCCTCGGAGAGGTCCTGGGCCTTCTCGCGGACCACGGCGGAGGCGCGGTCGATCGCCTCGTCCAGCAGGTCCACCAGCCGCACCGTCTCGCCCTCACGGGTCTTGAAGGGCTTGCCGTCCTTGCCGAGGACCGTGCCGAAGGCCAGCTGGAGCGCCTTCACCTCGTCGTTCAGCCAGCCCGCCCGGCGGGCCGTCTCGAAGACCATCTTGAAGTGCAGCGACTGGCGGGCGTCGACCACGTACACCAGCGTCGACGCCTTCAGGTTCTGCACCCGGTCGCGGATCGCCGACAGGTCGGTCGCCGCGTAGCCGAAGCCGCCGTCGGACTTCTGGACGATCAGCGGGGTCGGGTTGCCGTCCGGGCCCTTGACGTCGTCGAAGAACACGCACAGCGCGCCCTCGGAGCGGACCGCCACGCCCGACTCCTCCAGGATCCGGCAGGTCTCCACGAGCATGTCGTTGTAGCCGGACTCGCCGACGACGTCGGGGTCACGGATGTCCATGTCGAGCTTGTCGAAGACCGAGTAGAAGTAGATCTTCGACTCGTCGACGAACCGCTGCCACATGGCCAGCGTCTCCTCGTCGCCCGCCTGCAGGTCGACGACCCGCGCGCGGGCCCGCGTCTTGAACTCCTCGTCGGAGTCGAAGAGCGCGCGGGACGCCTTGTACAGCCGGTTCAGGTTGGACATGGCCTCCTCGCCGGAGACCTCCGCGTCCGCGCCCTCGGCCTTGTGGTCCAGCTCGTGCGGGTGCTCGGTCAGGTACTGGATGAGCATGCCGAACTGGGTGCCCCAGTCGCCGATGTGGTGGCGCCGGACCACCGTCTCGCCCGTGAACTCCAGGATCTCGACCATCGCGGCGCCGATCACGGCGGAACGCAGGTGGCCGACGTGCATCTCCTTGGCCACGTTCGGCTGCGCGTAGTCGACCACCGTCGTGCCGGCCGACGGGTTGAACGGCACGCCGAGCCGGGCGTCGGCGGCACGGGCCGCCAGGGTCTTCACGATCGCCTCGTCGGTGACCGTGATGTTGAGGAAGCCGGGGCCCGAGACCTCGATCTCCTGGAAGACGTCGCCGGCCTCGATGGCCTCGACGACCTTCGTCGCCAGCTCGCGCGGGTTGCCCTTGAGCTGCTTGGCCAGCGCCAGGATGCCGTTGGCCTGGAAGTCGGCCCGGTCGCTTCGTCGCAGCAGCGGGTCGGCGGACCCGGCCTCCGGCAGGGCTGCCGAGAGGCCTTCCGCGAGGCGCTGCTGCACGGTCGAAGCGAGGGAAGGGACCGAGGCCATGAGCTTCCGTTCCTGAGTCGTGGTGTTCCGGGCCCGGAGGGGCTCCGGAAGGGCTATTTCACTTGTGTAAGTGTCCCATGGGTGGGCAACGTGTTTTCTCCGCCTGTGGACAACCTCGGAGCGCGTCCTTCCGTCTGGGAGAATGGCTGACGTAAGCCAGTAAGGCTCCGAGGGAACCAAGGAAGAAGGACGAACCGACCGTGGCTCAGAGCAGCACCGAGACCGACTGGGTCTCCCGTTTCGCGGACGAGGTCATCGCCGAGTCGGAGCGACGTGCGCCTGGCAAACCGGTCGTCGTCGCCTCCGGCCTCTCCCCGTCCGGCCCGATCCACCTGGGCAACCTGCGCGAGGTCATGACCCCGCACCTGGTCGCCGACGAGGTCCGCCGCCGTGGGTACGAGGTCCGGCACCTCATCTCCTGGGACGACTACGACCGGTACCGCAAGGTGCCGAACGGCGTCGCGGGCATCGACGAGTCCTGGGCCGAGCACATCGGCAAGCCGCTGACCTCGGTCCCGGCCCCGGCCGGCTCCCCGCACCCGAACTGGGCCGCGCACTTCAAGGCCGCCATGGTCGAGGCGCTGGCCGAGCTCGGCGTCGAGTACGACCCGATCAGCCAGACCGAGCAGTACACCTCGGGCGTCTACCGCGAGCAGATCCTGCACGCGATGAGGCACCGCGGCGACATCGACGCCATCCTCGACCAGTACCGGACGAAGAAGGCGCCGAAGAAGCAGTCGCAGAAGCCGGTCGACGAGGCCGAGCTGGAGGCCGAGGAGGGCTCCGGCGCGGCGAGCGAGGACGACGGCTCCGGCTCCGGCGCCGGCTACTTCCCGTACAAGCCCTACTGCGGGCGGTGCGAGAAGGACCTGACCACCGTCACCTCGTACGACGACGAGACCACCGAGCTGGCCTACACATGCTCCTCCTGCGGCTTCGCCGAGACCGTCAAGCTGAGCGAGTTCAACCGCGGCAAGCTGGTCTGGAAGGTCGACTGGCCGATGCGCTGGGCCTACGAGGGCGTCATCTTCGAGCCCTCCGGCGTCGACCACTCCTCGCCCGGCTCGTCCTTCCAGGTCGGCGGCCAGATCGTCACCATCTTCGACGGCGTGCAGCCCATCGGCCCCATGTACGCCTTCGTGGGCATCAGCGGCATGGCCAAGATGTCCTCCTCGCGCGGCGGCGTCCCCACGCCCTCCGACGCGCTGAAGATCATGGAGCCGCAGATCCTGCGCTGGCTGTACGCGCGCCGGAAGCCCAACCAGTCCTTCAAGATCGCCTTCGACCAGGAGATCCAGCGGCTCTACGACGAGTGGGACAAGCTGGAGGCCAAGGTCGCCGACGGCTCGGTGCTCCCCGCCGACGCCGCCGCGTACACGCGCGCCGCCCGCACCGCAGCCGGCGAGCTGCCGCGCACGGCGCGCCCGCTGCCGTACCGCACGCTCGCCTCGGTCATGGACATCACCGCCGGCCACGACGAGCAGACCCTGCGCATCCTCACCGAGCTCGACCCGGAGAACCCGGTCACCTCCCTCGACGAGGTCCGGCCGCGCCTGGACCGTGCCGAGAACTGGATCACCACCCAGGTCCCGGCCGACCAGCGCACCATCGTCCGCGACGAGCCCGACACCGAGCTCCTCGGCACCCTCGACGACCAGGGCCGCGAATCGCTGCGCCTGCTCCTGGAGGGCCTGGACAGCCACTGGTCCCTCGACGGCCTGACCACCCTGGTCTACGGCGTCCCGAAGGTCATGGCCGGCCTCACCCCCGAGGCCAAGCCGACCCCGGAGCTGAAGCTGGCCCAGCGGTCGTTCTTCGCGCTGCTCTACAAGCTGCTGGTCAGCCGCGAGACGGGCCCCCGCCTGCCCACGCTGCTGCTCGCGGTGGGCGCCGACCGGGTGCGCAAGCTGCTCGGCGCGTAAGCGTCACGGTGTGCGGAAGGCCGTCGCCCGCGGTGCGGGCGACGGCCTTCCGCTTTCTCTGCATCCTTCGACGGAGGGCGGATTCCGTCGTGGGCACGACGAAACCCGGGCCGGGGGACGAGACCGTGGAGGCATGAAGAACGAAGCCATCGCAGTCATCGGTTGGATCACACTCGTCCAGGGCGGACTCGGCGCCGGCGGACGTCTCTTCGGAGACGGCCCCTGGGGCCTGCTCCAGAAATGGTGGGACATCCCGACCGCCGGCTACCTCGCCCTCCTCGCCGTCGGCATCGTCCTCGCCGCGTGGGGCGAGACCGCGAAGCAGAGGGCCAAGGCGTGACCGGAGGGCCGGCTACGGGATGTGGTTCTCCGCCAGCTCCTGCTGGATCCGCTCCCGCAGCATGGGGGCCAGCTGCCGCAGCAGCGTGGTGCTGCGCGGGTGCTGCACTCCGTACATGTCCGCGAGCAGTATGTCGAGCTGCTCGTTGCTCGGGAACTGCTGGTGCTCGTCGACGAACGCCAGCATCGCCTTGTAGGCGACCTCGGTGAACTCGTCGACCGTCTGCTCCGGCTCCACGTACTCCGGGTACTCGACGAACTGCTCGGGACCCGGGGGCTGAACGTCCTCCGGGCCCTGCGGGATCGGCACCGGCGTCGGCTCGAGACCCTCGACGATCTGCGGGTTGTACGAGCCCTGGTAGACCTCGGGCGAGACGTGCTGGGCCGCGAACCACTGGCTCTCGTGCGACTCCGGAGCGGAGCCCTGAGGCTGCTGACCGGGCTCCAGCGCCTGGGCCGGCACCTGAGCCGACTGGACCGGCTGAACCTGCGGTTGTACCTGCGCCTGCGCCTGCGCCTGCCCCTGCGCCAGCTCCGGCGTGGCCGTGGCCGTGACCGGGGCCGGCGGCAGCAGCATCGGCTCCACGCCGGCCGCCGCGAGGCCCGCCGCGGCCGTCTCCGCCAGCGGCACACCGTACTTCGCGAGCCGCAGCGGCATCAGCGCCTCCACCGGCGCCTTGCGCCGCCACGCACGGCCGAAACGCGCCTGCAGCCGGGCCTGGTAGATCAGCCGGTCCTGCTCCAGCTTGATCACCTGCTCGTACGAGCGCAGCTCCCACAGCTTCATCCGGCGCCACAGCCGGAAGGTCGGGATCGGCGACAGCAGCCACCGGGTGAGCCGCACGCCCTCCATGTGCTTGTCGGCCGTGATGTCCGCGATCCGGCCCACCGCGTGCCGCGCCGCCTCCACCGCCACCACGAACAGCACCGGGATCACCGCGTGCATGCCCACACCCAGCGGGTCGGGCCACGCCGCCGCGCCGTTGAACGCGATCGTCGCCGCCGTCAGCAGCCATGCCGTCTGGCGCAGCAGCGGGAACGGGATGCGGATCCACGTCAGCAGCAGGTCGAGGGCGAGCAGCACACAGATGCCCGCGTCGATGCCGATCGGGAAGAAGTACGAGAAGTTCCCGAACCCCTTGTCGATGGCGAGCTCGCGCACGGCGGCGTACGAGCCGGCGAAACCGATCCCGGCGATGATCACCGCACCGGCCACGACCAGGCCGATGAGTATTCGGTGCGTCCGTGTCAGCTGCATCGCGGCCACCCGCGATCCCCTCCCGTCAAACGACATCTCGCGGGCACAGCGTGGCACATGCGGAAGGAGCCCGGCCCCCTGGGGAGGGACGGGCTCCGCGCAAAGAGCCGCAAACCGCTACTTGTTGGCCGTCGCCACGGCCGCCACGGCTTCCTTGGCGGCCTTCACGGCACCCTCGGCGATCCCCTTGTCACCCGGGGTCTCCGCACCCGCGTACCCCGCGCCGTTGAAGGAGACCAGGACGAGCACGTTGCCGGTGCGGGCCACGACGGAGGCGTACTTGAAGTCCTCGTCCGTCTTGCGCAGGTCGTACGACACGGTGTCCGCCTGGTCGCCGACACCGGCCGTCGCGGTCGTACGGAGCTTCTTCGCACCCGGTGTGGCCTGGAACTTGGCCAGCTCCTTGGCGTAGTTCTCGGCGGCCCGCTCCTGGCCGCTGCCGAGCGTCGCGTCGGACTCGTAACGGTAGAAGGAGACGTCGAGCCAGCGGTACTGCGAGCCCTTGACGCCCTTGTCCTCCAGGCCGTTCCAGGAGCAGCCGCCGCGGCTGGTGACATCGCTGGAGCTCGCCGCGGTGCCGTTCTTCGCCTTCGCCTTGGGCACCAGGGCCGCCGTCGTCCTGGCGGAGACCGCCTTGCAGACGTCGGGCAGCTTCGCGTACTTCGCGCGCTCGACCGCCTTCGTCGACTGCGTGGCCTTCGGCGTGGCGGAGGCCGACGACGACGCCTGGCCGGAAGAGCCCGAGCCCTTGCCGGCGGAGTCCGAGCCGGAGGAGCAGCCGGCGGCCACGAGCATCACCGGGACGGCGGCGCAGGCGAGTATGCGGGAGAGTCGCGGGGCTGATCGCTGCATGGTTCCTTCAGTCGCTTGTCGTACGGTCCGGGCGGCCGGCGGCGGGGTACGTCGACACGTTACGTGGTCGGCGCGCGGGCGGGCGGCCCTCGGCGGGGCGGGTCAGGACGGCTACTCCTCGAGCCGCTCGGCGAGCAGCCGGGCCAGATTCCGGGCCTTTTCCTGCAGTTCCCTGCTGTCGGGGGGCTCGACGGAGGCGGCCGTCTGCTCTTCGTACTGGACGGTCACGATCACGTTCGATGTGCGGAACACCACGCTCACGAGGCGCTTGGCGCCCGCCGGGGCGGCCGTGGTGAGGGCGTCGTCGAGGTACGCGGCCTCGCCGAGGCCGTCGAGGGCGCGGGGTTCGAGACCGGTGGTGGGAGTGGCGACGGGGGCGGCCGGGGCGGTGGCGCCGGGCTTGCCGGTGGTGCCGGGCCGGCCGGGCTGAGTGGTCGCGCCGGGCTTGGCCGGCGGTGCCTGGGTGGTGGTCTTGGCCGGCGGGGCGGGCACGTGGGTGGCCGGCTGGTGGCCGCCGGGCGGCGCGGTGGTCGGGGAGGCCGGCGTGGTCGGGGGCGTGGTGGCGGGCGTGCTGGGCGTGACCGGGGGGAGGGGGACGCCGGCGGCGGTCTGCTTGCCGCTGTACACCTCCTGCGCGCGGTCGTCGTCGCTGACGGCGGGGTCGTACGAGACGACCCGCTCGATGTCGACGGTGAGCCGGTGCACGGCGTCGGGCGTGTCGGCCTTCCAGCTGCAGCCGACCCGGCGGTCGGTGTCGAAGGTGACGGCCGGGGTGCCGCGGTAGGTGCGGTTGCGCTCGGCGTCGGGGAGCTCGGCGGCGCCGGGGAGCAGGTCCTTGAGCGTGCCCTGGGGGATGGCGCCGCAGGGCTCGAAGAGGGTGCGGTAGCGCCCGGGGGGCGCGGCGGGGGCCGCCGGGCCCGCCTTGGAGTCGACGGCGCCGGTATCGGTGGCGGTGCCGGAGGAACAGCCGGTCAGGCCGATCCCGAGACCGAGGGCGAGGGCGGCCGCGGTGAGCACCGCCGGCCCGGATCGGCCGGGTGCGTACGCCTTTCGCTGCACGATCCCAGGCTCCCTTCTCCCGGAGAGTTCCCCGAAAACTGTTTGCCGCTCCGCATCGGGCGGTGGACACAATGTCTATCGCACGCGCAGCCGTTGATGCCGGTCCGCAGTCAGTTCTACGGGCATTGGCTCCGGTTTTTGCGTTATCAGGCTTTTTGGGGGAATCGAGGAAGTATGTCGTATGTAGAGGTACCGGGTGCGAAGGTGCCCATCCGGATGTGGGCGGATCCGGCGTCGGTCGAGGGCGGCGCCATGCAGCAGCTGCAGAACGTGGCGACGCTGCCGTGGATCCAGGGCCTGGCCGTGATGCCGGACGTGCACTACGGCAAGGGTGCGACGGTCGGCTCGGTGATCGCGATGCGCGGGGCGGTCTGCCCGGCGGCGGTCGGTGTGGACATCGGCTGCGGCATGTCGGCCGTCAAGACCTCGCTGACGGCGAACGACCTCCCGGGTGACCTGTCGCGGCTGCGGTCGAAGATCGAGCAGGCGATTCCGGTGGGGCGGGGGATGCACCGGGACGCGGTGGATCCGGGGCGGCTGTTCCAGTTCCCGACGTCGGGGTGGGGGGATTTCTGGTCGCGGTTCGACTCGGTCGCGGATCCGGTCAAGTTCCGTCGGGAACGGGCGGAAAAGCAGATGGGGACGCTCGGAAGCGGAAATCACTTCTGCGAGGTCTGTATCGATGACCAAGGGTCCGTCTGGCTGATGCTGCACTCCGGCTCGCGGAACATCGGCAAGGAGCTCGCCGAGTACCACATCGGCGAGGCGCAGAAGCTGCCGCACAACCAGGGGCTGGTCGACCGCGACCTCGCGGTGTTCGTCGCGGACACCCCGCCGATGGCGGCATACCGGAACGATCTGTTCTGGGCGCAGGAGTACGCGAAGTACAACCGCGCGATCATGATGGCGCTGTTCCAGGAGGTCGTCCGCCGGGAGTTCCGCAAGGCGAAGGTGACCTTCGACCCGGTGATCTCCTGCCACCACAACTACGTGGCGGAGGAGCGGTACGAGGGGATGGACCTGCTCGTCACCCGTAAGGGCGCGATCCGGGCCGGTTCCGGGGAGTTCGGGATCATCCCGGGTTCGATGGGCACGGGCTCGTACATCGTGAAGGGTCTCGGCAACCAGGCGTCCTTCAACTCGGCCTCGCACGGCGCGGGCCGCCGGATGAGCCGGAGCGCGGCGAAGCGGCGCTTCTCGACGCGGGACCTGGAAGAGCAGACGCGGGGCGTGGAGTGCCGCAAGGACTCCGGTGTCGTGGACGAGATCCCGGGCGCGTACAAGCCGATCGAGCAGGTGATGGAGCAGCAGCGGGACCTGGTCGAGGTGGTCGCGAAGCTGAAGCAGGTCATCTGCGTGAAGGGCTGACGCCCGCGGAGGGCGTCAGGGGAGGGTCCGGTGCCGTGCGCCGGCCCCTTCTGCGTGGGCGGCCGGTCGCTCAGAGCTCGCGGTGGACCTTGGTGTTGGAGGCCTGGGCCCGGGGGCGGACGACGAGCAGGTCGATGTTGACGTGCGGGGGGCGGGTGCAGGCCCAGGTGATGGTGTCGGCCACGTCGTCGGCGGTCAGGGGCTCGGCCACGCCCGCGTAGACCTTGGCGGCCTTGTCCGTGTCGCCGCGGAAGCGGGTGGTGGCGAACTCCTCGGTCTTCACCATGCCGGGGGCGATCTCGATGACGCGGACCGGGGTGCCGACGATCTCGAGACGGAGGGTCTCGGCGAGGACGCGGGCGCCGTTCTTGGCGGCCACGTAGCCGGCGCCGCCCTCGTAGGTGGAGTGGCCGGCGGTGGAGGACAGGACGACGACCGTGCCGTCGCCGCTCGCGGTGAGGGCGGGGAGCAGGGCCTGGGTGACGTTGAGGGTGCCGATGACGTTGACCTCGTACATCGTGCGCCAGTCGTCGGGGTCGCCGGTGGCGACCGGGTCGGCGCCGAGTGCGCCGCCGGCGTTGTTGACGAGGACCGCGAGGGTGCGGAAGGCGGTGGCGAACTCGTCGACGGCGGCGCGGTCGGTGACGTCGAGGGCGTAGGCGGTGGCCTGGTGGCCGGCCTCGTTGATCTCGGCGGCCAGGGCCTCGATGCGGTCCTTGCGGCGGGCGGTGAGGACCACGCGGTAGCCGGCGGCCGCGAGCTGCCGGGCGGTGGCCGCGCCGATTCCGCTGCTCGCTCCGGTGACGACGGCGATGGGGGTACCGGCGGCAGTCATGACGTGCTCCTCGCGCGTGTGGTCGATGGTGTCGATCGCGTGGTCAGGATAGGTCGGGCGGGTTCAGCGGCCGCGCGGGGCGTACATGATCACGGCCATGCCGGCGAGGCAGACCAGGGCGCCGATGACGTCCCAGCGGTCGGGGCGGTAGCCGTCGGCGACCATGCCCCAGGCGAGGGAGCCGGCGACGAAGACGCCGCCGTAGGCGGCGAGGATGCGGCCGAACTCGGCGTCGGGCTGGAGCGTGGCGACGAAGCCGTAGACGCCGAGGGCGAGGACGCCGGCGCCGATCCAGATCCAGCCGCGGTGTTCGCGGACGCCCTGCCAGACGAGCCAGGCGCCGCCGATCTCGAAGAGTGCGGCGAGGACGAACAGGGCGGCGGAGCGGGCGATCAGCATGGGGGCAGGGTGCCATGGGCGGACGGTCCGGCCTCCGGTCCGCTCAGGACACGCGGCTGACGGCTAATCAGAAGATATGGGTGGTTATGGGTATCTTCGGGGCATGAGTGTGATGCGCAAGGCTCTGCTCGGCGCGGCCCTGACGGCTGCCCTGGTGACCGGTACGGGTGCGGGCGCCCACGCCGTCGGGCCCGAGGCGGATCTGGCCCACCACGGCCATGTCTCCCTCTGGGAGGACCGGCTCGGTGTCTGGCTGGTCAGCGAGAACCACGGGCCCTCCGACGTCTCCCAGGCGACCGTGCGGCTGGCCTTCTCGGCGCCCCTGGCGGGCGGGCAGGAGCTGCCGCCGGCCTGCCTGTGGAGCAGCGACCGGGTGGTGTCCTGTCGCACCGGTGAGCTGCGGGCGGCGGGGGCGGCGGGCGAGCTGGCCCTGGACCTGCGGACCCTGGGGCGCCCGGACGAGCTGACCGTGGAGATCCGCACCGTCTGGCGGGACGGCGTCGCCGACCGTAACCCCCGCAACGACCGTCATCGCGTCCTCGTCCTGGCGACCGGCGACCCGTACGTCTTCTGAAGCCCTCCTCCTCATCGGCCGGGCCTGCCTTGCGGCGGGACCGTGTAGCCGTCGGGGCGGACGAGGAGGGCGTCGCGGCGGGTCGGGTCGGTCCAGGTGGCGCGCAGGGGGCTGTGGGTGGCGGCCTGGGTGGTGCGGGGGAGGGGCGGGGTCGCGCCCTCGGGGGCGATCAGGACGAACTCGCCCTTGCGGAGCAGCTCGTAGAGCCGGCCCTCGCGCAGTTCGAGGTCGGGGGCGCGGCGCGCTCCGGAGCCGTAGGAGATGCCGATGCCGCTGATCATGCCGAGCGCGCGGGCGGCCGCCGGGCGGACGGTGCCGAGCAGGAGGGTGGCGAGGGCGCGGGCCGTGCGCTGGAGCGGGGTGTGGGCCATGGCGAGCCGGACGAGGGTGCCGCTGCTGCGCAGGACCATCGCGCCTACCGGGTGCCGTTCGGCCTGGTAGCTGTCGAGCAGCGCCTCGGGGTCGGGGGCCTCGCCGCGCAGGACCGCGGCGAGCTTCCAGGAGAGGTTGGCGGCGTCCTGGAGGCCGGTGTTCATGCCCTGGCCGCCGGCCGGTGAGTGGACGTGGGCGGCGTCTCCGGCGAGGAAGACGCGGCCGGAGCGGTAGGCGGGTGCCTGTCGTTCGTCGCTGTGGAAGCGGGAGATCCAGCGGGCGTCGTGCATGCCGAGGTCGCTGCCGAGGGTCCGGCGGGTGATCTCCCGGAGCTCGTCGAGGTCCACGGGTTCGCTGTCGGGGGCCTGGCGGTGGCGGTCCCAGCCCATCACCCGGTACCAGCCGTCGCCGAAGGGGGCGATGAAGGTGAAGGCGTCATCGGCGGCGGAGAGGGTGAGCATCCCCGTGGGTTTCTCCGTGAGGCGGACGTCGGCGAGGACGATGGATCGGATCACCGAGGCGCCCGGGAAGGGCAGGCCCAGCGCGCCGCGCACGGAGCTGCGTACGCCGTCGGTGCCGACCAGGTAGCGGGCGCGGAGGGTGATCGGTTCGGGTCCCGCCAGCTCGGCGGTGACGGCGCCGGCGTCCTGGCGCAGGCCGCGCAGCTCTGTGCCGTACCGGAAGTCCACACCTGTGGACAGTGCTCGGCGTTCCAGGACGCGCTCGACCTCGTACTGCGGAGTGAGCAGGAGGAACGGGAAGCGGGAGGGCAGCCGGGACAGGTCGAGGGAGAGGCGGCCGAAGGCACGCATCTCCGAGACGGGGGTGCCCTTCGCGACGAGTTCGTCGGCGAGGCCGCGGGCGTCGAGCTGTTCGAGGGTGCGGGCGTGGACGCTGAAGGCGCGGGTGAGGTTGCTGATGCCGGGGGCCCTGCGCTCGACGACCGTGACCCGCAGGCCGGCGGCGGCGAGGTCGCCTGCGAGCAGCAGTCCGGTCGGTCCCGCGCCGACGACCAGCACGTCGGTGTCGGAGCCGGTGTCCGTGTCGGGGTCGTTCTCGGGAGTCTTCGGGGTGCCCGTGGTGCTCACTGCCGCCTCCAAGGGTGCCTACGTCCGTTGGCCAACACCTGTTGGTCAACGCTTGTTGGCAAATGTAGGGCCGGACGCGATGGCGTGTCAACGGGTGTTGGCCTACAGTTGTTGGCATGACGACCGCACGTCGCTCCGACGCCACCCGCGCAGCGATCATCGACGCCGCCCGCGAGCGCTTCGCCGCCGACGGGTACGAGCGCGCGACCATCCGCGCCATCGCCGGTGACGCCGGCATCGACCCGTCGATGGTCATGCGCTACTTCGGCAACAAGGAGGGGCTGTTCGCCGCCGCCTCCGACTTCCGGCTCGACCTCCCCGAGCTCGGCGCCCTGCCCGCCCGCCACATCGGAGCCGTGCTCGTCACCCACTTCCTCGACCGCTGGGAGCGCGACGACGTCCTGACCGGGCTGCTGCGGGTCTGCGCCACCAACGCCGCCGGCGCCGAGCGGATGCGGGAGATATTCGCCGAGCAGCTCGGGCCGGTCACGCGCGGCGTCTGCGACCCCGCCGAGGCGCCGCGCCGGGCGGCGCTCGTCGCCTCGCAGATCCTCGGGATGGCGCTCACCCGCTATGTGCTGCGCTTCCCGCCCGCCGTGGAGATGTCCCGCGAGGAGGTCGTCGCCTGGCTCGGGCCGACCATCCAGCGCTATCTGGTCGACGAACTGCCGTAGGGCGTTCGGCGGGGGTGGCCATCCCCTGTTTCGTACACTCTCTGCATGACGCAGGAGAACTCCGCCCGGCGCGACGGGCTGATGGCCGAACTGCAGGGCGAGGCCCGCCGCTACATGGCCGCTTACGCGCTGTTCAACCAGGCCGTCGCCGACCATCTGCGGCTGCACCCGACCGACGTGCAGTGCCTCAACCTGCTCAGCATGGAGCGGGAACCGGTCACCATCGGGCGGGTCGCCGAGCTCACCGGCCTCACCACCGGCTCCGCCACCCGGCTCGTCGACCGCCTGGAGCGGGCCGGCTACGTCCGGCGGGAGCGGGACGCCGAGGACCGGCGCCGGGTCATGGTGGCGCCCGTGCCCGAGCGGATGGCCGAGCTCGGCGACTTCTGGCGGCGCCTCAACGGCACCTGGGGCGGCCTGTTCGACGGCTACGGCGACGACGAGCTCGCCCTGCTCACCACGTACATGCGGCGCACGGTCGAGCTGAGCGCCCAGCAGATCGACCGGCTGCGCTCCGGCGAGTTCGACGAGGCCGGCTGAGCACCGGCATCAGCGCGCGGCCGCACGCTGAGCACACCGACGTCAGCGCGCGGCCGCGCCGCCGAACTCCCGGACCGCCTCCGTGACGATCGCCTCCAGGCGGGCGTGGTGGGCGCCCCGCCAGTAGACCCTGCCGCACGCCGTGCACTGCGCGAACACGTCGTACGAGTTCTCCGTGCCCTGCTCCAGCCGGTCCCGCACCGCCTCCTTGTCGGCGTCGGTGAGCGGCCCGTTGCACGCGGTGCACCGGGTCCAGGGGGCCAGCGGCGGGGCGAAGCGTTCGAGGACGTCGCGGAGCTGGTCGTCCGGCCGGTCGCTGTAGACGTACGCGCCCGCCCACAGCTCCCGACGGCGCAGCAGTCCCCGGTCCCGGGACAGCATCACGCGCCGCTCCTTCGCCGAGAGCGCGGCAAGGGCCGCGTCGCCGATGTCCTCGCTCTCGTACGCGGCGTCGACGCCGAGCAGCCGCAGCCGCCGGGCGAGCGTGCCGAGGTGCACGTCGAGCAGGAAGCGGAGCGGGGCGCCGGGGACCGGCTGGGGGCGGGTGACGCCCTCCACCTCGACCGTCTCGCCGGCCGTGGGGACGTGCGAGGCGTCCACCGGGCGCCCGTCCACGAGCAGCCGCCCCGCCTCGGTCAGCGGCACGCCCAGCGACTCGACCACATGGCCGAGGGACGAGGCGCCGTCGGTCGCCACGGCGGTGTGCCCCGAGCGGCGGTCCGCGGCGACGAAGAGCCGCAGGCCGGGGGCGAAGCTGATCTGGATCTCCGGTCCGTTCACGCTGACAGGATGTCATCGGGTCCGGCCGCCCGGCCAGGGAATTCGTCCGCCGGGAGCCCCCTCCCGCGGGCCCGCGGCCGCGCGGTACCGTCCCGCCATGAAGATCATCGACCTGGAGCCCGGCGACCCCCGCCTGGAGGCCGAGCTGCTGCCGGTCCTGTGCGAGCTGCGCCCCCACCTCACGCCGGAGCTCTTCCGCGACGTGTACGAGCAGGGCCACGCCCAGGGCCTGCGCTTCAGCGCGGCCTACGCGGACGACGGCTCCTGCGTCGGCGCGGCCGGCTGGCGGATCGTCATCAACACCAGCTCGCTGAAGAAGCTGTACGTGGACGACCTGGTGACCAGGGCGACCGCCCGCTCCGGCGGCGTCGGCCACGCGCTCATCGCCCACCTGGAGCGGCACGCCCGTGAGACCGGCTGCCACGAGCTCAACCTGGACTCCGGCACCCACCGCACCGGAGCCCACCGCTTCTACCTGCGCGAACGCTTCGACATCATCGCCTTCCACTTCACCCGGGAGCTCAACCGCCCGGGGGAGTAGCGCCGTCGGCCGCAAGGTCGAGCCGCCACACGTTGCACCGCATCGGCCGGCCCGGCGGGTACTCGAAGTCCCGCTCCCCGAGGAGCGTGAAGCCGGCCTTGCGGCACACCGCGTTCGACGGCCCGTTCTCCGTGGACGGGAAGGCGTGCAGGTAGCGGAAGCGGCCCTCGGCGCGCGCCCGTTCCACCACGGCGCGCGTCGCCGCGCTCGCCACGCCCCGGCCCTGGGACCCCGGCAGCACCGTCCACCCCGTCTCGTACACCGGCTCCCCCTCCCAGGACGTCTCCCAGAAGCCGATGGCCCCGGCCGCCGTCTCCTCGGGCAGCAGCACGACCCGGAACATGCAGCCCGGGCGCGTCTCGTCGGAGCTCAGCGCCACGTACTTCCGCTGCCGTCCGACCAGCTGCTCCTCGCTCTCCGGGCCGCCCAGATGCTCCGTCAACTCCGGTGCGTTCACGGCGCGCAGGAGCCAGGCGTCGTCGTCGGACCACGCTTCCAGCCGGACCGTTCCGCTGTCGGTATCCATGTCCGAAGCGTAGGTCAGGGGTCTGACACCGCCCGGGCGTACGCGGTCGGCGGCACCCCGACCGTCGCCGTGAAGTCCCGTACGAGATGGGCCTGGTCGCTGTAGCCGAGCTCGGCCGCGAGCCGCGCCCAGTCCGGGGGGTCGCCCGGGGAGGACTCGGCGCGCTCCAGGGCCTCGTGGATGCGGTAGCGGAGGATCACCCACTTGGGGCCGACGCCGACCTGGGCGGCGAACAGGCGCTGGAGCGAGCGCGGCGAGAGCCCGGCCGAGCGGGCGAGCGCGGAGACGCGGCGCATCGTCCGGTCGGTGCGGACCTGTCCGACCAGGGCCATGGCCTCGGCGGCGGCGGGAACGTGCCCCGGGTCGGGGCCGTGGGCGAGCAGAAAGGCGTCGAGAGCGGCTACGCGCTCGTGGTCGTCCTCCGGGGAGAGGACTCCGGTGGCGTCAGCCGCACCTTCACCCCCGCCCGCCCCCGCGCCCGGGAACGCCTCCGTCAGCGGCGCGATCCGCCCGGTCCAGTGCGAGACCGGCCGCTCGGGCGCGAAGGGGCGGAAGCCGCCGGGCCGGAACTGCACGCCACAGACCCGTCCCCTCCCGGTCAGCTTCTTCGTGAACAGCTCCAGGCCGATGCCCGAGACGACGCCCGCGTCCCCCGCCCCCTCGGAGCGCTCGAAGACGAGGTTCACGGACGGGTGCGGGACGACGTGGGACGCGTACGGCTCGGTCAGGTCCCAGTCGATCAGCCAGTAGTGCTCCAGGAACGGGCGGAGTTCGGGCGCGGGGGAGTGGCGGCGGAAGCGGACCCGGGTGAGGAGTTCGGCCGCGTCCACGATGCCCCGGGTGTCACGGCGAGGTCCGGGGGCTGCGGTCATGGCGGGCATGGTTTCCGGTTTGGCGCGCTTCTTCAAGACGGGGATGAAGGCCCGGGCCGCCGCCCCGGGCGAGAGCTCACGCCCACCTCGGCCACGCCTACCTCAGTCGTCCCGCCGAGCCCAGGGACAGGCGGGAGACGACCTGGTCGAAGGCGCGTTCCTCGGCGGGGGTGAGGGCGACGGTCTCCTGTGGGTGCCAGATCCGCTCCAGCGGGGTGTCCGCCGAGGCGCGGCGGGCGCGGGCGCGCAGGCCCAGGGCCACCCATACCGCCGCGGAGACGGCGAGCAGGCCGAACAGGGTGATCACACGGGGGTCCGAGAGCTGGCCGGGCAAGGTCATGTCTGACTCCAGGGCGCGAGGCCGCGCGTCGGTGCGCCCACGGCAGGTGGCGCGCGCCCGCACGGCGCTGACGATTCCTACTGCTTCCTCCCGACCCGTTCAGTTAACACCACCCTGGGGGTCTTTCGGCAGGGGGCCCGGGACCGAGGTCCCGGCCCTTCCGCACCCGCGGAGGCCCTCTTGTGCGGGCCGGGGAACCGCTTCAAGGTGTCGGGAAGACGGAGGTTTCCGGCCGGGAGGGAGCAGTCGCATGGCGGACGCGGCGGGCACGTGGGGATTCACGGACGACCGGGGTGCGGCCCTGGCGGCCGAGCGCAGGCCGGAACGGGTGGTGGCCTATGTACGGGCCGGGGCGGCCCTGCTCGACCTGGGGGTGCGGCCGGTCGCGGTGTACGGCTCCGGGCACGACGGCGACGCCCTCGATCCGGTCAAGTCGGGCGGTCTGGCCGCGGCGGGCGTGCCGTACCTGGGGCCGGGGCGGACCCTGGACGAGGAGCGGATACGGGCGCTCGGCGGCGCCGACCTGCTGGTGGACGTGACGTACGACGGCAAGAGCCCGTACGCCCTCGACGAGGCGCTGGCCGACCGGCTCGGGGTGCCCCTGACCGCGCTGTCGGTCGGCAACGACCTGCCGCTGCCGGCGATCGTCGGCCGTTTCGCGGAGCTGGCCGGCGCCCTGGGGGCGTCGGGCGGTTCGCCGGCGCGGGTGGCCGACGCCGAGGCGGCGCTGCGGGCGGCCGCGGCGCGCGCGGACCTGACCGTCCTCGCCCTGTCCGGGGCGGGCCCCGAGCAGGTTCATCTGGCCCGCCCGCACGCGTGGCCTGAGCTGGCCCGGCTGGCCGAGCTGGGCGTCCGGTTCGCGGACCCGGGCCAGGGCCCCGGCGCGAGCTGGCTGACCACCGACTGGCAGCACGCCGTCGCTCTCGCCCCCGACCTGGTGCTCTTCGACAGCCGGGCGAACGCGGTGCCGCCGCACACCGTGCCACCGGGCGCCCGCCTCACCCCCTGGAACCCGGAGACACCACCCAGCCCCGCCGCGTACGTCCGCTTCTTCCAGGACCTGGCAGCGGCCCTTGGCTGATCCGGAAGCCGCGACGGCGCCGCGGCCGGCGCCGGTCCCCGGCGGACCGCCCGCCGGCTCGCTACGGCAACCGCGCCCGCAGCGAGCCGGCGAACTCCTCCACCCGCGCCAGCTGGGCGCGGAGCTCGGCGACCCGCTCCGTCGCGGCCTGTTCGTACGCGCGGACCCGCCCGACGAGAGCGGCGCGGGTGACCGGGTCGAGTTCGCCCGGGGTGTCCGGGACGTCGCCGGCGAGCCGGTCGACCGCGGTGAGCAGGTCGCGGGTCTCCTCCAGGGTGAAGCCGAGCGGTTTCATCCGGCGGATCACCATCAGCCGGGCCACGTCGGCGTCGGTGTAGAGCGGGAAGCCGCCCTCGGAGGCGGCGGACGGGATGACCAGGCCGCTGTCCTCGTACTGGCGGATGGTGCGCAGGGACAGTTCCGTCCGTGCCGCGACCTCGCCGATCTGCATGGGGTCGCCGGTCAGGCGTGCGGTGCGCACAGGGCTCACGACATCGGGTCCTTCCTCGTACGGGCCGCGGGCCGAGCCGAGGGCCCTCGTCCGGGGCGACGGCGGGCGCGGCATCCGCGTATTACATCCGATTCGTCCTAACTTCAGCACTTATGAGAGCTGGAAGCGTGGTGAAACGCCTGCTGGTGGGACGTCCGTTGGACAGCGCCCGACTGGGCGAGACCCTGCTGCCCAAACGGCTCGCCCTGCCGATCTTCTGCAGCGACCCGCTGTCCTCCGTCGCGTACGCCACCGAGGAGATCCTGCTGATCCTCGCCCTCGGCGGACTCGCGGTGCTCCATCTGACCTGGTACGCGGCGGTGGGCATCGTCGTGCTCCTGCTGGTGGTCGTCGCCTCGTACCGCCAGACCTGCTACGCCTACCCGGGCGGCGGCGGCGCCTACGTCGTCTCCGCCGAGAACCTGGGCACGACCGCCGCCCTCACCGCCGCCAGCGCGCTGCTCATCGACTACGTGATGACCGTCGCCGTCTCCGTCGTCTCCGGGGTCGCCGCGATCACCTCCGCCGTGCCCTCGATCGACGGCCACGCGACCGCCCTGTCGGTTGCCTTCGTGGCCGTACTCGCCTGGCTCAACCTGCGCGGGGTACGGGAGTCGGGCCGCTGGTTCGCCCTGCCCACGTACCTCTTCATCGCCACGATCTACCTGATGTTCGCGGTCGCGGCGGTCCGGATGGCGACCGGTGCCACGATCCGTGCCGAGTCGGCCGACCTGCCCGTCGAGGAGGTCTCCACCTACTCCGGCATCGCACTCGTGCTGCTCGGCCTGCGCGCCTTCGCGTCCGGCTGCACGGCGCTGACCGGCGTGGAGGCGGTCAGCAACGGCGTGCCGGCCTTCGAGAAGCCCAAGAGCCGCAACGCCGCCATGACCCTGGCGGTCATGGGCGGGCTCTCCGCGACCATGTTCTTCGGGATCACGGTGCTCGCCATGGTCTACGACGTGCACGTCGCCGAGGACCCCACCGAACTGGGCCTCGCGCCCGGCACCCCGACGTCCACCGCGCTCGCCCAGATCGGCCGCGCCACCTTCGGCGACTGGCACATCCTGTTCTACGCCCTCCAGGCCGTCACCGCGGGCGTCCTCATCCTGGCGGCCAACACCGCCTTCAACGGCTTCCCGATGCTCGCCTCCGTCCTGGGCCGCGACCGCTTCGCGCCCCGCCAGCTCTTCCACCGCGGCGACCGGCTCGTCTACTCCAACGGCGTCCTCCTCCTCGCGCTCGCCGCCATCGCCCTGATCGTCGCCTTCGACGCCAACCTCACCCGGCTCATCCAGCTCTACATCCTGGGCGTCTTCGTCTCCTTCACCCTGTCCCAGGCAGGCATGGTCAAGCACTGGCGGCGAGAACTCGCCACGCCCGGGGGTTCGGGCGACCGCGGCCGCATCCACCGCCGCCTGGCGATCAACGCGTTCGGCGCCTGTCTCACGGCCGTCGTCCTCGTCATCGTCCTGATCACCAAGTTCACGCACGGCGCCTGGATCGTGGTGATCGCGATGCCGGTGCTCTTCGCCGGGATGAAGGGGGTGCGCCGGCACTACGACACCGTCGCCGCCGAGGTGGCCGTCGCCCCCGACGCCCACCCGCACCCGCTGGCCGCGCACCACGTCCTGGTCCTGGTGGCCTCGGTCAACGCGCCGAGCCTGCGGGCGCTGTCGTACGCCAAGACCCTGAACCCGGCCTCGCTGACCGCCGTCACCGTCGCCGAGGACCCGGGCGAAGCGGAGGTGCTGCGCGCGTCCTGGGAGGCCCACGGCATCGACGTACCGCTACGGGTGCTGAACTCGCCCTACCGCTCGATCGTCCAGCCGGTGCTGCGGCACATCCGGGAAGCGCCCGAGCGGACCCCGGACTCGGTCGTGTCCGTGGTCATCCCCGAGTACGTGGTCGGGCACTGGTGGGAGCAGCCGCTGCACAACCAGAGCGCGCTGCGGCTCAAGACCCGCCTGCTGTTCATGAAGAACGTCGTCGTCATCGACGTGCCCTACCGGCTCGCCTCGGCCCGCGAACTGGCCGCCGAGCGCGCGAAGGCGGCGGAAGCCGCGAAGGACGGCCCCTGAAGCGTGTCGGCCGGTCCGGGGTCGGACCCGGCCGAGGCACCCCCTAGGGCCAGACCAGGCAGTAGGGCTGGTGACCCGCCTCGTGCAGGCGGACCGAGAAGTCCTGCCACTCGTGGAGGAGCTGGTAGACGTTGAAGGCGTCGCGGGGGCCGCCGCGGTCGGGGACGGTCGACCAGATGAAGGCGGCTGCGCCGACCGACTCCTCGCCGATGCCGCGCAGCGGGTCGACGACGGTCATGGGGAGCTTCACCACGGCGTAGTCGGGGTGCAGCACCACCAGCTCGAGCGGCGGCACCTTGTGCAGGGGCATGCCCTGGATCCCGGTGAGCACCATCGCGGCTATGGTCTCCGGCTTGATCTTGGTGAACATGCCGCCCATGCCGAGTTCGTCGCCGCCGAGCTCCTCGGGGCGCATCGAGATCGGGACGCGGGCCGCGGTCGCGCCGTCGGGTGCGCCGAAGTACTTGTACGTCACCCCCAACCGGCCACTCCCGTTCGACGTCGGCCCTTCGACCGCCCTGGACTCTTTCGGCTCACCGATCCGCGGAGACTCACCGATCCTTGGAGACTCGCCGGTCCGCGGAGACTCGTCGGTCCGCGCCGACTCGCCGACCCGCGCCGACTCGCCCGTCCGCGACTCGCCGACGCGCGGCTCGTTCGCCCTCGGTTCTTCCGTCCTCCGGCGCCGGTGCCTCCCCCGCCGGACAGGCTCGGGACCCAGGTCGTCAGTCCCCTCGCCCGGTCCGCCACCGCGATGCATATCTCCACCCGACTGCTGTTCTAGGCAGCACGACTCCGCCGTGCAACTCCGCCGTGCAACCCGATCATCGTGACAGTGACCTCCCCCACGTTCGTACGGTGAAACACCTGTCCGCAAGAACGCCGTGGCCTCTGACACCATGGATTCCGTGAGCCATCCCTATGACGCCCCAGTTTCGCAGACGCGGAGGACAGGCGCCTTGGCGTAATTCACAGGGTGCCCACACCGTCCCTCCGAACTCGTCGTCGTACTCGCAGGTCAGGATCACAGTGCCGTATTCATACGAAGCCCCAGTCTCACAGACGCTTTTCGACCGCGCGTCCCTTGTGACGCCCGGCGGCGTGAACTCACCGGTGCGCGCCTTCCGGGCCGTGGGCGGAACGCCCCGGTTCATGGTGTCCGGTACCGGTCCGTACCTCACCGACGCGGACGGTCGCGAGTACGTCGACCTGGTCTGCTCGTGGGGGCCGATGATCCTCGGTCACGCGCACCCCGAGGTGACCGCCGCCGTGCAGGACGCCGTCTCGCGCGGCACCTCCTTCGGTACGCCGGGTGAGGGCGAGGTCGCGCTGGCGGAGGAGATCGTCGCGCGGATCGAGCCGGTCGAGCAGGTCCGTCTGGTGTCCTCCGGCACCGAGGCGACGATGTCGGCGATCCGGCTGGCCCGCGGCTTCACCGGCCGCGCCAAGGTCGTCAAGTTCGCCGGCTGCTACCACGGACACGTGGACGCGCTGCTCGCCGCGGCGGGCTCCGGCGTCGCCACCTTCGGGCTGCCCGACACGCCCGGCGTGACCGGCGCGCAGGCCGGGGACACGATCGTGCTTCCGTACAACGACCTGGAGGCGGTACAGGAGGCGTTCCACCGCTACCCGGGCGAGATCGCCTGTGTGATCACCGAGGCCTCGCCGGGCAACATGGGCGTCGTCCCGCCGCTGCCGGGCTTCAACCAGGGCCTGAAGGACGCGTGCGCGAAGAACGGCGCGCTCTACATCTCCGACGAGGTCATGACCGGCTTCCGTACCAGCCGGGCCGGCTGGTACGGCGTCGACGGCGTGAAGCCCGACCTGATGACCTTCGGCAAGGTCATGGGCGGCGGCTTCCCGGCCGCGGCCTTCGGCGGCCGCGCCGACGTCATGGGCCACCTCGCCCCGGCCGGCCCGGTCTACCAGGCGGGCACGCTCTCCGGGAACCCGGTCGCGACCGCCGCCGGGCTCGCCCAGCTGCGGCTGCTCGACCAGGCCGCGTACGACACGGTGGACGCGGTCTCGGCCGAGATCCAGGGCCTGGTCATCGACGCGCTGGCCAAGGAGGGCGTGGCGCACCGGCTGCAGACGGCCTCCAACATGTTCTCGGTGTTCTTCACGGCCACCGAGGTGCGCGACTACGAGGACGCGAAGAAGCAGGAGGCCTTCCGCTTCAACGCCTTCTTCCACTCGATGCTCGCGGACGGGGTCTACCTGCCGCCGTCGGCCTTCGAGTCCTGGTTCGTGTCCACGGCCCACGACGAGCGGGCGATCGAGCGGGTCGCCGCCGCCCTGCCGGCGGCCGCCCGCGCCGCAGCCGAGGCCACGGAGGTGGCGGCATGAGCGACGTGACGGTCGTCCACGTGGTGCGGCACGGCGAGGTCCACAACCCGGACGGCGTGCTCTACGGCCGCCGCTCCGGCTACCACCTGTCCGAGCTCGGCCGGCAGATGGCCGACCGGGTCGCCGAGCACCTCGCGGGCCGGGACATCACCCATGTCGCCGCCTCCCCGCTGGAGCGGGCGCAGGAGACGGCGATGCCGATCGCCAAGAGCCACGGCCTGGACCTGGCCACGGACGCCCGCCTGATCGAGGCGGCGAACGTCTTCGAGGGCAAGACCTTCGGCGTCGGCGACGGTGCGCTGAAGAAGCCGGCCAACTGGAAGCACCTCACCAACCCGTTCCGGCCGTCCTGGGGCGAGCCGTACGTCGAGCAGGTCGTCCGCATGATGGGCGCGCTCGACGCGGCGAAGGACGCGGCCCGCGGGCACGAGGCGGTCCTGGTGAGCCACCAGCTGCCGATCTGGATCGTGCGCAGCTTCGTGGAGAAGCGCCGGCTGTGGCACGACCCGCGGCGCCGGCAGTGCACGCTGGCCTCGCTGACCTCGTTCACCTACAAGGACGACACGATCGTGTCGGTGGGCTACAGCGAGCCCGCCCTGGACCTCGTACCCGTGCATCTGCGTGCGGGTGCCAAGCCGGTCAAGGGCAAGGCGAAGGCCTTCGGGGCGTAGCGCGGTCTTCCCGCGCGGGTCTTCACCTCCCCTCCACCCGTAGGGTCTGGACGCGCCGGGGGCCGGGGGAGCATCGTCAGGGCGGTCGGATGACGCACAGTCGTCCGACCGCCCTCGCTTGTCCGGCCGCCTTGAAATATTTGTTCTGATTCCCCGGAACCTCCGTGTTCCTCCGCGCATCTCACTGATTGTCGGTTTGGATGACGTTTCGGTCATACGTCAGCGCGAATGGGGATGTCATGCGCGGGATCAATCGAAGGAGCCTGCTCGGGGCGGGCGTTGGTGCCGCCGCGGCGCTGGGCGTCGCCGCGTGTACCAGCGGCAATCAGGACAAAAGTGGGCGTTCCGGTCCGGGTAAGGGTGGGGACGTCACGGGTGCCCCCGAGACCCCGGCCACGCCCACCAAGGACGACGGCCGGCTCATCGGCGACGGTTCCACCGCCGACACCGGAAAGCAGCCGAACCAGCCCGACACCCCCGTGCCGCTCGAACCCGGCCAGACCCCGCCGCAGTTCGTGATCTTCTCCTGGGACGGCGCCGGCGAGGTCGGCAACGGCCTCTTCCCGCGCTTCCTCGAACTCGCCAAGAACCACGACGCGGCGATGACCTTCTTCCTCTCCGGCCTCTACCTCCTGCCCGAGTCGAAGAAGGACCTCTACCGCCCGCCGAACAACCGCGTCGGCGCCTCCGACATCGGCTACCTGACCGACGACCACGTCAAGCAGACCCTGAAGTACGTACGCCAGGCCTGGCTCGAGGGCCACGAGATCGGCACCCACTTCAACGGCCACTTCTGCGGCGGCTCCGGCTCGGTCGCCAACTGGACCCCCGCCCAGTGGCAGAGCGAGATCGACCAGGCCGTCGGCTTCGTCACCAAGTGGAAGACCAACACCGGCTGGACCGACCTCGACCCGCTGCCCTTCGACTACACCAAGGAGCTCGTCGGCGGCCGCACCCCCTGCCTGCTCGGCCAGGACAACCTGCTGCCCACCGCCAAGCGCCTCGGCTGGCGCTACGACGCCAGCTCGCCCGGCGGCCGCCAGATGTGGCCGGTCAAGCGCGGCGGCGTCTGGGACCTGCCGCTGCAGGCCGTGCCCTTCCCGGGCCACTCCTTCGAGGTCCTGTCGATGGACTACAACATGCTCGCCAACCAGTCGAAGAACTCGACCAAGGGCATGCCCTCGCGCTACCCCGGCTGGCGCAAGCAGGCCGCCGGGGCCTACCTGGCCGGCTTCAACCGCGCCTACGAGTCCAACCGCGCCCCCTTCTACATCGGCAACCACTTCGAGCAGTGGAACGGCGGCATCTACATGGACGCCGTCGAGGAGGCGCTGAAGGCCATGGCCGGCAAGAAGGACGTCCGGCTGGTCTCCTTCAGGCAGTACGTGGACTGGCTGGACGTCCAGGACCCGAAGATCCTCGCCAAGCTCCGTACCCTCGAGGTCGGCCAGTCCCCGGCCGGTGGCTGGAACGCCTTCCTCCGGCCGGCTTAGACGATCTTGACAAGGGGCGTTACGGGCACGTAGGGGGGTGCCCAAGATCCGCGAAACGCCCATGCGAAACTTTTCACATGAGTCTTAGCCGTGCGTCTCGTCGCACCCTGCTGACGGCCGGAGCCCTGGCGGCCGCGCTCGCGCTCTCGGCCTGCAGCTCGGACAACAACGGCAAGTCCGGTGGCGGCGGTGGCACCAACTTCGTGACCAACACGGGGGGCATCTCCACCGTCGCCAAGGGCGAGCGCCAGCCGGTCAACAAGATCGCCGGGAAGACCCTCGAAGGCGAGCAGCTCGACGTCGCCGACTTCAAGGGCAAGGTCGTCGTCCTCAACGTCTGGGGCTCCTGGTGCCCGCCGTGCCGCGCCGAGGCACCGCACTTCGCGAAGGTCGCCAAGGACATGAAGGTCAAGGGCGTGGAGTTCGTCGGACTCAACACCCGCGACGCCGACACGTCCAAGGGCCTGGCCTTCGAGGAGGAGTTCGGGGTCGGCTACCCGAGCCTCTACGACCCGGCCGGGAAGCTCATCCTCAGCGGGTTCCCCAAGGGCTCGATGATCCCGCAGGCCATCCCGTCCACCATCGTGCTCGACAAGGACGGAAAGGTCGCCGCGCGCTCGCTGATGGCGCTCGACGAGACCAAGCTGCGTTCCATGATCGATCCGCTGGTCGCGGAGAAGTGACGTGAACGAGACGGTCTTCAGCGGAGCGCTGCTCCTCGCGCTGCCCATCGCCGTGCTCGGGGGACTCGTCTCCTTCTTCTCGCCGTGCGTCCTGCCGCTCGTCCCCGGCTACCTCAGTTACGTGACCGGGGTCACCGGCACCGACCTCGCCGAGGCCCGGCGCGGCCGGATGGCGGGCGGCGCCGCGCTGTTCGTGCTCGGCTTCACCGTCGTGTTCGTCTCCGGCGGCGCCCTCTTCGGCGGCTTCGGCAGTGTCCTGCAGTCGCACCGCGAGATCATCTCCAAGGTGCTCGGCGCCCTGACCATCGTGCTCGGCGCCTTCTTCATGGGCGCGATGCCCTGGCTCACCCGCCGCGAGTTCCGCTTCCACAAGCGCCCGGTGACCGGCCTGCTCGGCGCCCCCATGCTGGGCGTGCTGTTCGGCCTCGGCTGGGTGCCCTGCATCGGCCCGACCCTCGCCTCCGTCCTGGCGCTCGCCTCACAGGAGGCCAGCGCCGGCCGCGGCGCGCTGCTCACGGTCGCCTACTGCATGGGCCTCGGCCTGCCCTTCATCCTCACGGCGATCGCCTTCCGGCGGGCGCTCGGCGCCTTCGGCTGGGTGAAGCGGCACTATGTCTGGGTCATGCGAACCGGCGGCATCATGCTGATCGTCACCGGACTGCTGCTCGTCACCGGGGCCTGGGACAGCCTCGTGACCGAGATGCAGTCCTGGGCGGCCGACTTCACCCCTGGGATCTGACCCATGAGCAAGACCGAAACGACAACGGCGGAGCAGGAGCCGGGCCTCGGCGCGGCCGGCGCCCAGCTGTCCACGGCCCCCCGCGAGGAGTCCCTCGTCGGCGGCCCCACCCTCGGGGTGATCGGCTGGATCCGCTGGTTCTGGCGGCAGCTGACCTCCATGCGGGTCGCCCTGATCCTGCTGTTCCTGCTCTCCCTCGGCGCGATCCCCGGCTCGCTCATCCCGCAGACGAGCGCGGACGAGCTGAAGGTGGAGACCTTCAAGAAGGCCCACGAGACGCTCACGCCGCTGTACGAGAAGCTCCAGCTGTTCGACGTCTACAGCTCGGTGTGGTTCTCCGCGATCTACATCCTGCTGTTCGTCTCGCTCATCGGCTGCATCGTGCCCCGCACCTGGCAGTTCGTCGGCCAGCTCCGCAGCCGCCCGCCGGGCGCGCCCAAGCGGCTGACCCGGCTGCCCGCGTACACCACCTGGCGCACCGAGGCCGAGCCCGAGCAGGTCCGCGAGGCCGCCCTCGCGATGCTCAAGGGCCGCCGCTTCCGCGCCCACACCGCCGGGGACGCCGTCGCCGCCGAGAAGGGCTTCCTGCGCGAGGCCGGCAACCTGGTCTTCCACGTCGCGCTGATCGTCATCCTGGTGGCCTTCGCCGTCGGCCAGCTGTACAAGTCCGAGGGCGGCAAGCTGATCGTCGAGGGCGACGGATTCTCCAACACGCTCACGCAGTACGACGACTTCAAGTCCGGTTCCCGCTTCTCCACCGACGACCTGGCGCCGTTCGGCTTCACCCTGAACGGCTTCACCGGCACGTACGAGAAGAACGGCCCCCAGCGGGGCACCCCCCGCACCTTCGAGGCGGCCGTCTCGTACGCCGAGAACGGCGGCCCGGACCAGAAGGCGGTCATCCGGGTCAACGAGCCGCTCGAGATCGGCGGCTCCAAGGTCTATCTGATCGCCCACGGCTACGCGCCCGTCATCACCGTGCGCGACGGCCGCGGCAAGGTCGTCAGCAGCGGGCCCGTACCGCTGCTCCCGATCGACAACAACATCACCTCGACCGGCGCGCTCAAGGTCATGGACGGCTACCGCGACAAGAACGGCAAGAAGGAGCAGCTGGGCTTCCAGGCCTTCTTCGTGCCGACCTTCGCGGGCGCCGGCAAGGGCACGATGTTCTCGCAGTTCCCGGCGCTCGACTTCCCGGTCATGGCGCTCACCGGCTACCACGGCGATCTGCGCGTCAACTCCGGCCTGGCGCAGAACGTGTACCAGCTGGACACCTCCAAGATGAAGCAGTTCAAGGTGCAGGGCGGCACCGGCAGCGCCAACCGGCTGCTGCCGGGCGAGACGATGACGCTGCCCGACGGCGCCGGGTCGGTCACCTTCGAGAAGGAGATCAAGGAGTGGGCCAGCTTCCAGATCTCCCAGCAGCCCGGCAACGGCCTCGCCCTCACCGGTGCGATCGCCGCCATCGCGGGCCTGGCCGGCTCGCTGTTCATCCAGCGGCGCCGGGTCTGGGTCCGGGCCGTACGGGGCGAGGACGGCGTCACCGTCGTCGAGATGGCGGGGCTCGGCCGGAGCGAGTCCGCCAAGCTGCCCGAGGAGCTGGCCGAGCTCGCGGTCACGCTCCACGCACAGGCGCCGACCGCGCCGGAACCAGCGGAACACACCGCGCCGGAACCCGCAGAAGAACCTGCCGAAAAGTCCGAAGGGGCTGAGAAGTGATCCTCGCCGCCGAGACGAACGAGAGCCTGGCGCAGATGAGCAACATGCTCGTCTACTCCTCCATGGCCGTCTACACGCTGGCCTTCCTGGCCCATATCGCCGAGTGGGTGCTCGGCAGCCGCAGCAAGGTCGGCCGCACCGCCGCCGCGCTCACCAGCCCGGCCGCCGCGCCCGCCGTGACCGTCCAGGTCAAGACGGCCGGCGGCGGCACCGCCGTGCTCGACAAGCCGAAGGTCGTCACCCGCTCCGGGGCCGGCGCCCGTGACGTACCGGACGGCCCCGGCGCGGCCGGCGGCAGCGTCAAGGGCGACCTGTACGGCCGGATCGCCGTCTCGCTGACCGCGCTCGCCTTCCTCATCGAGGCGGCCGGCGTGATCACCCGCGCCATGTCCGTGCAGCGGGCGCCGTGGGGCAACATGTACGAGTTCTCCACCACCTTCTCCACCGTGGTGGTCGGCGCGTACCTCGGCTTCCTCGTCGCCAAGAAGAACGTCCGCTGGATCGGTCTGCCGCTGGTGACGACCGTCCTGCTCGACCTCGGCGTGGCCACCACCTGGCTCTACACCGACAGCGACCAGCTGGTGCCCGCGCTGCACTCGTACTGGCTGTGGATCCACGTCTCCACCGCGATCTTCTGCGGCGCCGTGTTCTACCTGGGCGCGGTCGCGACCCTGCTCTACCTCTTCCGCGACTCCTACGAGAACAAGCTGGCGACCGGCGGCGACCCCGGCTCCTTCGCCCGCTCCGTGATGGAGCGGCTGCCGTCCGCCGCGTCGCTGGACAAGTTCTCCTACCGGGTCAACGCGGCCGTCTTCCCGCTGTGGACCTTCACGATCATCGCGGGCGCCATCTGGGCGGGCGACGCGTGGGGCCGCTACTGGGGCTGGGACGCCAAGGAGGTCTGGTCCTTCATCACGTGGGTCGGTTACGCGGCGTACCTGCACGCCAGGGCCACGGCCGGCTGGAAGGGCCGCAAGGCCGCGTACATCGCGCTCATCGCCTTCGGCTGCTTCCTCTTCAACTACTACGGCGTCAACATCTTCGTGAGCAGCAAGCACTCCTACGCGGGCGTGTGAGCTAGCGGCCGCAGGGCCCCGGGGTCACGCTTGAGGTATGAGCGAGATTCCCCGGGGCAGGAGCGAGACCCACGACGGCGACACGCATCTGCTGCGGTACGTGATCGACCTGCCGCACCCGAGGGTGGCCGTGTGGGCCGCCGTCGCCACCCCCGAGGGGCTGCCCCAGTGGCTGTGCGCCGCCGACCCGCTGGAGCCGCGGCTCGGCGGCCGGGTGGTGCTGCGCTGGCTCAACAGCGACACCGAGGTGTCGGGCACGGTGACCGCCTGGGACCCCGAGTACGTGGCCGAGTACACGGTCGGCCCGCCGCACGGCCGGATCCGCTTCCACCTGGAACCCGGTCCGGGACCGGGGCCGGGGTCGGACGCCGCCGGGTCGACCGTGCTGCGTTTCACGGCGGACTTCCGCGGCGACCGGGAAGCGAAGCTGGACATGCTGGCGGGGTGGCACGACCACCTCGAACGGCTGGCCCGGGCGCTCGACGGCCACCCCACCGACTGGCTCGACTGGACGGCCGACCGGTGGCGCGCGCTGCGGGAGCTGTACGAGCAGGACGAGGCGCCGTGGCCGAAGTGGGTGCCGTAGCCCGTACGCGCCGGACCGTCACCCTCGCCGGGGTGGCAGACAGCTCGTCGCCGGCGGTGCGCCCTCCGGCCAGGCGATCTGGACGAAGCGCTGGGAGCCGTCCTCGGCCAGCTCCACGATCGGGACCGCCTTGTTGAACGGGTTGCCGAAGTTGTCCAGGCAGATCCAGCCACTCGCGCCCTGCACCCGCAGCGAGCCCTTCACCTGTGGCCACTGGTTGGCGACGTCGGAGAGCTCCGGGTGGCTCGCGCCGTCCGGGGTGGCCTGCCGGATCGCGTGGACGGCCGCCGCCATCGCGTCGTACGCGACGATCGCCTGCCCGTCGGCGAGCGCGACCGGCTTCTTGGAGGCCCGGGCGACGTCGGTCACGAAGGTCTCGTAGGCGACGGTCGACCCGCCCGTCGCCGGGACCGGGCGGCCGGGGGCGGGCAGCCACGCGTCGGGGTGGGCGAGCGAGGCGTAGCGGACGGTCAGCCGGGCCTTGAGGGCCGAGCGGTTGAGCTTGTTGTCGGCGCCCAGGTAGGAGCCCTCGTCGCCGGTGAGGACGGTGAAGGCGCGGTCGGCGCAGCCGCGGGCGCCCAGGGCGTTGATGAACTGGCGCAGCTGGGTGTGGCGGCCGGCGAAGAACACGGTCTCGGCGCGGGTGTCGCAGATGAGGTGGGTGATCTGTCGGAACGTGTTGGCGGTGGTGCCCTCCTCCGTCGGATCGGCGGGCGAGGTGAACAGCTGCGGCTCGTACGGGGCGCCCTTGAGGGAGGCGGCGAACGCGGCCTTGAGCGTGTCGGTGTAGTGGTCGCCGGTACGGGTGTCCTCGACGAGCAGGGCCTTGGCCGCGTTCACCTTGCCGAAGTGGGCGAGGGCCTTCGCCTCGTCGCTGTTGGTGGGGGAGACGCGGGCGAGGCCGGGGAAGCGGTTGTGCCCGGCGCCGGGGCCGTTGGCGATGTCGTCGGCGGTGATGGTGGTGCCGACGACAGCGATGCCCGCGCCGGTCAGGGCCGTCACCGCCTGACGTATCTCGGTGGAGGAGGTGGCGACGCCGGTGACCGCGCGCAGCCGCTCCGGTCCCGCGGTCATCGCCTTCAGCTGCTCGACGGTGGCCTGCCAGTGGGCGTTGCCCCGGCCGGTGTTGGCGAGGACGAGGCGGATCTTGGGCGTCTCGCTGTTCGACTCGTGGTTGGCCCGGTACTGGCGGGCGTAGGCGCCCTGCACCTCGTGCAGCACCTTCACCCGCATCCCCGGGTCCGGCGAGGTCAGCGGCAGCAGGACGGCGACCGTGGCGAACTCGTCGGGCTTCAGGGTGGCGTTCTCCCCGCCGATGAGGCCGGCCACCTCGGTGAGGTCGGGGACGCCGAAGTCGTAGCCGTCGCCGTTGACGCCGACGCACTCGGCCGAGCCCTCGGGGCGGGACACGCCCGTCGCGCAGGAACGGTCCTCCGGAGTGGACCACTTCTTCACCGCGTAGCCGAGCGGCAGCGCGACGACCAGCAGGACCAGCAGGGAGGCGAACAGCTTCTGTCTCGGCGTGTAGAGGTAACGGTTGCGCAGCCGGTTGGCCATGGCCTCAGACTCCGTCCTCGCGGCCCGGCGGCAGCGAGAGCCGCCGCCAGGCGTGAATGTCCCTCGGCCAGTGGGTGGCCGCGTCCCACAGCGGGCTGTTGCCCGTCAGATGGCGGCCGGAGAGCTGGCGCAGCTCGTGCGCCAGCTTCTCGGTCACCTCGCCGTCGGGCAGGGCGAGCGGATCGGTGAGCAGCCATACGGCGTGCAGGAGGCGCCGCACGGAGAGATGGAGCCCGGTCGCCTCGGCGTCGAGCCCGGCGGGCAGCCGGTCGGGCACCTGGCGGCCGAGGGCGGCGTCCCGGCGCGGATCGGGGCCGGGGCCGCTGCCGGGGCCGCTGCCGCCCGGTCCGCGCGGGTACGGGGCGGAGGCGATGAACCGCAGCCGGCCGAGCCAGCCCACCACGTCGGTTTCGGGGAACGTGACCCGCAGATGCGTCACGGCGTCCTCGGCCCGCCCCAGGGCGAGTTCGTGGTACAGCCGGTACGGGCGGGCCTCGTCTTGGTCGTAATGCCGGTGCAGGGTCTCGTGGACGGCCCGCCAGGCCGCGTACCGGGGATGGTCGGCGTCCTCGAAACGCAGCCGGTGCAGCAGCAGGGCGCGCAGCAGCGGGTCGGCGACGAAGTGCTCGGGGCCCTCCGGCCAGTCCTCCGCGCGCAGATGGTCGCGCACCCGCAGCGCCATGTCGCCGTCGCGGGACTCGGTGTGCAGCCGGGTGCGGGCGAGCAGCCGGGCCGACACCTCGTCATGGGCGGCCGCGAGCACGGTGAACGGCTCCAGGCGCGGCTGCGGAAGCAGCGCGCCCAGCAGGGCCGGCGCCACGGGCACGGGCCGGGCGTCCTCGCGGAGCTCCACGGTCAGGTCGAGCAGGGCGCCCGGGGTGAGCCCGGGCCGCTCGGCGCGGGGCGCCTCGGCGGCCGCCTGGCCGAGCAGCATCACGCCGAGCGGCCGGCCGCCGGTCAGCCGGTGGACGCCCCGGGCCAGGTCGGCGGGGGTGCGCCCGGAGGGGTCGAAGCGGTCGAACGCGGCCTGGGTCTGGGCGGCGGAGAGCGGGGTGAGCTCGACGGCGAGGATGCCGGAGGTGATGTCGGCGCCGCGCGGGCAGGGCGCCCGGTGCGCGGTCTCGGGCAGCCGCAGCCGGTGCGCGTGGCGCATGCCCTCGTGGTCCCGGACACGGGAGGCGGCGAGGACGACGACCTTGTCGCGGCGGCCGTCGTGGCGGGCGCGCAGGATCGGTTCGACGAGCCGGCGGCCGAGGTCGACGTGGGCGTTGTCGAGGAGGAGGACCGGCCGGCCGCGGCGGGTGCCGACCCGGGTGAGCCCGCGGTAGGCCTGGCCGAGGTCCTCCACGAGCGCGCCGACGAGGAAGTCCTCGGCCTCCCGGCGGCGCCGGTCGCCCTGCTCGAAGTCGATGGCCAGCTGCTGCAGTCCGGCCTTGCCGCGGCCGCCGGCGTTGCGGTAACTGCCGTACCAGCTCTCCGACTTCTGCTGGACGCGGCCGAACACCTCCTCCAGGACCGTCTCCACGGTCGCCTCGGCGAGCAGGCCGGCGAGCGGGGCCGCGGCGTCGGCGAAGGTGGCGGCGAGCTTGGTGAGGACCTTGGTGACCCAGTTGGTCGCGGCGCCCTTGGTGGCGTCGACGGTCGACAGGACGGGGCCGAGCCGTTGCAGGTCGCGCTGGGCCCGCTCGTCGTCCTCGTGCGTCCAGCCGATCGACGCCACCGCGACCAGGCCGAGCGAGAGCCGCGGAAACTGCACCGGCTTGGCCCCCGTGACCCGCGGCGACAGCTGTACGGCGAGCTCGGCGAGCGCCCCGGTGAGCTCGGTCCAGCCGGGTCCGTGGTCGGCGGGCGGCGCGATGTGCGCGCAGTCGACCAGGGCGAGGGGAGTGGCCCCCTTGTAGGTGTTGCGCAGCTGCTTGAGCAGCGCGGTCTTCCCCATCCCGCGCCCGCCGGTGAAGACCACGACGGGCGGGTCCTCGCCGTGCTCGTACGGGACCCGCGCGAAGCCCTCGCCGCCGAGCCCGACGAGTCGCGCCGCGAGCCCCCTGTCGTGGAACACCGCCTCGCGCCCGTAGAGGACTCTGTCCACCCGCCACCCCCCGCATCCCACCAGACGTGCCCCGTCACATCCTCAAGTCCCGATTATCGACGGGTCGTTGGCCTTCGGCCAGGTTTTCGGGAGGCCGGATGGCGGAGTGTCACCGGGCCGTGACTAAGTCGCCATGGCAACGTGGCCGTGGCAACGTGGCCGTGACTGCGTCGTCGTGGCCAAGTCGTCGTCGCCAAGTCGTCCAGCTACGTCGCCGTGATGGCGTCGAGCTGGGCGCGCAGGTACGCATGGGACTCGATGCCGTTGATCGTGGTGCCGGGGTCGCACTCGTAGAAGTAGACCAGCGACACCAGCTCCTCGGCGGGCGCGTCGGCCGGCGGCGGCAGCACCCGGTGCCGCCCCGAACGCCAGCGGCCGCCGGTCCAGCCCGCCATCAGGTCGCCGATGTTGACGGTGAAGGCCTCGGGGTCGTACGGGGCGTCCTGCCAGCCGTCCGCCTCGGTGTACACCTGCAGCCCGCCCTTGCCGGCCTGCCGGTCCAGGACCGTGACGGTGCCGAAGTCGGTGTGCGGCCCGATCCGGAACTGCCCCGGCTCAGGCTCCCCGACCCGCTCCCGCCCCGGGTACCAGTTGATGTTGAACCCGAAGGTGGGATGCCCGGTGTGCCGCGTGAAGAAGTCCGCCTCCTCGCCGAGCGCCGGACCGAGCAGATCCAGGATCCGGTCCGACAGGACCCGCATCTGCCGCAGGTAGTCCTCCACCAGGGGCTTCAGCTCCGGGACTTCGGCGGGCCAGGTGTTGGGCAGGAACCACTCGGCGTCGATGTCCCGCCTCCCCGTCGGCCGGTCCGCGGCGAAGGACAGCGACTCCTTCAGATCGGGCGGCGTCGCCGTCCCCTCCGCGTACCCGTTGGCCTCCGCCCCCGGCCCGAGCCAGCCGCGCCCGCCGACCTTCACCGCGTACGGCTCCTTGGCGGCGGCGGGGAGGTGGAAGAACCGCCGGGCGCTGTCCCGGATGGCGGCGCGCAGCGCCGGGTCGACCCCGTGCCCGGTGACCAGCAGGAAGCCCGCCCGGCGCAGTGCGCGGTCGATTGTGGCGAGGTCGGCCTCGCCGTCGGTGAGGTCAAGGGTGGGAATGCCACGGTCAGTCACGGCCGATGTCCTCGCTCCACAGCTCCGGATGCTTCTCGGCGAACTCGCGCATCAGCGCGGCGCACTCGCGGTCGTCGAGCACGACGACGTCGACCCCGTGCTCGGCCAGCCAGTCCTGCCCGCCGCGAAAGGTCTCCGCCTCCCCGACCACCACTCGCGAGATCCCGAACTGCCGCACGAGCCCGGAGCAGTACCAGCACGGCGACAGCGTCGTCACCATCGTCGTCCCCCGGTAAGACCGCTGCCGCCCCGCCGCCCGGAACGCCTCGGTCTCGGCATGCGCCGACGGGTCCCTGCCCTGCACCCGCCGGTTCCGCCCGCGCCCGAGCAGCACCCCGTCGGCCCCGTACAGGGCGGCCCCGATCGGAACCCCACCCTCGGCGAGCCCGGCCCGCGCCTCGCCGAGTGCGGTGGCGAGCCACTGCCGGGCCTTCTCATCGTCCATGCGGGAACACTTCCCCGCCGGACCACCGCCCTCACCCGCGCAACGACGGACGGACTACTCCTCCGTCGAGGGGTCGTCCTTTCCGGCGGCGGGCGTGACGTAAGAGCCCTTGCCGGGCACGGTGTAGATCAGTCCACGCTCCCGGAGTTCACGCATGGCGCGGCGACCGGTCAGCACGGCGATGCCGTACTCCTCGGCGAACCGGCCGGGCGTGGGGATCACCCGGTCCGGGGCGTACTCGCCGGTTGCGATCTTGGCTGCGATCACGTCGGCCAGTTGCATGTACAGCGGGCGTCCCGACTTCGGATCAAGGCTCATGGTCCAACGCTAGATAGTCATACAAAGACACGTTTGGATGGCTCTAGCTACATCGTGATGCATCACGGTGCATCACGCACTACGGTGACCGTCAACGGAAGACCCCGGCGAGGTGGCTAGACCTCCCGGGGCATGGCCACCAACCTCAACGGAGTTGATGACGTGCGAAACCCTATCGCGCGGGTACTGGGCCGGGCCTGGATCCCGCCCCTCCTCTGGCTGCTGATGCTGGCCCTGCCGCCCACCGGCAGGCATCGCCCCCGCCCGGTCACCCACCCCCGCCCGACGCGCCCGGCCACCACCCCACGCCACCGCGCCCCTACCCAGCGGTCCCCCTACGCCCGGGAACAGACAGCACCACTCGACGGCTCCCGATCGCCGCTGGCCCGCCCCTACCTGCCAGGCCCCTGCACACGGTCGGCCCAGCACAGTCGGCGGCGGCCGCCATGGCCGGCCACGGTCGGGGTGGACGTCGACCGCCGGAACATCCATGCCGGGAGCGCCCGATGAGCCGCTGCGGCGCCCAGCGTTCCGTGTTCGCCGTCGCGGATGCGGTGCGCCTGGGGCGGGACGGCTCGGTCTGCGTGCTCGCTGTCGGGCACGACGGTCCGCACCGCGACTGCGCGGCCGACGGCTGGTGGGTGACACCGGAGATCGCCGACGCGGTGACCGTGTCTTTGCTGACTCGCGCCCTTACGGCGACGACTCCCGAGCCGGAGTTCCGGTCACCGCGCTGCATCGTCGGCCGCCACGACCAGTGCGCTGACTACGCGCCCCGTGACGGCGGCGTGCCGGGGATCCGTTATTCGGGGGCGGGTGATGTCGTCGTCAGTCGCGGAAGGCCCGGCTCGTGCCCGGATGGACTTGATCACGTCGGCGGAGCCTCACGCGGCGGCGTCGGCCTCCTGTTCGTAGGGGAAGCGGGCGAGGGGGGCGTCGCGGTGGAAGAAGGTCTTGGCGCGGATCATGGACTGTTCGTCGGCGCGTATGCGGCCGGGGCGGGAGGCCGTGCCGGTGAGAACGCCGCCGAAACGCATGCGGAGGTACGCGGCCGAGTGGCTCAGGCCGGTGGCCAGGCCGTCGGCGACGACGTGTTCGTCGTGGGCCATGGCGGTGACGCCCCAGAGGGTGCCGCCGGCCATGCGGGCCTTGAAGTCCGAGCCGGGCATGTTCAGCCAGCCGGACCAGTAGTCGAGGTAGCGCTTGGACTGGGCGGAGAGGCTGTACCAGTAGAGCGGGGAGACGATGACGACGTCGGTGGCCTCGATCGTGGCCTGGCGGAGGAGTTCCTCGTTCTCCACGGCATGGTGGCCGGCGGTCTCGTGGCGGCCGTCCTGGAAGTCGGGGAGGGGGAGCCGGTTCAGGTCCACCCAGCGCTGCGGGATGTCGGCGGGGAGGTGGGCGGCGGCGGCGCGGGCCAGGATCTCGGAGTTGCCGTCGGAGCGGGAGCTGCCGAGGACGAAGAGGAACGAGCGGGGCGAGTGGTCCGGGCGGTTCGGGAGCTCCGGGGCGGGGGCGGCGTCGAGGGTCATGTCTGTCTGCTCCGGTCTGGTGGGGTAACCGTTGCCAACTCCGCCCTTCCCGGTGCTATTCCGGGCACCGGTCCGGCCCCGCCGGGTCCGTCCATCGGCTCCTCCGATGGGGTCATCGGGAGGACGCACCACTGGCTCGTGGACCGGTACCCGGCCTCTTCGTAGCGTCGGGGACATGAGAAACGAGACCAGGGGAACCCTTGAACTGACGCTCGCCATGGTGCTCTCCGGCACCCTCGGCGTCTTCGTCGTCGAGTCGGGGGCCTCGCCCTTCAACGTGGTGTTCTTCCGGTGCCTCTTCGGGGCTCTCGCCCTCGGCTCGTACAGCCTCGCCCGTGGCTTCTTCACCGGGCACGGTTTCACGGCGAGGAAGTTCGGGCTGGCCGCGCTCGGTGGGGCGTTCATCGTCTTCAACTGGGTGTTGCTCTTCGAGGCGTACGAGGCGACCTCGATCTCGTTCGCCACCGTCGTCTACCACACCCAGCCGTTCTTCCTGGTGCTGCTCGGTGCAGTCGTCCTGCGGGAGCGGATCGGGATCGCGAAGCTCGGCTGGCTCGGCGTCGCCTTCGGCGGGCTCGTGCTGGTGTCGGGGGTGCGGCCCGGGGACACCGCCTCGCTCAGGGGGCTCGGGCTCGCGCTCGGGGCCGCCGTGCTCTACGCGCTGTCGACGATCGTCACCAAGCGGATCAGCGGAGTCCGGCCGCACCTCATCGCGCTCGTGCAGGTCACCGTCGGCATCCCGCTGCTGCTGCCCTTCGCCGACTTCGGCGCGGCCGCCGGGCTCGGTGCCGGGTGGGGCTGGCTCGCCGGGCTCGGGCTGATCCACACGGGAGTGATGTACGTGCTGATGTACGCGGCGTACGCCAAGCTGCCCACCGCCCGGATCGCGGTGCTCGCCTTCACCTACCCCGCCGTCGCGATGTTCGCCGACTGGGCGGTGTACGGGCACCACATCGGCCTCGTCCAGGCGCTCGGCGTCCCGCTGATCGTGCTGGCCAGCCTGAAGGTCACCCTGGCTGCTCGGACACCAGCCGCCGCGCCTGCTCCACGAACAGCCGCACATGCGCAGGAAGCCGCTTCCCCCGCCGCCACGCGATCTGCGTGAAGAGGGTGAACGGCGGCTCCCAGTCGAGCGCCGCCAGTGCCCCGGACTCCAGCTCCTCGGAGACGGTGATCCGGGGCACCAGGGCGATGCCCAGGCCGCCGGCCACGCCCCGCTTGGTCGCCTCGATCGTGCCGAACTCCATGAACGGCGGGGACCATTCGCTCAGCGACTGCTCGAACAGGTCGCGGTACGGACATCCGGGCTCGGTCCCCACCAGCTGCGCCGCCGCGAGGTCCACCGCGGTCAGACCGGTCCGTCCGGCCAGGGGGTGTCGCGGCGAGGCCACCAGGACCAGCGGTTCCTCGGCGAGGACCTCGCTCTCCAGGCCCGGGTGCTCGGTCTCGGGCTCCATCAGGAAGCCCAGGTCGTACGTCCCCTGGCGCAGCGCCTGCCGGGTCTCGTCGCCCAGCGTCGGGCGCAGGGTCAGCCGCACCTTCGGGTAGCGGTGGTGGAAGAGCTCCAGGAGCGGTGGCAGCCGGTAGGAGGTGAGCGATTCCATGGTGCCGACGGCGATCGCGCCGGTCGGCTCGTCGGTCGCGGTGACCGCGGCCCTGGCCTCGTCGGCGAGCCCGATGATCTGCCGCGCGTACGGGAGGAGGCGTTCGCCGGCCTCGGTGAGGCGGATGCGGGAGCCGAGCCGCTCGAAGAGCTCGACGCCGAGGGAGGACTCCAGGGCGCGGATCTGGCTCGTCACGCTGGACTGGGCGTACGCCAGCTCGGCGGCGGCGCGGGTGAAGGAGAGGACCGTGGCCACCTTCTCGAAGGTGACCAGGAGCCGGAGCTCCATCAGCCGTCCGTGCCCTTGTCCTGCTCCCCGCCCTGCTCGCGCTTCTTCAGCTCCTCCTCGCGGCGGCGCAGGTCGGCCTCCCAGTCCTTCAGGAGGGCCTCGTCCTTCTGGTTCTCCTCGCGCAGGGACCTGAGGAACTCCGGGTTGTCGTCCGGGGCGACCCACTCGTGGCGGTGGTTGCGGTGCCACTCGGAGGGGGTGCGCCCGCCGGCCGGGGCGTGCCGCATCTTGCCGGCCGCGAACCAGACGATCGGTCCGACGATCCAGAAGAGCAGGATGATGATGACCCAGACCACCTTGGGCAGGTGCTTGGCCTCGTCCTCGGGGGTGTTGAGGCAGTCGATGAACGCGTAGATGGTCAGCGCCAGCGGCAGGATGTACATCAGCGCCCTGAGCATGTGGGACAGCCCCCTGGAAGCAGCGACGGGGAACGCGGTTCGACGGCCCCGGTGACGACCCCAGACTATCGGGTGCCCGATACTGGCCCCTATGGCTTACGACGATCTCCGCTCGCTGCTCAGGGCGCTCGAGCGCGAAGGCGACCTCAAGCGCATCAAGGCCGAAGTCGACCCGTACCTGGAGGTCGGGGAGATCGTCGACCGGGTGAACAAGGCGGGAGGCCCGGCGCTGCTCTTCGAGAACGTGAAGGGCTCCGCCATGCCGCTCGCGATGAACGTCTTCGGGACCGACCGCCGGCTGCTCAAGGCGCTGGGCCTGAAGTCGTACGAGGAGATCAGCGAGAAGATCGGCGGGCTGCTCAAGCCCGAGCTGCCGCACGGTTTCGTGGGGGTCCGGGAGGCCTTCGGGAAGCTGGGCTCGATGGTGCACGTGCCGCCGAAGAAGGTGAAGTCCGAGAACGCCCCGGTGCAGGAGGTCGTGCTCACCGGCGACGACGTCGACCTGGACCTGCTGCCGGCGCTGTTCACCTGGCCGAAGGACGGCGGCTCCTTCTTCAACCTGGGCCTGACGCACACGAAGCACCCGGAGACCGGGGTCCGCAACCTCGGTCTGTACCGGCTCCAGCGCCACGACAAGCGCACCATCGGCATGCACTGGCAGATCCACAAGGACAGCCGGAACCACTACGCGGTCGCCGCGAAGCGGGGCGAGCGGCTGCCGGTCGCGATCGCCTTCGGCTGCCCGCCGGCCGTCACGTACGCGTCGACGGCGCCGCTGCCGGGCGACATCGACGAGTACCTGTTCGCCGGCTTCGTGCAGGGCAAGCGGATCGAGATGGTGGACTGCAAGACGGTCCCGCTCCAGGTCCCCGCCCAGGCGGAGGTGGTGATCGAGGGCTGGCTGGAGCCGGGCGAGACGCTGCCGGAGGGTCCCTTCGGCGACCACACCGGCTTCTACACGCCGCAGGAGCCGTTCCCCGCCCTGAAGATCGACTGCATCACGATGCGGAAGCGTCCGCTGCTCCAGTCGATCGTGGTCGGCCGCCCGCCGACGGAGGACGGCCCGCTGGGCCGGGCGACGGAGCGCTTCTTCCTGCCCCTCCTCAAGATCATCGTGCCGGACATCGTGGACTACCACCTGCCGGAGTCGGGCGGCTTCCACAACTGCGCGATCATCTCGATCGACAAGAAGTACCCGAAGCACGCGCAGAAGGTCATGCACGCCATCTGGGGCGCGCACATGATGTCGCTGACCAAGCTGATCGTGATCGTGGACAGCGACTGCGACGTCCACGACCTCCACGAGGTCTCCTGGCGCGCCCTGGGCAACACCGACTACGCCCGCGACCTCACCGTCGTCGAGGGGCCGGTGGACCACCTGGACCACGCCTCGTACCAGCAGTTCTGGGGCGGCAAGGCGGGCATCGACGCGACGAAGAAGTGGCCCGAGGAGGGCTACACCCGCGACGGCGGCTGGCCGGACATGGTCGAGTCGGACCCGAAGACGGCGGCCCTGGTGGACCGCCGCTGGAAGGAGTACGGGCTGTGACCACTGCCGCCGTCCCCGGCGCCCAGCCGGGCCGTACGAAGGCCTTCCTGCGGCTCGTGATGATCGAGCACTCGGTCTTCGCGCTGCCGTTCGCCTACATCGCCTCGCTCACCGCGATGTTCCGGCTCGACCGGGAGATCCACTGGTGGACGCTGTTCCTGGTGACGGTGTGCATGGTGGGGCTGCGGACGTTCGCCATGGCCTGCAACCGGATCATCGACCGGGAGATCGACGCCCGTAACCCCCGGACCGCGAACCGGGAGCTGGTGACCGGTGCGGTGTCGGTGCGGTCGGCGTGGACCGGGGCGGGGGTGGCCGTCGTCGTGTTCCTGGGGGCGGCGGCGCTGCTCAACCCGTTGTGCCTGGCGCTCGCGCCGCTCGCGGTCATTCCGATGGTGGTCTATCCGTACGGCAAGCGGTTCACCAACTTCCCGCACGCGATCCTCGGGCTCGCCCAGTCCATGGGGCCGATCGGGGCCTGGCTCGCGGTCAGCGGGGAGTGGTCGTGGGAAGCGGTGATCCTGGGGCTCGCGGTCGGCATCTGGATCGGCGGCTTCGACCTCATCTTCGCCTGCCAGGACGTTCAGGCCGACCGCGCCCACGGCGTCATGTCGGTCCCGGCCCGCTTCGGCGTCCCGGCGGCGCTCTGGGGCGCGCGGGGCTCGGCGGTCGTCACGACCGGCCTGCTGGTCTGGTACGCGCTGGCCACCGGCGCCGGGGCGTTCTTCTGGGTCGGCCTGGTGATCGTGGTCGCCGCGTTCTGCTACGAGCACACGATCGTCAAGCCCCACGACCTCTCCCGCCTCAACCGCGCGTTCTTCACGACGAACGGCTTCATCGGCATCTCGCTCTTCCTGTGCGCCCTGATCGACCTGCTGGTGCGGGGCCTGGCCATCTAGGGGTTGTCTCGTCGATCAGGCCGGGCTCCCGGCCCGCTGCCGGAAGAGGAACGCGGCGCCCGCGCCCGCGGCCAGGCCGATGAGGTGGCCCTGCCAGCTGACGGTCGTGTTCGTGGGGGAGATGCCGACGAGGACGGAGCCGCCCCAGAGCGCGGCGAGCGTCAGCCCCACGGCGATGCCGAGCGGCTTGCGCTCCACGAAGCCGCGGACCACGAGGTAGCCGAAGAGGCCGAAGACCAGGCCGGACGCGCCCGCGGTGATCGAGTCCGACGGGGAGACCAGCCAGACGCCGACGCCGTCGGCCAGGATGATCAGTCCGCAGACGGCGAGGAAGCGGCGGATGCCGCCGAGCGCCGCGACGAAGCCGAGCACCAGCAGCGGGATGCTGTTGGAGGCGACGTGTCCGAAGCCGAAGTGCAGGAACGGCGCGGCGAGGATCCCGCCGAGGCTGTCCGGGTCGCGTGCGACGATGCCGTACTCGTCGAGCGCGTGGCCCGTCGCGTAGTCGATCCCTTCGAGCACCCACAGCAGGGCGACCAACCCGGCCATGAGCCGTGCCGCCGCCTTCGCCCGGTCGGACGTACGCCGACCTGTCGTCTCGATGTCCGTCATGACGATCCCCCTGCGGTGCGAACGCTGTGTAGGGGAGAACGTACGGGACCCCGTGCAGAGTTCTCGTACCAGGCAGCCGGATAGGCTCGTCGGCGTGGAGCCGGTAAACAAACAGCAGCGTCGTCCCTGGGTGGTCGGGGTGTCCGGGGCGTCGGGGACGCCGTATGCCGCCGCCGTGCTGCGGGGGCTGCTCGCCGCGGGGGAGAGCGTCGACCTGGTCGTGTCGCGGGCCTCGCGGCTGACCCTGCTCGACGAGACGGGGATCGCCTTCCGGGACGCGCACTGGCGCGAGGACCTGGAGGCGTGGCTGGCGCGGGGGGCCGACGGGAAGCCCGACGCCTTCGACGTGCGGGCGGACGACGTGCGGTACTGGCCGGCCGGGGATCTGGCCGCCGGGCCGTCCTCCGGGTCGTACCCCGTGAAGGGGATGCTGATCGTGCCGGCGTCGACGGCGGCGGTGGCCGGTGTCGCGCTCGGGCTTTCGAAGGATCTGCTGCAGCGGGTCGCGAGCGTCACGCTCAAGGAGCGGCGGCCGCTGGTGGTCGCCGTGCGCGAGACCCCGCTGAGCGGGCAGACCCTGAAGCACATGGTGGCGCTGGACGAGGCGGGCGCCGTGGTGCTGCCCGCCTCTCCGGCGTTCTACGCGGGGGCGACGCACATCCAGGATCTGGTGGACTTCGTCGCCGGGCGGGTGCTCGACGCGGCAGGAGTGCCGCACGAGTTGTACCGCCGTTGGGAGGGAGAGCTCGGTGGAGCGCTCCAGGCTGATTAGCGCTTCTTGGCGCGCTTCTTCGCGGCGCGCTTCGAGGCGGCGGACGGCTGGTGGGCACGCGAGCGGTTGGCCAGGTCCTGCAGCTCGCGCATACGGGCGTAGGCCATCTCGATCGTGTACACGGTGAACACCACTCCTGAAGATCGTCTTTGATCTGATTGAAAGATTCACAGGGTGTCGGGCCCTGTGTGCCTTAGATTCTATACCTATACTCGCGGTATCGCTGGACAATGGAAGGCTTCATACCTATGGACGCCGTGGACAGGCAGCTCATCCAGGCTCTGCGCGAGAACGGCAGGGCCTCGTACGCCGAACTCGGCCGGCTCGTCGGGCTCTCCGGCCCCTCCGTCACCGACCGCATCAACCGCCTCGAGGCGGCCGGCGTCATCACCGGCTACCGCGCCACCGTCGACGCCGCCTCCCTCGGCCTGGGCGTCACCGCCCTCATCGGCATCTCCCTCTCGGACGCCGCCGACCACGAGGACGTGGCCCGCCGGCTGAAGGACCTGGCCGAGATCGAGGACTGCTGGTTCATCGCCGGCGACGACTCCTTCATGCTCAAGGTCCGCGCCAACGACGTGGACGGCCTGGAGAAGACGATCCGGCGGCTCAGCGGGACGAAGGGCGTGTCGCGGACGCGTACCACGATCGTGCTGTCCACGAAGTGGGAGAACCGGGTCGGGGATCTGCCGGAAGAGGGCTGAGAGTACGGTTGGGGCAGCCTTTTGGCGCCTGGATTGCTGTAGTGCGGATGAGAGTGGAGGCGGCCGTATGGACGCGGGGCTCAAGCGTGAGCTGGAGCAGAAGGTCCGTGCCGGAGAGCGGCTGAGCCGCGAGGACGGCATCGCCCTGTACGAGTCGGACGACCTCGCCTGGCTCGGCGGACTGGCCCACGAGGTCCGGACCCGCAAGAACGGCGACGTGGTGCACTTCAATGTCAACCGGCATCTGAACATGACCAACGTCTGCACCGCCTCCTGCGCCTACTGCTCCTTCCAGCGCAAGCCGGGTGAGAAGGACGCGTACACCATGCGCATCGAGGAGGCCGTGCGCCTCGCGAAGGCGATGGAGAACGAGAACCTCACCGAGCTCCACATCGTCAACGGGCTCCACCCCAACCTGCCCTGGCGCTACTACCCGCGCTCGCTCTCCGAGCTGAAGAAGGCGCTGCCGAACGTCTCCCTCAAGGCGTTCACGGCCACCGAGATCCACCACTTCGAGACGATCTCGGGGCTCTCGGCCTCCGAGATCCTCGACGAGCTGATCGAGGCCGGCCTGGAGTCGCTGACCGGCGGCGGCGCCGAGATCTTCGACTGGGAGGTCCGCCGGCACATCGTGGACCACCGGACGCACTGGGAGGACTGGTCCCGGATCCACCGGCTCGCCCACGAGAAGGGGCTCAAGACCCCGAGCACGATGCTGTACGGGCACATCGAGGAGCCCCGGCACCGCGTGGACCACGTGCTGCGGCTGCGGGAGCTCCAGGACGAGACCGGCGGCTTCCAGGTCTTCATCCCGCTGCGCTACCAGCACGACTTCGTGGACATGCAGGACGGCAAGATCCGCAACAAGCTCCAGGCCCGCACCAAGATGGCCACCGGAGCCGAGGCGCTGAAGACCTTCGCCGTCTCGCGGCTGCTCTTCGACAACGTCCCGCACGTCAAGGTGTTCTGGGTGATGCACGGCGTCCAGACCGCGCAGCTGGCCCTCCAGCACGGCGCGGACGACATGGACGGCTCGGTCGTCGAGTACAAGATCACGCACGACGCCGACAACTACGGCACCCCGAACAAGCTGACCCGCGAGGACCTGCTGGAGCTCATCCGGGACGCCGGTTTCCGGCCGGTGGAGCGCAACACGCGCTACGAGGTCATCCGCGAGTACCCGGGGCCGGACGCGGAGCGCCGCGAGGCGCCGCAGCCGATGCGCTTCTGACCGCTGCTCACGTCAGCGGCAGCAGCATGATGATGTCGTCGCGGTCGTCGCCCGGGGCCACCCGGATGGCGGCCGGGACGCGTCCGACCTCCTTGTAGCCGGCCCGTGCGTAGAAGCCCTCGACGCCGGTGCCGCCGCGGCAGGTGAGCCGGATCGCCTCGATCTGCTCGAAGCCCCCGGCGGTACGGGCCGCCCGCTCGGCCGCGGCCATCAGGTCGAGCCCGTACCCCTTGCCCTGGTGCCGCGGGTGCACCATCACCGTGTACAGCCACACCCAGTGCGTCATCAGGGGGTGGCTGTTGTACGTGAAGAAGGCGGTGGCGGCGACCTCGCCGTCCGCGTCGTCGGAGTCCCGGCCCACCAGCAGGCGCGTGGTGCCCTCGGCCATCGCGGCGAGGTGCCGGAGCAGCGCGGGGCGGATCTCGTCGGGGGTCACGGGGGGAACGAATCCGACGGCACCGCCCGCGTTGGACACGTCCGCCCAGAGGGAGAGGACACCGTCGCGCAGGGCGGGGTCGATGGCCGGATCCAGCTGGAAGGTAAGGGTCATGCTCGGAGGTTATCCATTACGCCTAGCGCGCTCAACCCCCCGCTCCCGGCCCTCGGCCCTCCGCGTGCTTCACTGGAGGGACGCTCGTCCGGTATGGGAGGGACTCGCATGCTCCGCTACACCCTGATGCGCCTCGGCATCTTCGCCGGCAGCTTCCTCGCGCTGTGGGGCCTGGTCTACCTCGGCGTGCTGCCGCGCGGCCTCGGCGACTCCAACCTGCTGTGGGTCCTCGTGCTCTCCGTGGTCGTCTCCGCGCCGCTCAGCTTCGTGCTGCTGCGCAGGGAGCGGGACGCGATGAGCGCCGAGATCGTCGAGAAGGTGGACCGCGCCAAGGGTCGCCTGGAGGCGAACCGCTCGGCCGAGGACGCGATCTAAAGAACGCGTAAGTTACATCACACCCCGGGACGCCCCGGGCGGGAGCTTCGAAGGCTCCTGCCTGGGGCGTTCTGCGTTTCGAAGGCTCAGGACCGCCTCGAACCTCGCGTATCCCAAAGAAGAGCTTTGAGGATCTCAAAGTTCAAGTGTTAACGTGTCCGCCATGAAGACGACAGTGCGCCTCTCCCACGCCGCGGGCACCCCGCTCGTGGCGCGCCTGCACGTCGATCTCTGCCGCTGTATGTCCGCGGTCTGTTGCCGCGAGCTCTGACCCGGCATCATGCAGCGGCAAGCGCGTTGAACGTGTGTGCCGCACCCGCCCGTCCCCGTATTCCCCGATACGCACCAGTGGAGTGTGTCTGTGTCCGCGTCCTCGTCCGCGACCGTGGCGAAGTCCCGCATACCCAAGATCCCGTTCTGGGCCCAGATAGTCGCCGGCCTCGTGCTCGGTGTCCTGCTCGGCTGGCTCGCCCGCAGCCAGGACGTCGACTGGCTCAAGGAGACCCTGACCCAGGTCGGCGGGATCTTCGTCCAGCTCCTCAAGCTGGCGGTCGCCCCGCTCGTCTTCTTCGCGATCCTGGTCTCCATCACCAACCTCCGTAAGGTCAACAACGCGGCACGGCTCGCCGCGCAGACCCTCGTCTGGTTCATGATCACCTCGCTGATCGCGGTCGCCATCGGCCTCGCGATCGGCCTGATCACCAACCCGGGCGCCGGCACCGGCCTCACCCCGAAGGACGGCAAGCTCCCCGAGCACCAGGGCAGCTGGATCGACTTCCTCACGGGCATCGTCCCGACGGACGTCATCACGCCCTTCACCGAGCTGAACGTCCTCCAGATCGTCTTCATGGCCGCCGTCGCCGGTATCGCCGCGCTCAAGCTCGGCGAGAAGGCCCAGCCGATCCTGACCCTCTCCGAGTCGGTCCTGGAGCTGCTGCAGAAGGCCCTGTGGTGGGTCATCCGCCTCGCCCCGATCGGCACCGCCGGCCTCATCGGCCGCGCCATCGTGAACTACGGCTGGGACCTGATCGGCAAGTACGCCACCTTCACCGCCGACGTCTACATCGGCTGCGCCCTGGTCCTGTTCGGCGTCTACCCGCTGCTGCTCGCGACCGTGGCCAAGCTCAACCCGGTCCAGTTCTTCAAGGGCGCCTGGCCCGCGATCCAGCTCGCCTTCGTCTCCCGCTCCTCGGTCGGCACCATGCCGGTCACCCAGCGGGTCACCGAGCGCCTCGGCGTCCCGAAGGAGTACGCGTCCTTCTCCGTGCCCTTCGGGGCCACCACGAAGATGGACGGCTGCGCCGCGATCTACCCGGCGCTGGCCGCGATCTTCATCGCGCAGATCTTCGACGTGCAGCTGGGCATCAAGGAGTACCTGCTGATCGCGTTCGTCTCGGTCATCGGCTCGGCGGCCACCGCCGGTCTGACCGGCGCGACGGTCATGCTGACCCTGACCCTGTCCACCCTGGGCCTCCCGCTGGAGGGCGTCGGCCTGCTGATGGCCATCGACCCGATCCTCGACATGATGCGCACGGCCACGAACGTCGCCGGCCAGGCGCTGGTCCCGGTGCTGGTCTCGGCCCGCGAGAAGATCCTCGACGTCGCCGCGTACAACTCGGCCTCGGCCTCCCCGGTCGACGAGCGCGAGCCCGCCGGCGCGGAGCAGAAGGTCACGGTGCCGGTCGCGGCGTGACGCCGCGACGGTCGACCGCCTGACGCGACCGCGCCCCGGACCCTGCGAAGGGTCCGGGGCGCGGTCGCGTTCGCGTGCTCGGCTCAGGGCTCTCCGAGCGCGGCGAGGCCGTCGCGGCACTCCTCGGCGTTCTCCTCGTCGCCGAGTTCGGTGTAGAGGGCCAGGGCGGTGCGGTAGCCCTCGGCGGCGGCTGCGTGCCGGCCGCGTTGGCCGGCGATCTCGGCGGTGAGGCACGCCACGTCCGCCTGGCCGCGGGTGCTGCCCAGCGTCTTGTAGAGGGCGAACGCCTCCAGGCTCGCGGCTTCCGCCTGCTCGTAGCGCTGATGGGCGGAGTGCACGATCGCCATGCCGTGCAGCGTGGTCGCCTGACCGGACTGGTCCTTGATGGCCCGCTGGAGGACCAGGGCCTGCTCACTGAGCTCGGTGGCCTCGTCCCACTCCTGCTCGAGCATGTGGTGGGAGGCCATGCCGATCAGCGCGGTCGACTGCCCGAGCCTGTCGCCGAGCATCCGGTAGAGCGCGTACGCCTCCTCGAAGCGCCGCCTCGCCTCGACGCCGCGGCGCTGTACGAGCAGGGTCGCGGCGATACCTCTGATGACGTTGGCCTGGCCGCGCTGGTCGCCCATGGCCTCGAAGCTGCGCAGGATCTCCTCGCGCGCGGCGATCGATTCGTCGTGCCGCCCTTGGGCGGTGAGGACGGAGGCCATGTCGTCGAGGGCGTTCGCGTGGCCGCTGCGGTCTCCGAGGCTGGCGTAGAGGTCGCGGGCTTTTTCGAACAACTCGACGGCGGCCGGGTACTCCTCGCGGAACCTGAGGACCGCTCCGATGCCGAGCAGGCTGTCGGCTTGGCCGCGGCGGTTGCCGAGGGCCTCGTAGAGGGCGAGGGCCTCCCGCTGTGACGCCTCGGCCTCGTCGTACCTGTCCTGGATGCGATAGGTGTCCCCGAGACCGTCGAGGGCGTCGGCGCGGCCGTGGCTGTCACCGAGCTCGGCGTGCAGATCGTGGGACCGTCGGAACGCGTCGATCGCCTCCTCGTACCGGTCGTCGAGCAGTCTCGCCCGGGCCACGCCGTGGAGGACGATGGCCTGGCCGTATCGTTCGCCATGGGCTTCGTAGAGCGTGAGAGCCTCCGCGTAGCAGGCTTCCGCCTCGTCGAGGCGGTCCTGGAGCCGATGCCCCTCGCCGAGGCCGTGCAGCGCATGTGCGCGATCGAGCGAACCCGCGTCCGAACGGGCCAGGAGCAGTTCGTACAGATCCTGTGCCTCGGTGCGCAGGCCGTCGAGCGAAGCGGTCTTGCCGAGCCGCCTCAGGAAGCGGGGCGCGCGCTCCCAGCCGCTCTCGGCGGCCGCGCGGGCGGCCGCTCCCAGCTCCCGGGCGTGGTCGTTCAGCCAGCGCCGCGCATGGCGTAACGGCTCGTCGTCGGGGCTGCTGCCCAGCGTCGACGCGGCCTCCTTCAGCCCCTCGTACAGATAGGCGAACAACCGCTCCCGGCTCGCCTCCCGCTCCCCCTCCGGGGCGTCCCGCAGCGCCCGCTCCCTCGCGTACGTGAGGCTCAGGTCGTGGAAGGCGTAGCGGCCGTCGTGCAGGGTCAGGAGCTGTTCGACCTCGGTGAGGCGGACCTCCGTCTCGTGTTCCGGCAGGCCGGCCATCGCGGCCAGGGAGTCGGGGCCGAAGTCCGGTCCGGGGTGCCAGGCGGCGTGGCGGATGAGGGTGCGCAGGTCGGGGTCGAGGGCGTCGTAGGCGCTGGTGAAGGCGGCGCGTTCGGCGGCGTCGAGGTCGCGGAAGACGCGGTAGGGCGAGGGCTCGGAGAGGGAGGCGAGGACGGCTTCGGGGGAGGCGCCGCGCAGCAGGCGGGTGCTCAGCGAACGGACGGCCAGCGGGCTGCCGTGCACGCGGGTGGCGAGGTCGGCGAGGCGGCGGGCGGTTACCGGGACGCCCATCTTGTGCCAGACGGTCACGCATTCGTCGGTGGACAGCGGGCCCAGTTCGCGGGTGAAGTCCCTGGGCAGGTCGGGGAGTTCGGAGCGACTGGAGACCAGGACCAGGCTGCGGGAGGTCGCGCCGGGGAGCAGCGGGGTGAGCTGCCGGGTGTCGCGGGCGTTGTCGAGGACGAGCAGAACGGCCCGGTCCTCCAGGAAGAGGCGCCAGGTCTCGGCGCGGGCGGTGAGGTCGGCGGGGACGTCCTCGGCGGGGTGGCCGAGGTGGTGGAGCTGCTCGGCGATCACGGCGTACGGGTCGCGGGGGGTCTCGTCCGGTGCCCAGCCGCGCAGGTCGATCTCCAGGCAGCCGTCGGGGAAGAGGTGGGCGGTGCGGGCGGCGGCGGCCCGCAGGAGTTCGGACTTGCCGCGGCCGCCGCGGCCGTGGACGAGGCAGACGGCGGGGGCGCGGGCGGCCATCGCCTCCAGGTCGGCGAGTTCGGCTTCGCGGCCGGTGAAGTGAGGGGTGGGGGCGAAGGCCGTATGGGGGGTGCGGGCCGGGCGGGCGGTGGACGGCGGCTGCGGGTACGCGCCGTCGGCGGTGAGCGGGCGCCGGTGCGCGAGGTCGGCGGCGGGCGGCGGCCGGTACGCGCGGTTGGCGGCGAGCGGGATGCGGTGGCCGTTGTCCCGCGTACCCATCCGGGGCCGCGGCACCGCGTGGCCTTCGACGGTGCGGCCTTCCAGGCGGGTGACGAGGGTCTCGTAGACCTCGCCCATGGTGAGGACGGGAGTGCGGTCCTCACCCGGCAGGCCGGTCGTGAGCAGGTCGGCCAGGGCGGTGGTGAAGACGCTGCCGTCGGGCAGGCACAGCGAGCGTTCGGTCGCCGCCGCGGAGGCGAGGACGCAGGCGCCCTCGATCGCGAAGTCGGCGGGGACCGGGGCCGGTTCCGCCCCGTCCATGGGCAGGGCGCGGCCGCTGAAGCAGCAGTCGACGACGACGACCTTGTGCCGGGCGCGGGAGCGGGCGACGATCGCGCGCACGTCGTCGTAGGCGACGGAGTGGTGGTGCCGCTGTAAGTGGGAGGCGTGGGTGGCGAGCAGCAGGCTCTGTCCGTCCCGCCCGAAGTGCCCGTGGCCGGCGTAGTAGACGAGGAGCAGGTCGCGGGCCTCGTCGGCGGCGTCCTGTACGGCGTCGAGGAAGACGCCGGGGGCGCTGTCGGCGGGCACCGTGACGCAGTGGGCGGGGTCGAGACCGCCGACGTCGTCGGCGGTGAGCAGCGCGGTCAGGGCGGGGGTGTTGTGGCGTACCCCGTCGAGGGCGCCGAGGTGCCGGTAGGCGTGGACGCCGAAGAGCACCGCGCGGGAGACGGGCCTGCTCATCAGGCCGGCGAGCTCTCCGGGTCACCACCGTTCAACCGACCAAGGAGGTCGGCGAGTTGCTCGGGGGAGAGGTGGCTGATGTCGGTCGTCGTGTCGCCGTAGACGAGCTCGCCCGCGCCGTCCTCGGTCTGGTTCCTGGCCGAGCGCCAGGTGGCGTACGCGACGGCGAAGGCGGCGATGTCGGTGGCGTGGCCGAGGACGATGTCGATCGCTTCGAGCGCGCTCATGGTGGGGCCCACGCCCGCGACCGGTTCGACCGGCAGGGCCGCCGTGCCGGGGTCCTGGGCGAGCCACGACCGAAGGTCGGTGAGGGCGTACTCGTCGCCGCCGCTTGTGATCCGGATGCGCATGTGCGGCCGTCCCCCGTCTCGCCGGTTCCTCAAGTGGGGTCGAGTGTAGGTCGTTTGTAGGCTTGCGGGGGAGTCGGTGGACGGAGTGCGGGGAGTGGCGGGGACGAAGAGGCTGCCGCGGGCGGTGCGGGAGCGGCAGATGATGGACGCGGCCGTGCGGACCTTCGGGCGCCGGGGGTACCAGGCGGCGTCGATGGACGAGATCGCCGAACTCGCGGGCGTGTCCAAGCCGTTGGTCTATCTGTATCTGCGCTCCAAGGAGGAGCTGTTCACCGCGTGCATCCGGCGCGAGGCCGAGGCGCTGCTGTCGGTGGTGGCCGTCGCCGTGGAGGGGGAAGGGGCGGCGGAGGAGCGGCTGTGGGACGGGGTCCTCGCGTTCTTCACGCACACCGCGGAGCATCCCGACGCGTGGGCGGTGCTGAGCCGGCAGTCGCGGGCGCAGGGGGAGCCGTTCGCGACGGAGGCGGAGCGGATGCGGGAGGAGATCGCCGCGTACGTGGGCGTGCTGATCCGCGGCGCGGCGCGGGGGCCGTGCGACGCCGAGGGGCTGGCGCAGGCGCTGGTGGGTGCGGCCGAGTCGCTGGCGAACTGGGCGAACGGCGCGGGCGGGGTCGCGCCCCGGCAGGCGGCGACGACGCTGATGAGTCTGGTGTGGTCGGGGCTGGGGAGTCTGACCCGGGTCTGACGATCGAGGATCTGTCCAAAACCGACGAGTCGGGGAGGGCCGGTCGAGCGGGACGGGTCGGGCAGGGCCGGTCGGGCAGGGCCGGTCGAGCGGAGCCGGTCGAGCAGGGCGGGTCGGGCAGGGCCGGTCGAGCGGAACTAGGGGGTGTCCGGCGGGAAGGTGACCCGTACGGTCAGCCCGCCGCCCTTCGCGTTGGCCGTCGCCCTGGCCTTCGCCCCGTGGGCGCGGGCGATCGAGTCGACGATCGACAGGCCGAGGCCCGCGCCCTCCCCGGGCCCGTGCGTGCGGGCGGTCAGGCGGTGGAAGGGCTCGAAGAGCAGGGGGACGGTGGCGGGCGGCACCTCGGGACCGGTGTTCGTCACCTCGATCCCGCGCGGACCGGTGCGCAGTTCCACCCGGCCGTCCGGGACGTTGTGGCGCACCCCGTTCGCCAGCAGGTTGTGCAGCAGCCGGTCCAGCAGCACCGGGTCTCCGTCCACGGCCAGGGGCCCGGCCCGTACGACGACGCGCACCCCGTGCTCGGCCGCCTCGCCCGCGAGCGCGCCCGCCGCCCGCCGGGCCAGCTCGTCCACCGCCACCCGGCGGCGCTCCTTCAGCCCCTGGTCGGAGGCGGCGAGCAGCAGCAGCCCCTCGATGAGCCGCTCGCTGGAGTCGGCGACCTCGATCAGCTTCGACCGGATCCGCGCCACCCGCTCGGGGGACGGCTCCCCCGCGAGGCCGATCTCCGCCGCCGCGCGCTGCACGGCCAGCGGGGTGCGCAGCTCGTGCGCCGCGTTGGCGGCGAACCGCTGCTGGGCGGAGACGAGTTGCTCCATCCGTCCGAGCATGCCGTCGAAGGTGTCCGCGAGGCGCTTCAGCTCGCCGGGCGGCCCGGCGAGGGCGATCCTCTCGTGCAGGTTCTCGCCGGACAGCCGCCGGGCCGTGTCCGTGATCACGGCGATGGGTCCGAGCACCCGTCCGGCCGTCCACCAGGCGAGCGCGATCGACAGGATCGCGTAGCAGCCGAGGACGATCAGCGAGACCGTGAGGAGGCGGTCGAGGGCGGCGGACTCGGCGGCGTCGCTGACCGTCCGGGTGACCGCGAGGACACCGGGGACCACGCTCGCCCCGGGGCTCGGGGCGGCGGGGCTCGCCGGCGCGGCGCTGGGCGCACCGCTCGGCAGGCGGCTGGGCAGGGCCTCCAGGCGCTGGGCCGGTACGGCGGTGGTGACGGCCATGCTGATCGACGAGTACAGGCCCTCCTTCACCAGGAAGTACACGACGCCGGTGAGGAGGGCGCCGGCGAGGACGAGCAGCCCGCTGTACAGGGCGGTGAGGCGGGCCCGTTCGCTGCGGAAGGGAATCGGCGTCGCGATCCGGCTCACGGCGGCCCTCACGACGCGATCCGGTAGCCCGCGCCAGGCACCGTCTCCACCACCGGCGGCTCGCCCAGCTTGGCCCGCAGCTTGCTCAGGGTGACCCGGACGGCGTTCGTGCGGTAGCTGGTGTGCTCCTCCCAGACCTGCTCGATCAGGTCCTCGCCGCTGACCACCGCGCCCTCGGCCCGCAGCAGAGCCTCCAGGACCCCGAACTCCTTGCGGGACAGCTGGAGGTGCCGCCCGTCGCGGCTGGCCTGGCGGCGGGCGGTGTCCAGGACGATCCCGGCGCGTTCCAGGACGGGCGGCAGCGCGGGCCGGGCGCGCCGGCCCAGGGCCAGGACGCGGGCGAGCAGCTCGTCGTACGCGAAGGGCTTGGCCAGGTAGTCGTCGGCGCCGAGCCCCAGGCCCTCGACCCGGTCCCGTACCGTACCCGCCGCCGTGAGCATCAGGACCCGGGTCATCAGCCGCTGCTCGACCACCCGGCGGCACACGTCGTCGCCGTGTATGCCGGGCAGGTCCCGGTCCAGGACGAGCACGTCGTACTCGCCGAGCTGCAGCTTCCGCAGGGCTTCGAGGCCGTCGGCCGCCACGTCCACGGCGAGCGCGGCGCGGCGCAGCCCCTCGGCGATCAGCTCCGCGAGGAAGGCCTCGTCCTCCACCACCAGTACGCGCATGGCCCCTGTGTATCCGAAAGGGACCTTTCGCCGGTGTAAACGAAACCGCTGAGAGAAGCGAAACATCCCTTCGCTGCACCCTCCACGCCATGACGATTCGACGGATCACCCGCGCGGCCGCCGCCACGTCCCTGGCCGCCGCCCTCTCCCTGTTCGCCACCGCCTGTGCCGGTTCCTCCGGAGCGGGCGGGAAGGACGACGGGAGCGTGAGCGAGGAGGGCAAGAAGGCCGACCAGGCCTTCGAGCACCGCAAGTGCCTGCGCGAGCAGGGCCTCGACGTGCCGGAGCCCAAGCCGGGCGAGCAGGGCGTCGGGCTCACCATCGGGGGCGACGGCATGTCGAAGGAGAAGATGGAGAAGGCGTTCAAGGCCTGCCAGAGCAAGGCGGGCGGCGGGGCCGGCTTCGGCAAGGAGCCGACGCAGGCCGACAAGGACAAGGCGCTCGCGTACGCGAAGTGCATGCGCGAGAACGGCTTCGACATGCCCGACCCGAAGTTCGGGGGCGGCGGGCAGGCGGCCATGCCGATACCGCAGGGCGTGGAGAAGCAGAAGTTCGAGAAGGCCGCCAAGGCGTGCGAGGGCGTGGGCCGATGAGCGCCGGGGAGCGCCCGATGGGCCGGCGCAGGCTGCTGGTCGCCCTCGCGGCGATCGTCGCGGTCGCGGGCGCGGGCGCCGCCGTCACCGCCCTGTCCGCGGGCCCGGAGCAGCCGAAGACCGGGGCCGCCGGCTCCAGGGGCCTGCCGCCCGCCACCGGCACGATCACCCGCGGCGACCTCAGCAACAGCTCCCAGCAGGACGGCACCCTCGGCCACCTCGGCGAGCGCAAGATCAACGCGGGCGGCGCGGGCGGGACCCTGACCTGGCTCGCCCCGAGCGGTTCGGTCGTGAAGCGGGACGGGCGGCTCTACGAGGTCGACGGCGAGGCGGTCCGGCTGATGTACGGCTCCGAGCCCATGTACCGGACGCTCAAGACGGGCGACAAGGGCAAGGACGTACGGCAGCTGGAGGAGAACCTGGCCGCGCTCGGGTTCACCGGCTTCGACGTCGACGAGGAGTACACGGCGAAGACGGCCGCCGCCGTCAAGCGCTGGCAGAAGTCCCACGACCTGAAGCAGACCGGCACCGTCGGTCCGGACCGTATCGCCTTCGCGGGCAGCGCCGTACGGGTCAAGGAGCCGGGCGGGGGCGGGGGTTCGGGCTCGGGCGGCGGCTCCGGCGGCGACGGCCGGATCGCGCCCGGCGACCGGGTCACGCCCGGCGGCCCGGTCCTCACGGTGACCGGCTCGGAGCGGGTCGTGAGTTTTAAGGTGCCCGCGTCGGAGGCCGGTTCGGCGAAGGCCGGCACCCGGGTGCAGGTGACGCTGCCGGACGGCACGCAGCTGCCGGGGAAGGTGTCGGCCGTCGGCAAGACCGCGACGGCGGGCGACGACCCGCAGGACAAGACCCCGAAGATCGACATCACCGTCTCGTTCGACGACCCGGACAAGGCCGACGGCGTCGACCAGTCGCCGGTCACCGTCGACCTCACCGGCGAGACCCGCCAGGACGTCCTGTCCGTACCCGTCAACGCCCTGCTGGCCCTGCCCGAGGGCGGCTTCGGCGTCCAGGTGGTGGAGGACGGCAGGGCCAGGGACGTGAAGGTCGAGCTCGGGATGTTCGGGCAGGGCCGGGTGGAGATCAGCGGGGGCGGGCTGCGCGAGGGCATGAAGGTCGGGGTGCCGTCGGCATGAGCGAGGTCGAAGCGCCCGTGGGCACGAGCGAGGGCGAGGCGCCCGTGGGCACGAGCGAGGGCGAGGCGCCCGTGGGCACGAGCGAGGGCGAGGCGCCCGTGGGCACGAGCGAGGGCGAGGCACCCGTCAGTTCGCCCGTCGGTGAGCACGTCGTGGAGCTGAAAGGCGTCGTGAAGGAGTACGCGGGCGGTGTCCGCGCCCTCGACGGCGTCGACCTGACCGTCGGTGCGGGCGAGCTGGTCGGCATCGTCGGCCCCTCAGGCTCGGGCAAGTCGACCCTGCTGCACATCGTCGGCACCCTGGACCGTCCGACGAGCGGCACCGTCGCGATCGCCGGGCACGACATCGCCGCGCTCACCGACCGGCGGCTGTCCGCGCTGCGCGCCCGCCACATCGGCTTCGTCTTCCAGGCCTTCCACCTCGTGCCGGGCGTCGGCGCGCTGGAGAACGTCGCCGAAGGGCTGCTCTACTCCGGCCTGCCCCGGCCCAGGCGTCGGGCGATGGCCGCCGAGGCGCTGGCCCGGGTCGGCCTCGCCGACCGGATGCACCACCGGCCGCACGAGCTCTCCGGCGGCCAGAAGCAGCGCGTCGCGATCGCCCGGGCGGTGGTCGGACAGCCCGATCTGCTGCTCGCGGACGAGCCGACGGGCGCGCTGGACTCGGCGTCCGGCGAGGCCGTCATGGACCTGCTGCACACGCTGAACGCGGAGGGCGCGACGATCGCGGTCATCACCCACGACACCGAGATCGCGGGAAGACTGCCGCGCCAGGTCAGGATCAAGGACGGCCGGGTGGTGGCGGACACGGCCCGCGGAAAGGTCGTGGTCTGATGGCCGGTCGCAGAAGTGGTCGTGCTCGTGGCAGCGGTCGCGCTCGCGCTCGTGCGCTGAAGGCCGCCCGGCTCGGGCCGCGCGACGTCCTGCACGTCGGCTCGGCCGGGCTGCGCAGCCGCCCCGTACGCGTGGTGCTCTCGGCGCTCGGTATCGCGATCGGCATCGCGACGATGATCGCGGTGGTCGGCATCTCGGCCTCCAGTCAGGCGCAGTTGCTGCGGCAGCTGGACGCGCTCGGCACGAACATGCTGGTCGCGAAGCCGGGCGAGGGCATGTTCAGCGGTCAGCAGGTCAAGCTGCCCGAGGACGCGGTCGGCATGGTCGGCCGGATCGAGGGCGTCGAGAAGGCGGGCGGCACGGGCGACCTCGCCCGATCGGTGCGCCGCTCGGAGAAGATCCCGGAGGGCGAGACGGGCGGCATCGCGGTGAAGGCGGCGACGGAGGGGCTGCTCGACGTGCTGCGCGGCACTATGGGGTCCGGGACCTGGCTGAACGCCGCCAACGGCCGTTATCCGTCCGTGGTGTTGGGGCATGTCGCGGCCGAACGGCTCGGCGTCGACCGGCCCGGCCGGCAGGTCTGGATCGACGACCGGTACTTCACCGTCGTCGGCATCCTCGACCCGCTGCCGCTCGCCCCCGAGATCGAGCGCTCGGCACTGGTGGGCTGGACCGGCGCGCAGCGGCTGCTCGGCTTCGACGGGCACCCGACGGCGGTGTACGAGCGGTCCACGGACGCGTCCGTACGGCAGGTGCAGCGGCTCCTGGCCCCGACGATCGACCCGCAGAACCCGCAGAACGTCTCGGTCGGCGACCCGTCGTCGGCGCTCAAGGCGAAGGCGGCGACGGAGGGCGCGTTCTCGACGCTGCTCCTGGGCCTGGGCGGGATCGCCCTGCTGGTGGGCGGCGTCGGCGTCGCCAACACCATGATCATCTCTGTCCTGGAGCGCCGTCACGAGATCGGCCTGCGCCGCTCGCTCGGCGCGACCAGGGGTCAGATCCGGCTCCAGTTCGTCACCGAGTCCCTGATGCTCTCGGGTCTCGGCGGGCTCGCGGGCGTGGCGCTCGGCGCGGCGGCGACGGCGGTGTACGCGTCGACCGGCGGACTGCCCTGGGTGGTCCCGCCGTGGGCGGCGGCGGGCGGATTCGCCGCGACCCTGGCGATCGGCACGGTGGCGGGCCTCTACCCGGCCGTGCGGGCGTCGAGGCAGTCGCCGACGCTGGCGCTGGCGGCGGTGTAGCGGGCGCGGCGCAGAGGGGGCGGGTGTGCGGTCCGGTCGGGCCGCGCCCCCGTCGCCTACGGCCACAGCAGCTCGCGGTCCCAACCTCCCCCGGGCGTACGGCGGTAGCGCAGCCGTACGTGGCGGCGCTGGGCGTCGCCCTGGAAGAACTCCACCTCCGCCGGCTCCACCACGTACACGGTCCAGCCCGGGGCGGGCGCGTCCGGTTCGCGCCGCGCCCGCTCCCAGGCCGCCGCGCTCGCCCCGGCCAGCTCGTCGAGCGAGCCGAGGACCTCGCTCTGGTGCCCGACGAGCGCGGCGGCCAGGGCGCCGGTGGTCCGGGCGTGCAGGTCCGCGTACGCCTGTTCGGCGGTCCCGGTGACGACCCGGCCGCGCACCCGCACCTGGCGGCCCTGCACCGGCCAGTAGAAGGTGAGGGCGGCCTCGGGCCGGGCGGCGAGCTGCCGGCCCTTCGCGCTGCCCGCGTGCGAGCCGAAGTGCCAGCCGCGCGCGTCCGCGTCGTGCAGCATCACGATCCGTACGTCCGGCCGCCCGTCCTCGCCGACGGTCGCGAGCGCCATGGTGTGCGGCTCGGCGGCCTTGGCGTCCACCGCGGCCGTGAACCAGGCGCGGAACAGCGCGACCGGCTCGGCGGGCACGTCGGACGGGTCGAAGGAGGGCAGTTCGGCTTCCCAGACACGGGAAGACCGCAGGGCCTCGATGAAGCGCGACTCATTCATGTCGCCCATCATGAGGCCCTGCGGCGGGTGGTGCGGGCCGCGCGACGGCGGTATCAGTCGGTGTAGTAGCCGGTCACGTCCGCGATGAGGTCGACCGAGCCGTTCTTGTTGTAGAAGGTGACCTTGCCGTCCTTGACGGGGACGATCACCAGGTTGGGCACGGTCTGCCCGGTGGAGAAGTTGAGGCTCGACGCGGAGGTGCGGGCCGTCCCGTACGGGTACACCGAGACGAAGCTCCCCTCGGTCGGGTTCGTCGCGGTGACGTTGAGGACGACGGCCTTGTACTTCGTGCCGACGGTGAGCGAAACCGTCTTGCCCGGGCCGACCTTGGCCTTGGGGACGCCGGTGCCGTCACGGGTGTCCATCAGCCGCTTGGGCTGCATGCCGGTGAAGACCGATCCGGCGCCCGGCTTGAAGTAGCCGGCGACGTCGGCGAGCAGGTCGACCGTGCCGGCCCGGTTGTAGAAGGTGACCTTGCCGTCCTTGACCGGGACGATCACCAGGTTCGGAACGGTCTGCCCGGCCGCGAAGTTGAGGCTCGAGACGTCCGGACGGGCGGTGCCGTACGGGTAGACCGAGACGAAGCCCGCCGCCGTCGCGTTGGTCGCCGTCACGTTCATGGCGACCGCGGTGACCCCCGGCTCGGTGACCGCCAGCGTCACGGTGCCGCCTGCCGCGACCTTCGCCTTCGGCGCACCGGTGCCGGTGCGGGTGTCCAGGAGACGGGTCGGGGTGACGGGCTGGTAGGCCGAGCCCGCGGTGCCCTCGGTGTAGTAGCCGGCGATGTCGGCGAGCAGGTCGACGGAGCCGTTCTTGTTGTAGAGCTCCACCCAGCCGTTGACGACCGGGACGGTCACCAGATTGGCGGCGGTCCGGCCGGCCGTGAAGTTGAGGTTCGAGGCGGACGTGCGCTGCGTCTCGTACGGGTAGACGGAGACGAAGCTCGCCTTGGTCGCGTTGGTGGCGGTCACGTTGAGGACCACCGCCGTGAGCCCCTCGGCGGGCGCCCCCGCCTGGCCGGCCACCTTCAGGCGGACCGTGCCGCCCGGGCCGACCTTCGCCTTCGGGGCGCCGAGGCCGGAGCGGGTGTCGAGGAGGCGGGCGGGCGTCACGGGGGAGTAGGTGCCGGGCAGCGTGGTGAGCGAGCTGCCGGTGACGCCGAACGCGCCCCAGAACGACTGCGAGGGTCCGACGCCGTCCAGCGGACGGGCGACGAGCTCCCAGCGGTACTGCCCGGACTCGACGGCGCGGCCCCGCGCGTCCTTGCCGTCCCACTGCGGGCGGGCGGCGGCACCGGTGCCGCGCGTGCCGGTGAGGGAGCGGACGCCCTCGCCGTTGCCCTTCGCGATGCGCAGCTCCCAGGAGCCGACCGGCTTGGAGAAGCGGAACACGGGGGACCAGGTGGCGGGGCCGGGTTCGACACCGGCGCCCTGGAAGGTGACGGGGCCGATCGAGTGCGTCACGGCGCCGAGGCTCTGGGGAGTCGCGCCGGACCTCTTGACGTGGATGTTCTTCTCGGCGTCGAGGTAGGCGATACCGCCGCCGAACTTGTCCACGGTCCAGGTCGACCGGCGGCCCGAACCCATTCCGGCCGGGAGGTCGGCGAAGTCCCTGGTCGCGCCGGATGCGGCGGCGGTCAGCTTCAGCTTGTCGCCCTCGTGGCGCACGACGAAGCCGTCGCCGAGCAGGGCCTCCCCCGCCGGAACCGGCACGCTCTTCTTCTGGTCGATGTCGTAGACACCGGCCTTGTCGGCTCCGCAGGCCCAGTACAGCCACCGGCTGACGGCCTGGAGCTCGGTCGGCCGACAGCCGGAACCGAGGTCGACGTCGCCGACGGTGCGGAGTTCGTCCAGGTCGTACGTGTTGACGTGGCCGGGGGTGTCGGCCGGCTTCCAGACCTTGTCGTGCCACAGCGCCGCGGCGGAGTCGGTGAGCGTGAGCAGCACGTCCGGCCGGTCGGGATTGCCGTTCTCCAGGTCGGCGACGTACTTCGTGGTGCCGTGCTCGGCCAGCACGTAGCGACCGGCGCCGTCGATCACGGTGGCGTTGGCGACCGGCAGGTCCGCGGTGCGGGAGGTCGTGCCGTCGGTCCGGGCGTACAGGCGCTTGCCGTCGGAGTACACCGAGTCGCCGTCGCCGAGCGAGACCAGACCCGGCGAGGACGGTGCGATGAGCCTCGTCCGCAGTTTCGGTGCGCCGGCCGTGGGCGGGGTGGCGGCCAGGTCGGTGTCGACGTCGTGAAGGCCCACGGCGTCGATGCCGGGGAGGTCGGTGCTCAGGTAGCTCAGCCGGCCGCCGCCGAGGGCGATGCCTGCGAAGTGCGCGGGGTACGCCGGTACGTCGGCGACCGTCGCGAGCGTGGGGACGCCGTTCTCGCCGACGGTGACGCGGCGTACGGCCCAGGCGTCGGCGCCCGTGCCGCCGACGGCGAGGACGCTGCCGTCAGGTGCGGTCGCCAGCTGAGCTTCTGCGTGCGGCAGGAGTTCCTCGACCTGGCCGGTGTCGAGGCGGACGGCCCGCAGCGGGTTGCCCCCGGTGGTGGCGGTGCGGTCCGAGGCCCTCTCGGTGACGAGGAGCCAGTCGCCGACGGCCGTCACGACCGGTTCCCAGGTGTCCTGAAGCGCCGGCACCTGCGTCTCGGTGGTCGCCGCGGGGGTGGCGCGCGGTGCGGTGAACGCGCGGTTGTTCACGACGTCGTAGTAGGCGATGCGCTCGGCGCCCAGGGAGACGACGACGCCCTCGCCGGTCATCGCCGTGCCCTTGAGCGTCGCGGTCGCGTAGTCGAGGAGGTAGTCCTGCTCGAAGAGGTGCCCCTCCTGCCATACGCGGATGAAGGCGCCGTGGGCGTCCTGCCGGACCACGCTCAGCTCGTCGAAGGTCCCCAGGAGCCCCGTCACCGGAACCTCGGTGGTCTTGCCGTCCTTGACCTGCTGCAGCTGGAACGAGCCGTATTGCGCCTGGTCGGCGCCTCCCGTCGTCACCACGGTGTCGGTGGTGTAGGCCCCTGCGAACCGCCGGTTGCCCGGCAGCGTCAGCCTGAGGCGCTCCTGGCCGGTGGCGACCTCCTTGACGGTGACGCGGTCGAGGGTGATCTCCGGGTCCTCGTCGACCGTGGCGTACAGGCCCGAGTGGCCCTTGGCCTGCTCCTCGGTGATCGCCGTCTCCGCGCCGGTCCCGGTGTCCCTCCAGGCCCAGCCGCCTCCGCCCTCCCGGCGGTGGGCGTAGCCCGTGTCGCCGGCCTGGCCCAGTTCCTCACCACGCGGCTGGAAGCGGCCGGGGTTCGGGACGACGACCTCGTCGGTGGCGGTCGGGGCCGCCGGTGCGGCCGTGGCCGAGACCGTGGTCGCGGCGGTGAGGCCGGCCGCGATGGCCAAGGTCGTGGCGACGGCGAGCGCTGTCTGCGTGCGGGCGCGGGTGCGCGGGTTCTGGTTCACGAGAGTCCCCTCCAGGAGCCTGTTCAGGCATCGGGCGGCGCCTTTCGCGGTCGCGTCTCGCGCGCCGCCCCCTCCGGCAGCCCTGGCCCGAAGGCGTGATCGTAACAATCGGCACGGCTGTTCGGAAGAGGTTTTCGAACTCGTTCAAACCGTCTCGAAGGTCGCGTAGTCCTTCACCGGCACCGCGTTCGCCGCCTTCTGGATCTCCTCGCGGATCTTCTTCGCGATCAGGTTCTTCCAGGGGGTCTTCGGCAGGGTGCGCACCATGAACATCCGCAGGGCGATCTTCCAGCGCGAGGAGACCGTCATCTCCTTGGCGAAGGACGCCGCGAACCGCTGGTTCAGTTCCACGCCCGGCCGCATGACCTCCTCGTACGCCGCGAAGGCCGCCGCGTGGTCGCCGCCCGCCGCCGCGAGTTCGCCGGCCAGGACGTACGCGCCGGTGAGGGCGAGGCCGGTGCCCTGGCCGGAGGCGGGGGAGGTGCAGTGGGCGGCGTCGCCGAGCAGGACGACGCGGCCCCGGGACCAGCGGTCCATCTCGATGGTCGCGACGGAGTCGAAGTAGAAGTCGTCGGCGTGCGCCGAGTCCGCGATCAGCCGCGGGATCTCCCAGTCGTCGCCGGCGAAGGCGTCCGCGAGGAGGCGCTTCTGGGCGTCGGTGTCCCGGTGGTCGTAGGTGAGTTCGGCGGGGGCGGCGAAGACGAAGCAGTTCTTGGCGGTGTGCGCGCCCTCACCGGCCGTGCTGTAGACGGAGATCAGCTTGTCCGGGCGGGCGTGGTAGGTCTCCCAGCGGGTCAGGCCCAGGCGGTTGGGGGCCGTGAAGATCGAGATGTACGCGCCGAGGTGGCGCTTGAACCGCCGCTCGTCGCCGAAGACGAGCCGCCGGGTGTTCGAGTGCAGTCCGTCCGCGCCCACCACCAGGTCGAAGCGGCGGCGGTTGCCGCTCTCGAAGGTGACGTCCACGCCGTCGCCGTCGTCGTCGAGCGCGGCGATGGAGTCGCCGAACAGGTACTCGACGTCGTCCCGCGTGCGCTCGTACAGGATGCGGGCGAGGTCCCCGCGCATGATCTCGTCGTCCTGCTCCTCCCGGCCGCCGAAGATCTCGGCCGGCAGCTCCCCGACCGTGCGGCCCCGGGAGTCGACGTACGAGCCGCCGTCCATGTCGGTGGAGTGGGCGCGGACCTCGTCGAGGATCCCCATCCGCCGGCAGATCTCGATGGCGCCGCCGCGCAGGTCGACCTTGTAGCCGCCGGTGCGCAGTTCGGGGGCGCGCTCGACGACGGTGGGCGCGAAGCCGTAGCGGTGCAGCCAGAGGGCGAGGGCCGGGCCGGCGATCGAGGCGCCGGAGATCAGGACGGTCTTGGCGGTGCGGGCGATGCCGGTCATGGCAGGACTCCTTGTCGGGTGGTGCGGGGCCCGTCCGGCCCCGCACCCATGACTATACGGATGTCCTACACGCTTGTCTATGACGCTTGTATAGATTTCTCGGCGCGGAGGCCGGGTGGCTCAGCCCCTTCCCAGGACCACCGTCCCCGACGAGCAGAACCAGCCGCCCGTGCCCGACGCCACCGCCAGTTCCGGGAGGGAGCCGTCCGGGCGGCGGACCTGGAGGCCCGGGGCCTCGCCGCGTAGTTGCCGGACCGCCTCGACGAGGAGGAAGAGGCCGCGCATGCCCGGGTGGCAGGCCGAGAGGCCGCCGCCGTCCGTGTTCAGCGGGAGGTGGTCCTTCGTCCCGACGAAATCCCCGCCCTCGCCCTTCGCGCAGAAGCCCAGGTCCTCCAGGGTCACCAGCGTCATGTACGTGAACGCGTCGTAGATCTCGGCCAGTTCGATGTCGGAGGGGCTCACGCCGGCGCGCTCGAAGGCGAGCCGGCCGCTGACCGCTGCCGGGGAGACCGTGAAGTCCTCCCATTCCGACATCGTCGTGTGCGAGACGTGCTCGCCCGTGCCGAGCACCCACACCGGCGCCTTGGCCGTGTCGGGGACGTACTCCTCGGCGGCGAGGAGCACCGCGCAGCCGCCGTCGCTGCGGATGCAGCAGTGCAGCTTGGTGAAGGGGTCCGCGATCATCGGGCCGTCGAGCACGTCGTCGACCGTGATCGGGTCCCGGAACATCGCCTCCGGGTTCAGCGCCGCGTTGGCCCGGGCCTGGACGGCCACCTCGGCCAGCTGCTCGAGCGTGGTGCCGTACTCGTGCATGTGGCGGCGGGCGGCCATCGCGTACTTGGCGATCAGTGTGTGGCCGTACGGCGCCTCGAACTGGAGCGGGCCGCGGGCGCCGAACGAGAGGTTGGAGGTCCGGCGCCGTGCCTTGATGTCGGCGCGGGCCGTGGAGCCGTACACGAGCAGGACCGCGTTGGCGTGGCCCGCGGCGATCGCGTCGGCGGCGTGCGCGGCCATGACCTCCCAGGTGGCGCCCCCGACGGCGGTCGAGTCCACCCAGCGGGGCCGGAGCCCCAGGTACTCGGCGACCTCGACCGGGGCGAGGGTGCCGAGGCCCGCCGAGGCGAGGCCGTCGATCACCGAGCGGTCGAGCCCGCTGTCCGCGAGGGCGCGGCGGGCGGCCTGGGCGTGCAGGGCGTAGGGGGTGGCCTCGTCGACGCGGCCGCAGTCGGAGAGGGATATGCCGACGACGGCGACGCGACGGCGGCGGTCCCGCGGGGTGGTGGCCATGAATCTGACGGTACATCAGATAGCCGGGAATCCCGAGGGCTTGACGGGCTGTGCTTCTGTCGTACACCCCTCTAACATGACGCCCCGTCAGATACGGAGGGGAGCCCCATGCGTACCGCCGCCGTCACCGAAGAGCAGCAGGAGATCCGCCGCACCCTGCGCGAACTCCTGGCCAAACGAGCCGGACCGGCCGAGATCCGCGCCGCCGTCCGGACGCCCGAGGGGTACGACACCGAACTCTGGGCCACCATGGCCGGCACCCTCGGCCTGCCCGGACTCGCCCTGCCCGAGAAGTACGGCGGAGTCGGCTGCACCGCCGCCGAACTCGCCCTCGCCTGCGAGGAGACCGGCCGCGCCCTCGCCCCCTCCCCGCTCCTCGCCACCGCCGTCCTCGCCGCCCCGCTGATCCACGCCCTCGGCACCGAGCGGCAGCGCGCCGAGCTCCTGCCCCGGATCGCCGACGGCTCCCTGACCTGCGCCCTCGCCATTCCCGGCGGTGTCCTCCCGCTCGCCCTCGGGCTCACCGGGGACAACGCCGCCGAACCCTGGGCCGGCGGCGGGCGCTCCGGCGGCATCCAGGCGACCCGGCCGGCCGGCGCCGAGCGCTGGTCGCTGTACGGAGAGGCCGTCCACGTCCTCGACGGGCACAGCGCCGGACTGCTCCTGGTCGCCGCGCACACCGGCGGCTTCCCGTGCAGCCGCACCCTGCTCTTCCTCGTCCGGACCGGCGCCACCGGTCTCGTACGACACCGGCAACCCGCCCTGGACGTCACCCGCTCCCAGGCCACCATCCAACTCCGCGACGTCGAAGCCGAGTTGCTGGGTGATGAGGCGGGCGAGCCGCTCCCCGTACTCGGCGCCCTCGCCGCGACCGGACGCACGGCGGCCGTCGCCCTCGCCGCCGAGGCGGTCGGCGCCGCCCGCGCCGCCCTCGACCGCACCGTCGAATACGTCGGCACCCGCGAGCAGTTCGGGCGTCCCGTCGGCTCCTTCCAGGCGGTCAGGCACCGCCTCGCCGACCTCCTCGTCCAGGTCGAGTCGGCCCGCTCGCTCACCTACTGCGCCGTCCTGGACGAGGGGGAAAACGAGGAGGAGTCCGGCGGGCTCGCCCTCGCCCAGGCCCTCGAAGCCCTGCGCGCGGCCGCCGCCGAGACGATCCAGCTGCACGGCGGGATCGGCATCACCTGGGAGCACGACGCCCACCTCTACTTCAAGCGCGCGGCCGCCGACGAGCTCCTCTTCGGCCCCGCCCACCGGCTGCGCGCCCGCGCCGCCGAACGCGGCGGGCTCTTCGGAGAGGTGGCCTAGATGCCCATCGGGCTCCGCGTGATGCAGAAGGTCTCCTCCACCCGCGCCTTCGCCAAGGTCGCCCCGCACTTCATCCCCGCCATGGACCGGGCCGTGCACCGGCTGACCCGCGGCAAGGTGCTGCTCAGCGCCCGGATGCTGCCGGGGGTGATCCTCACCGCCAAGGGGGCGAAGTCCGGGCAGCCGCGCGTGACGCCGCTCGCCTGCATGCCCGAACCGGACGGGACCTGGCTCCTGATCGGCTCCAACTTCGGCCGCCCGGGGCACCCGGCCTGGACCGCCAACCTGCTCGCCCATCCGGACGCCGAGATCAGCTGGCGGGGCGACCGCTTCCCCGTACGGGCGCGGCTGCTCGCCGGTCAGGAGCGGGCGGCGGCCTGGCAGGCGGTCCTGGCCTTCTGGCCGCCGTACGCGACGTACCAGGCGCGGATCGAGCGGGAGATACGGCTCTTCAGGCTGACCCGCGTCCCCTGACGCGGTGGGGCGGCGCCCCGGAACAGGAACGCCGGCGGCAGCACCCGTACGGATACGGGGCCGCCGCCGGCGCGACAGGACGGGTGAAGGGAGTCGGTGCTCCCTGGGGGCTACTTCGTCGGCTTCTTGCCCGTGATCCCCAGGTGCACCAACAGGGCCAGGTTCGGCTTCAGTTCGGCCTGCTTCACGCCCCAGGTCTGGAAGCCCTTCTGGTGGCCGGCGACCGAGGCCAGCATCGCCACCAGCGAACCCGCCATCGCCGCGGGGCTGACGTCCTTGTCGACCTTGCCCTTCGACTGGAGCTCCTTCACCGCGTCCGTCAGGGAGTTGGTGACCGAGTTCAGGATCTTCATGCGGATCTTGTAGAACCGCTTGTCGCCTTCCGCGGCCCCGAGGTCCACCACCCGCAGGATCGCGTCGTGCCGGCGCCAGAAGTCCAGGAATCCCTCGACCAGTTCCTCGGAGGTCTGCCAGCCGGCCTTGCCGACCCAGGAGCGACCGGAGACCAGATCGGTCAACCCCGCGCCCTCCTTGGCCATTTCCTCCGCGATCTCGAGGACGGCGCCCTCGACGTCAGGGAAGTACTGGTAGAACGTCGCGGGTGACGTACCCGCCTTCCGGGCCACGTCGATGACCTTGACGTCCCGGTAAGGCGAGGAGCTGAGCATCTCGCCGAGGCAGTCGAGCAGCTTCTGCCGCGTCGCCTGGCCGCGTCGTCCGGCCACGCGGCCGTCGACGGTGCGTACTTGTCCTGTCATGCCGTCAGCTTACCGACGGGTGATCGGCGCGCGATTCGGCCGACTGCAAATGGGGTGCGGGCCCGCCTCCGGCTCGCCTCGGGCCCGTCCGGCACCACCCCGCACCTCGATAGGCTTATTAACAGCCTGTGGACAACTTCGGTGGACAACCCAAGCAGGACAAGGGCTCCCGCCCCCCTAAAGGCTCATATGTTCGTTTTTGGAGGGGTGCGGCGCAGGGGTCAGGACCCTAGCGTGGAGCCATGGCCGTATTCACACAGGGCACCCCGTGCTGGGTGGACGCGCAGCTTCCCGACCTCGAGGCGGGCAAGCGCTTCTACGGCGAGCTCTTCGGCTGGACCTTCGACCCCGACCGCGACGAGGCCCTCCTCGACGGCCGCCGCGTCGCCGGCCTCCTCCCCAAGCGCGACGGCCGGATGCCCACCACCTGGACCGTCTACCTCGCCACCGGTGACGCCGGCACCGTCGCCGCCCGGATCAGGGCGGCAGGCGGGCAGATGGTCATGGAGCCCTACCCCGTCGGCCCCTTCGGCGTCCTGGCCCTCGCCGCCGACCCCGGTGGCGCCGTCTTCGGACTCCGGCAGTCCGGTGAGGACGACGGCTTCGAGACGATCAACGAGCCGGGCGCCTTCTGCTGGATGGAGGTCTACACCCGCGATCCCGGGGCGGTCGACACCTTCTACGCCACCGTCTTCGGGTGGCTCGGCCGCCAGGTCGACCCCGCCGATGAGGACCGTTCGAGCGGCTTCGACTACCGCGTCTGGTCCCCGCCCGGCTCCCGAACGGGCGACGACACCGCCTTCGGCGGCCGGGCCGTCATCACCGACGCCTTCCCCGCCGAGATGCCCGGCCACGTGCTCGTCTACTTCGCCGTCCACGACTGCGACGAGACCTGCGCCACCGCCGTACGCCTCGGCGGCCGGATCGCGACCGACCCCTTCGACACCCCGCACGGCCGCATCGCCGTCCTCCACGACAACCAGGGCGCCCGCTTCGCGATCCTGGCGGAGCCGGAGCCGGACCCGGAGCCGTAGCCGTAGCCGTAGCCGGATCCCGATGCCGAGGGCGGCTCCCGGATCTGGGCCCGGACCGATGAAAAGCCCGGCGATATGACGTAGGACACCCCGATCTGCCCCCGGGTTCGCAACCACCGCCTCGGACAGGAAGAATCAGGGTCCACGGGGCCGTAATCTCATGGCCCTACGGGGAGGTGGCAGGCAAGTGGAGCAGCTGACGCAGCACGACCCGAGAAGGATCGGGCCCTTCGAGGTGCTGGGCCGGCTCGGTGCGGGCGGAATGGGTCTCGTCTATCTCGCGCGCTCGGCGTCCGGGCGTCGCGTGGCGATCAAGACGGTGCGGACCGAGCTCGCGGAGGACCAGCTGTTCCGCGTCCGTTTCACCCGTGAGGTGGAGGCGGCGCGCGCGGTGTCCGGCTTCTACACCGCGGCCGTCGTCGACGCCGATCCGCGCGCCGCCGTGCCGTGGCTCGCGACCGCGTACGTCCCCGCGCCCTCCCTGGAGGAGATAGTGAACGAGTGCGGGCCGCTCCCGGCCCAGGCGGTGCGCTGGCTCGCGGCCGGCGTCGCCGAGGCCCTGCAGTCCATCCACGGTGCCGGCCTCGTCCACCGCGACCTCAAGCCGTCCAACGTCCTCGTCGTCGAGGACGGCCCCCGGGTGATCGACTTCGGCATCGCGTCCGGCGTCTCCAACACGCGCCTGACCATGACCAACGTCGCCGTCGGCACCCCGGCCTACATGTCCCCCGAGCAGGCCCGCGACTCGCGCAGCGTCACCGGCGCGAGCGATGTCTTCTCGCTGGGCTCCATGCTGGTCTTCGCCGCCACCGGGCACGCGCCCTTCCATGGCGCCAACCCGGTCGAGACCGTCTTCATGCTGCTGCGCGAGGGCCCCGACCTGGAGGGGCTGCCCGACGAGCTGCGGCCGCTGATCGACTCGTGCATGCAGATGGACGTCGCGGGGCGCCCCACCCCGGCCGACCTCCAGGCCCAGCTCGCCCCGCACCTCTTCGGCTCCGGCAGCGACGACAGCGGTACGGCGGCGGCCTGGCTGCCCGAGCGCGCCACCGCCATGATCGAGGCCCGCCGCGGCGGCCGCAGCACCCCGCCCCCGCCCGGCCCGCAGATGCCGCCCCGCCCGCCCCGGCAGCCCGCCGACTGGAGCGGGGACCCCAGGTCGGACCGGCACGGAGACCGCCACACGGACCGCCACACGGACCGGCTCGGGGATCCGCACGGGGACCGCCATACCGACCGCCTCGGCGACCGGCACGCGGACCGGCACGCGGACCGCCACGGAGACTGGGCCACGGACCGCCTCGGCGGCGGCCGGCACGCCGGTCCCGCCGAGTCGGACGCCGGTCCCGTACGGCTCGCCGGCGCGGCCGTGCCCATCGGCCCCGGCCCCCGGGTCGCCGACACCCGCGCCCACGTCGGCCTGGGCCTCGGCGCCGCCGCGGGCACCGCCACCGGCTGGGTCCGCCCGCCCGGCGGCGGCACGAACGGCGCCGAGCCCGGCCCGCCGCCGGGCTCCCGCCCACTGCCGAGCCCCGCCCAGGCCCCCGAGGCGCAGCCCCCGTCCGCGCCCGACGCGCCAGGACACTGGCGGCCCTGGCGCTTCCGCATGTCCAACGACGTGTGGGGCACCCCGGTCGTCGACGGCGACCTGCTCTACGTCACCTCGTTCGAGGTGCACGCCCTGGACACGGCGAGCGGCCGGCGCCAGTTCAAGACCCGGGACGTGGCCTGGTCGATGGCGGTCGCCGGCGGCCGTATCCACGCCTCCGACGGGCCCACCCTCTACGCGCTCGACGCCACTGACGGCAGCGAGCGCTGGCGGCTGCACACGGACGCCTGGGTGTACTCCCTCCAGGTGGACCGCGGCACCGTCGTGACCGGCACCAGGGGCGGCGGCGTCCAGGGCTGGGAGGCCTCCAACGGCGCGAAGCTGTGGGAGGTCACCGGGGCCCAGACCGACTTCGAGACGCCCGAGGGCGGCCCCGCCGTGCACGGCGACACCGTGTACGTGTGGCGCGACGCCCGGCTTCAGGCGCTGGACGCCCGTACGGGGGTGGAGCGCTGGTCGTACCCGGTCGGCGACGCGGCCTCCTGCGCCCACGTGCCGGTGCGGGTCGCCCCGGCCGAGGACGGCTGCGTGTACATCGCGGCCGGTACCCGGGTGCTGTCCGTCGACATCGCGAGCGGGCACGTGCGCTGGCACTTCGAGGCGCCGGCCGTCTTCCTGTCGCCGCCGGCCTTCGCGCCGGGACCGGCCGTCACGGGCGGCGGGGTCTACCTCGCCGACCACCTCGGCACGGTGTACGCGCTCGACGCGACCACCGGCAAGGACCGCTGGCGGATCGCGACCGAGCCCCGCCAGTCCACCGAGCCGGTGCTCGTGACCGCGGGCAACGTCCACGTCGGCAGCGGCAGCGCGCTCTACACCCTGGACGCGGTCACCGGCACCCCGAAGTGGCGCTTCGCGGCGGGCGGCGAGCTGATCGGCACCCCGGTCGTCGCCGACGGCCGGGTGCACTTCGGCTCGGCCGACCACGTGCTCTACACCCTGGACGCGACCGGCGGCCAGCTCCGCTGGAAGCTCGCGACCGGCGGCGAGATCACCGGCTCGCCGGTGGCAAGGAACGGCGTCGTGTACGCGTGCAGCAAGGACCGCTGCGTGTACGCGCTGGACGCGGTGAAGGGGACGGCGACCAACCGGGGCTCGTAGCCCTGGAGGCGTATCCCTACGCCCGGTGCTCCGGGGGCGGCGGCTCCCGGTCCCAGCTCGGCGTCCCGGCCGTCTGGGTCGGGCCCGTGTACGGGGACGGCGGTGTCGGGTACGCGTCGGGCGCCGGGTGGTCGGGATCGGGCGCCGGGTACGGATCCGGGGCCCGCTCGTCGGGCGCCGGGTGCGCGGGCGCCCGGTCGACCCGGGTGGTGTGTCGCTGGGGCCGCCCGGACATGACGAGCGCGCCGATGAGCAGCAGCACCCCGCCGCCGAAGGCGTTCGCGACCCCGTCGCCGAGGCCCTGCCCCCCGGAGTCGATGGCCAGCCCGCCCTCGGCCTGCCCGACCCGCACCATCCACAGGATGGTGAAGCCCAGCACGATCACCCCGGCGAGGGCGACGAGCAGCCGGGAGCGCAGCACGATGCCGACGAGGGTGACCAGGGCGGCGAAGGCGAAGGGCAGCAGGATCGAGCCGATCACCTCGGAGTCGGCGTCCGTGATGCCGCCGAACAGGTCCTCGATGCGGTAGTCGCTGCCGTGACGGCCGTCGTACCAGGCACGGAAGGGGCTCCAGACGGCGGCCGTCGCTCCGGCGAGGGCCAGGACCGAGCCGACGACGTTGCGGATCATCGTTCGGCCTCCTCACGATCCGGCTCTCGGTGTCGACGCTACGCCGGGTGCGGGGGCCCCGCCACGCGGCCCGGCCGCGGCGCTAGGGTGACGCGAACACGACGAAGGAACAGGGGGCGGCGATGGTCCGCACACGGCTGAAGCTCGCGGCCACCCTCACGGTGGTGGTGCTCGCGCTCACCGGCTTCCAGACGAGCAGCCACGGCGGCAGCAGTGGCGGCACGAGCAAGTCGGGCAAGAGCAAGAGCGGGAGCAAGAGCGGCAGCGGCTCCGGTGGAGGCTGCTCCAGCTCCAAGAAGAAGAACGACGACTACGACGACTACGACGGCGACGCCTCGGGCGGCTTCGGCGGCTCGGGCGACTCCACGTACACCCCGTCGCCGACCTCTTCCCCGACCTCCGGCCTGGAGGTCGTCGTGGTCGACTGCGTGGACCCCGCGCAGAAGAAGCGCAAGGGCAAGGCGGCCCGCAAGGCGGACACGACGGCGGCGGTGCGGGTCACGGCACGGGCCGGGCAGGAGGGGTCCTACCGGATCGTCGTGGAGTTCGAACGGGGCGACGGCTCGCCGGTCGACCTGGGCGAGATCACGGTCGCCGTCGACGGCCCGGGCGAGAAGCGGTACGACATCGCGATGAAGAGCCCGAACGCCGTCGGCCAGGTGAAGAACTGCTCCCTGTACGACGTACGGAAGCAGTAGCGCCGGCCGACGGCGTCAGAGGCTCAGCTCCAGCGGACCAGGGCGGTCCGGTGGTGCTCCGCGCCGTCGATCGGCCTGTCCACGTTGCCGATCTTGACGGGCTGGCCGCCGCTGAAGTCGCCGCGGAACAGGGCCCACTGGTCGTCCTCGCCGTGGGAGAGGAAGGCGAAGCTCTTGCCGTCCGGGGCGAGGACCGGGGGCAGGCTGATCCGGTCGTTCTCCGGGACCAGCTGCTCGGTCTTCAGGACCTTCTTGTAGTCGGCGCTGAAGGTGAGCTGCTTGAACTCACTGCAGACCAGGGTGGTGGCGTCGCGCCAGAACGACGGCTCGCACCACTCCTCCTTCTCCCCCAGGCCGACCGTCTCGATCTCGCTGAGGAAGCCGTCGGAGCGGAGGGTGTCGACGCGGCTGAGGTGGAGGCCGAAGGTGCTGTTTCCGGTGGCCACGATGCCGCCCTGGGGGGTGGCGACCGAGTCGCCGTTGATCGCGAGGATGGTGTTCGCGGTGGCGCCGTCCCGCTTCACGAGGTCCGGGACCTTGTCCTCGGCGACGCGCTCCTCGGTCGACGGGCCGCCCTTCGGGTCGCGCGAGGCGTAGCCGGTGGCGGAATCGTGCAGGTCGTACCAGAGGCGGCCGGTGACCGGGTGGAACGCGGCTCCGTCGTTCTTCGGGGGCTTGGCGAAGGTGTCCTTGTCGGGCGGCGAGATCTCCTGGCCCGTGGTCAGGTCGAAGGCGGCGGCCCGGTCGGTGGTGGCGCTGACGATGGCGGCCACCTGGGTGAAGTCCTTGTTGAAGGCCGACGACTCGTCGTGGTCGGGGCCGTCGCTGCCGCACCCGGACGTCGGCTCGACGCCTTCCGGCAGGACGAGGCTGCGCTCGGCGACGACGGCGGCGTCCTTGGCGGAGAGGGAGCGCACGGTGAGCGCGTAGAGCTCCCCACCGTTCCCGTTCGGGATGTCGTGGCAGAAGGAGACGGTGAGGGTGCCGGGCCGGCCGAGCGGCGCCGTCTTCACGCCACCGTCGGACCCGCCCTCTCCGGCGCCGCCGTTCTTCCCGCCGCCGTCGGCGCCGCCGGTGCTTCCGATCGCGGCAGGGTCGCTGCCGCCACCACAGGCGGCGAGCATGAGTGCGGCTCCGGCCGCGAGCCCGGCCTTGACGATGCGTCGTCCCACTTCACAGCTCCCCGTTACAGGTCACAGCGGCCGGGCGTGGCCCGATCCGGTTGCGAACGCGGGGCTGTCCCACCGCCGTTGACGGTGTCTCATCAAACTGAAGATCCATTAAAACAGACCTGCCGGGACTCTAGCGGAGTCGGTGCCCGCCGCTCCTTCGGGTGAACAGCTCGGCCTGCCGGTCCGGTGGCAGATTCCCGAGTGCAACCAGGTGCGGCGCGTGGGCGAGGGCCTGGGCGCGGGCCGCCTCCTTGGCGGACCAGAGCGCCCGTACGGTCCCCTGCACGGCCTCGGTCGGGTACGAGGCGATGACGGCCGCGGCCCGGCGCGCGGCGGCGAGCGCCCCGCCCGTCGGAGTCAGCTCGCTGACCAGCCCCGTCTCGTACGCCCGCCGGGCCGAGATCCGCTCGGCGGTGCCCATCAGGGCCATCCGGGCGACCTCCCCGAAGGGCATCCGCTGGGCCATGTGGATGGTTTCGAAGGCGCTGACCATCCCGTACGTCGTGTGCGGGTCGAAGAAGGCGGCGTCCTGGCCGGCGACGAGGAACTCGGCCTCGCCGAGCAGGTAGAACGCCCCGCCGCAGGCCATGCCCTCCACGGCGGCGATCACCGGTTTCCACAGGTCGTTCGCCTTGGGGCCGATGCCGATCAGCGGATCGTCGATCGCGTACGGGGAGGAGGGCTGCGGCACGCTCGCGGACCGGTCGATGCCGGTGCAGAAGGCCCGCCCGCCGGCCCCGGTGACGACGATCGCCCGGACCTCGTCCTCGTAGCGGAAGACGCGCCAGGTCTCGGCGAGGGCGCGGGCCATGTCCAGGGTGATCGCGTTGTGCTTCCCGGGTCGGTCGAGGGTGACGACGGCGACGCCGGTCTCCTTGTCCCGCTCCACGCCGATGCTCATCCGCGCTCCAGGAGCCAGCGGGGCACGGTGACGCCGTCGATGTCGGCGAAGACGACCTTCACGGCGGCGCCGATGCGCAGCCGGGCGGGGTCGACGGAGTTCAGGGGGGCGTCGGGGGAGGCGACGACGTTGCCGGCAAGACGGATGCGGGGGGCTTCGGCGAGTTCGACGAGGACCGCGTTGTAGGGGGCCTGGGCCGCGTAGTCCGGGAGCAGCGGCGGGTGGGGGACGACGAAGGACCAGATGCGGCCACGGCCGGACATCAGGCGCCATGTGCTGTCGAAGGAGTGGCAGTGCGGGCAGCAGGGGCGGGGCGGGAAGCGCAGTTCGCCGCAGCCGGGGGCCGCGCAGGCCTGGACGCGCAGCTCTCCGCGGGCGGCGTACTCCCAGAAGGGCGCGCCGTCCTCGTCGGTGACGGGGGTCAGCATGGGGCTCATGGGGCTTCTCAGCTCCTCAGCAGGATCGCGGACGTGGGGACGCCCTCGCCGGCGGTGACGAGGCAGGTGGCGGCGTCGGGGACCTGGGCGGTGGAGACGCCGCGGAGCTGTTTGACGCCCTCGTTGATGAGGTTGAAGCCGTGGACGTACGCCTCCGAGAGCCCGCCGCCGCCGGTGTTGAGGGGCAGCCGGCCGCCGATCTCCAGGGCGCCGCCCTCGGTGAACGCGGCGCCTTCTCCACGGCCGCAGAAGCCGTAGCCCTCCAGGGAGAGCGGGATCAGCGGGGTGAAGGCGTCGTAGATCTGGGCCACGTCGACGTCGGCGGGCCCGAAGTCGGCCTGCTTCCACAGGTGTCGGGCGGCCGTCCAGGCGGGCCCCGAGAGCGGGTCGTCGTTCCAGTAGTTGACCATGCCGTGGTGCTGGGCGGGCAGGCCCTGGGCGGCGGAGTGCACGTAGACGGGCTTCTGGCGGCAGTCGCGGGCGCGTTCGGCGGAGACGACGACGCAGGCGAGGGCGCCGTCGGTCTCCAGGCAGTTGTCGAAGAGGCAGAGGGGTTCGCTGATCCAGCGGGAGGTCATGTACATCTCCCGGGTCAGCGGCCGCTCGTACATGATCGCGGCGGGGTTCTGGTTGGCCCGGTTGCGGCAGGCGAGGGCGACGTTGAAGAGGTGGTCGCGGGTGGCGCCGTACTCGTGCATGTAGCGGCGGGTGAGCATGCCGATCTCGTCGGAGGGGCGGAGCAGTCCGAAGGGCCGGGTCCACTGGCCGGGGGTGGGCAGCTGGACGGCGGTGTTCTTCCAGGGCCGAGGCCCGCTGCCGCGCTTGCGGGAGCGCCAGGCGACGCCGACGGTGGCCTGGCCGGTGGCGATGGCGGCGGCGAGGTGTCCGACGGTGGCGCAGGACCCTCCGCCGCCGTATCCGATCCTGGAGAAGAAGGTGACGTCCCCGGCGCCGATCGCCTTGGCGACCTCGACCTCGTCGGTCTCCTCCATCGTGTACGAGGCGAAGGCGTCGACCTCGGAGGGGTCGATGCCCGCGTCGTCGAGGGCGGCGAGGATCGCCCGGCAGGCGAGGGTCTTCTCGGACTCCGGGAGGTGTTTGGCGAAGGGTGTCTGGCCTATCCCGACGATGGCTGTTGCGTCCTTGAGCAAGGCGACCTCCAGGCCCGGCAGCACTGCTGACAGCGCGTCAGGCTACAGCTAATCTGACGGATAGTCAGCTACGGGAGGGGTGGGCGATGTCGGCGGAGTACGGCTCGATACCGGAGTTGGTGCGCTGGGCGGCCGGGCGGTACGGACCTCGCGAGGCCGTCGTCGAGGGCCGCACCCGGATCTCGTACGCGGAACTCGGCGAGCGGGTGGAACGCGCGGCGGCGGCATGCGTCGTCACCGGCGTACGGGCGGGGGACCGGGTCGCGATCTGGGCGCCCAACACCCTCGACTGGATCGTCTCGGCGCTCGGCGCCGTGACCGCGGGCGCGGTCCTGGTCCCGCTCAACACCCGCTTCAAGGGGGCGGAGGCCGCCGACGTCCTGGCCCGCTCCCGGGCCCGGCTGCTCTTCGTCACGGGCACGTTCCTGGGGACCTCGTACGTGGCCTCGCTGCGCCGGGCGGGCGTCCGACTACCGCACCTGGAACGGGTGGTGGTCTTCGGCGACACGGCGCCCGACGACGACGGCTACACGACCTGGAAGTCCTTCCTGGCGGAGGGCGACGGGATCCGGCCCGAGGAGGTCCGGTCGAGGGCGGCGTCGGTGCGCCCGTCGGACCCCTCGGACATCATCTACACCTCCGGCACCACCGGCCGCCCCAAGGGCGCCGTCATCACCCACGAACAGACCCTGCGCTGCTACGCGGTCTGGAGCGAGCTCGCCGGACTGCGGGAGGGCGACCGCTATCTGATCGTGAACCCCTTCTTCCACACCTTCGGCTACAAGGCCGGCATCATCGCCTGCCTCCAGCGGGGTGCGGTGATGATCCCGCAGCCGGTCTTCAACGTGGACACGGTCCTGGCCAACATCGCCGCGGAGCGCGTCACGGTCCTGCCCGGCCCGCCCACCCTCCACCAGTCCCTCCTCGACCACCCGGCCCGTGCGGCCCACGACCTGTCGAGCCTCCGCCTCGTCGTGACGGGCGCGGCGGTCGTCCCGCTCCAGCTGGTGGAGCGGCTGAGGTCCGAGCTGGGGGTCGGCACGGTCCTCACGGCGTACGGCCTCTCCGAGGCGAGCGGCATCGTGACGATGTGCCGGCGGGGCGACGCACCGGAGGTGATCGCGCGGACGTCCGGCCGGCCCGTCCCCGGCACGGAGCTCCGCCTCTCGGAGACGGGCGAGGTCCTGGTCCGCGGCTTCCACGTGATGCGCGGCTACTTCGAGGACGAGGAGGCGACGGCCGCGGCGATCGACGCGGACGGCTGGCTGCACACGGGCGACGTGGGGGTCCTCGACGAGGCGGGCAACCTCCGCATCACCGACCGGATCAAGGACATGTTCATCGTCGGCGGCTTCAACGCCTACCCCGCCGAGATCGAGCAGCTCCTCGGCCTCCACCCCGACATCGCCGACGTCGCCGTCATCGGCGTCCCGGACCCGCGGCTCGGCGAGGTCGGCAAGGCCTTCGCCGTCCGCCGCCCGGGCGCCCGCGTCACCGCCGACGACCTGATCGCCTGGTCCCGCCGCGAGATGGCCAACTACAAGGTCCCGCGCGAGGTCGAGTTCGTCCAGGAACTCCCGAGGAACGCGAGCGGGAAGGTCCTGAAGGGCGCCCTGCGCGCCCGCTGACCGCGGCGCCCGGAACGCCAAAGGGCCCGGACCGGTTGTGCGCCGGTCCAGGCCCTCCCCCCTGCGCGCTCATGGCGAGCCGGCCGGGTCAGGCGGGCGGTCCCCACCACCTGCCGTTCCCGACGTGATCGATCATGACCCATGTCGAACGCGAGTACGAGGAGATCGCGCCGAATCCGTCAGGTCGATACGCGCCACCCCCCCCGCGCGTGACGGAGGGGCCGGGCTTTCGCCCGGCCCCTCCGCTCTCGACCGCCCGCCCGCGCCGCGCCGGGCCGTCCCCTCGGATCCCCCCGACCCGGGGGCGTCCCCCGAGCCCGGTGCGGCGTTTCGTGCGGGCGGTCATGGCCCCGGCGACTCCCCCGATGGCGTCTCCGCGACCTCCCCCGTTGCGAGATGGCTCAGGGCTGCGTCGGCTTGAACGGCTCCGTGGTGGCGTGCATGTCCTGGGTGACGAGCTCCTCGCCCTTGCCCGTGACCTTCGCGGTGATCGCGTCGACCGCCGGCTCGGACGTGGCGTGCATGTCCTTCGTCGTGATCCCCTCGGTGCCGCCGGTGGCGTGCATGTCCTGGGGCTTCACGACCGCGTCCTTCTCGATCGGGTTGCTCATCGCGTCAACTCCTGCGTCTGATGGGTGGGATCCGGCGCGCGATCCGTCCGGCCGCTCCCCCGTGACCAGCCGGACGGATCACTCACGGCCGCTCACCCTAGTTCTCAGAGGTGACGGCTGCGCCGGCGACCCGTCTGCCCCCCGACGCGACGGATCGACAAGAAGAAGCATGCCGCTCGGCGATAAACGAACGATGAACGGGCAGGCCGAGGGGCCGGGGCGGGGTCTGGCGCCGCGCTACGCCGCCATGGGGGCCAGCAGCCTGCGGACCTCCGCCGCCTCGGGAGCGCTCAGCGACTCGAAGATGTCGAGGGCCTCCTGCCAGCAGACCTGCGCCCGGCCCGGCTGCCCGATTCCGTCGAGGGCGCGCCCGAGCACGGTCAGCACATTGCCCCGCCGCCACTCGCCGCCGATGCCGCGCAGGACGGTGAGAGCCATCTCCGCGTTGGCCGCCGCCTGGGCGTGCCGTCGCGCGGCGATGTCCACCTCCGACAACCGGAACAGGGTCATCCCCTCCCACAGCCGCTGTCGGCTGTCCCGGAAGACCTCCAGTGCCTCGCGCAGCCGGTCGACCGCGTCGGCCAGTTGCGCGGCCTCGGTCAGCGCGAGGCCCAGCGCGTACCGGCCGTTGGCGCCGCGCAGCGAGTGCCCCATCGAGTCGTAGATCTCCGTGCCCTCCCGCGCGAGAGCGATGGCCTGTGCCGTGCGTCCCGTCGCGAGGTGGATACGGGACAGGTTGCACAGGGCGCTCGCCTCGCCGGGACGGTCGCCGATGCTGCGGAAGCGCTCGATGGCGTGGGCGAGGTGCACCTCGCCCTCCTCGAAGCGGCTCTGGTACAGCGCGATGATGCCCCGGGCGTTCGCGGACCAGCAGACCGGCAGCGGATCCCCGGCGTCCTCCGCGTACGGAAGGGCCAGTTCGGCGTCGCGGTCCGCCTCGGCGAAGCGGCCGGCGGTGTGGTGGACGCCCGCGAGCGCCATCAGCGCGCGGCCCTCGGCCCGGGCGTCGCCGTGGCCGTGGGCCGCTTCGCGGACGAAGGTGCCGACGGCCTCGAACTCCTTCGCGTTCGCCCCCGACTCGCCGAGGTCCAGCGCCGCCCACAGCAGGTCCACGGCCCGCCGCAGGGTGTCGCGGGTGTGGGCGGCCTGGCGGACGCAGGCGAGGAGGCAGTTGGCCTCGGCGTACAGCCAGTCCTGCGCCGTGTGGCGGTCGGTGAAGGTCAGGCCCTCGTACCGGGTGGGCTCCAGGTGGTCGACCAGACGGTCGCCGGGGCGCTCGATCGCGTAGACCCGCGCGGCGGTCGCCAGGTAGAAGTCGAGCAGTCGCGACAGCACCAGCTCCCGTTCCGCCGGGGGCTGTTCGTCGCGTTCGGCGCAGGCACGCGCGTAGAGGCGTACGAGGTCGTGGTAGCGGTAGCGGCCGGGGGCGGCGGATTCGAGGAGCGAGGTGTCGACGAGGGCCTCCAGGAGGTCCTCGGTCTCCCACTCCGGCAGGTCCAGGACCGCCGCGGCCGCGGCCAGCGAGATGTCGGGGCCGTCGGCGAGGCCGAGCAGCCGGAAGGCGCGGGCCTGGGCCGGCTCCAGCTGGCCGTAGCCGAGTTCGAAGGTGGCCTTGACGGCCAGGTCGCCGGCCTGGAGCTCGTCCAGGCGCCGCCGCTCGTCGGCGAGCTTCGCGGCGAGCACCGAGACGGTCCAGGTGCGGCGCGCGGCCAGCCGGGAGGCGGCGATCCGGATGGCGAGCGGCAGGAAGCCGCACGCCGCGACCACGTCGAGCGCGGCCTCCCGTTCGGCCTGCACCCGCTCCGCGCCCACGATCCGGGTGAAGAGCTGGAGCGCCTCCTCAGGGGACATGACGTCCAGGTCGACGAGGTGCGCGCCGGCCAGGTCGACCATGCGGATACGGCTGGTCACCAGCGCCGCGCAGCCGGCCGTACCGGGCAGCAGGGGGCGGATCTGGGCCGCGTCTCGGGCGTTGTCGAGCAGCACCAGGACCCGGCGGCCGTCCAGCGTGGAGCGGTAGAGCGCGGACCGCTCCTCCAGCGAGTCGGGGATGGCCGAGTCGGGGGTGCCGAGGGCGCGCAGGAAGGCGCCGAGCACGGTCTCGGGGGCCGCGGCCCGCGCCCCGGCGCCCATGAGGTCGACGTAGAGCTGGCCGTCCGGGAAGTGCGGGCGGGCCTCGTGGGCGACGTGCACGGCGAGGGTGGTCTTGCCGACGCCGCCGATGCCGGCGAGCGCGGAGACGGCCATGACGGAGCCCTCGGCGGTGGCGAGCCGGTCGCCGAGCTCGCGTACGAAGGAGGTGCGGCCGGTGAAGTCGGGGACCGTGGCCGGGAGTTGGGCGGGACGTGCGAGGGGCGGCGCGGCGGGGTGCTGCTCCTCGACGGGCCGGGCGAGTTCGGCGTCGGCCTGGAGGATGCGCTGCTGGAGCCGGGAGAGCTCGGGGTTGGGGTCGACGCCGAGTTCGTCGGCGAGGAGCCGCCGGGTGTCGGCGTACACGGCGAGCGCCTCGGCCTGCCGGCCGCTGCGGTAGAGGGCGAGCATGAGGAGCTCGCGGAGCCGTTCGCGCAGGGGATGCGCGGCGGTGAGCGCGGTCAGCTCGGAGACGGCCTCGGCGTGGGCGCCGACCTCCAGGTCCATGTCGAGCCGGCTCTCCAGCAGCTGCATCCGCCACTCCTCAAGGCGGGTGCGCTGTGTCTCGGCGTACGGCCCGGGGACGGAGGCGAGGGTCTCGCCCTCCCACAGTGCGAGCGCCTCGTTGAGCCGGTCGCGCGCTGCGTTCCGCCGGCCGGCGGCCCGCAGCTTCTCGGCCTCGGCGGCCCGCTCGTGGGCCTGGTGGAGGTCGAGGGCGGTGGTGCGGATGGCGTACCCGCCGGACTCGCTGACCAGGACCCCGGGGTCGAGGATCTTGCGCAGCCGCGAGGCGTACGTCCGCACGGCGGCGAGCGCCTGCGACGGAGGTTCCTCGCCCCAGATGGCGTCGATCAGCTCGGCGGCGGTGGCGGTCCGCCCCTCCCGCAGGAGGAGCGCGGCGAGCAGCGCCCGCTGCTGGGGCGACCCGGTGAGCAGCGTCTGGTCGCCACGGGCGGCCCGCACCGGCCCGAGGACACCGAAACGGAGGCCGGGGGGTGCGGGCGAGCCGTTCTCGGCGGGTGTCGGCGAGGCGCCCGTGGCGGCGCCGGTAGAGGCGCCCGTGGGCGAAGGCGTGGACCCGGCGCCCGGCCTCGGCGCCGCCCCCGATGCGGCCTCCGGGGCGGTGGCCGTCGCGCCCCCGGTGCCCGCGGACGGCTTCGCGCCGCCCGTCGCGCCGGAGTGCGGCTCGACGGCCGGCCCGGTGCCGGTTCCGCCGGAACGCGTTGCCGGAGCCCGCTGCCCCGGAACCCGCGGCCCGTTCTCCCGGTCCATTAGCTCCCCCTGCCCGTACCGCTGGTTTCGCCCAAGACAGTCTGCCTTGTCCGGAGGGCGCGCGTCAGCATCGGGTCGGCCGATGAGGAGCCGAATCGGAGGCCGGCTCCGGAGCGGATCCGCGCTCCCCGCGCGCAGCATAAGCTGACGGATCGTCAGATCAGCGCTACCGTGAAGGACATGGAGACCTTCCCCAAGATCATCTCGGTGGACGACCACACCGTGGAGCCCCCGCACGTCTGGCAGGACCGGCTCCCGTCCCGATTCCGCGACATCGGGCCCCGGATCGTCCGTGCCCCGCTGAAGGAAATGACCTTTCTGGGCGGAAAGTTCGCCCCCGTGATGGGCGCCAAGGGGGACGAAGGCCCCATAGGCGACTGGTGGGTCTACGAGGACCTGCACCGCCCGCTCACCCGGCTCGACACGGCCGTCGGCTACGACCGCGACGAGATCCGCCTCGAGGTCATCACGTACGAGCAGATGCGACCCGGCTCGTACTCCGTCCCGGACCGGCTCGCCGACATGGACGTGAACCACGTCCAGTCGGCACTCTGCTTCCCCACGTTCCCCCGATTCTGCGGGCAGACCTTCACGGAATCCGCCGACCGTGAACTCGGCCTCCTCGGGGTCCGGGCCTACAACGACTGGATGGTCGAGGAGTGGTGCGGCCCCGAGGCGCGGGGCCGGCTCATCCCGCTCACCCTGATCCCGCTGTGGGACCCGGAGCTCGCCGCCGCGGAGGTCCGCCGCAACGCGGCCCGCGGCGTGCGCGCGGTCGCCTTCTCCGAGATCCCGCCGCACCTCGGGCTCCCGTCCGTCCACACCGACCACTGGGACCCGTTCCTGCGTGCCTGCGACGAGACCGGCACCGTGATCGCGATGCACATCGGCTCCTCCAGCCGCATGCCGTCCACGTCGGCCGACGCCCCGCCCGCCGTGGGCTCCACGATCACCTTCGCCAACTGCTGCTTCTCGATGGTCGACTGGCTGATGAGCGGCAAGTTCGAGCGCTTCCCGAACCTGAGGATCATGTACGCCGAGGGGCAGATCGGCTGGATCCCGTACATCCTGGAGCGCGCCGACGTCGTGTGGGAGGAGAACCGCGGCTGGGGCGGCGTCGCCGAGAAGGTGCTGCGCCCGCCGTCGGAGCTCTTCGCCGAGCACGTCTACGGCTGCTTCTTCGACGACGCCTTCGGCCTGCGCAACCTCGACGCGATCGGCGTCGGCAACGTCCTCTACGAGACCGACTACCCCCACTCGGACTCCACCTGGCCCAAGTCCCGCGAGGTCGGCGAGGCCCAGATGGGTCACCTCGCCCCCGATGTCGTCGACCGCATCGTCCGCGGCAACGCGATCGGACTCCTCGGCCTCACGCAGGACGGCCTCTGGCGCCCGTAGAGGCGGCACACCTCTTGTCTGATGGAGCGTCAGCGGCCAGCATGGGGGCCGTCATCGAAACTGACGATCCGTCAGATTGGGGAGCCCCATGGTGGTCTACGGGATGCAGCTGCCCGTCCAGTCCCAGAGCGCCCTCTACGCGGAGCCCTGGGAGGCCGCCGCCGGGCCCGAGGATCTCGTCGCGGTCGCCCGGGCCGCCGACGCGCACGGGTTCGACTACGTCGCGAGCTGCGATCACGTCGCCATCCCGCGCCGGCTCGCGGGGGCGATGAGCACGGTCTGGTACGACACGGTGGCCACGCTCTCCTTCCTCGCGGCGGCCACCGAGCGGGTGCGGCTGCTCTCGCACGTGGCCGTCGTGGGGCTGCGGCACCCGTTGGTGACCGCCAAGGCGTACGCGACGCTCGACCACCTCTCCGGGGGGCGGCTGGTCCTCGGGGTCGGGGCCGGGCACGTGCAGGAGGAGTTCGAGGCGGTCGGGGCCGACTTCGCCGGGCGCGGTGCGGTGCTCGACGAGACCATCGACGCCCTGCGGGCCGCGCTCGGACCCGAGGAGTATCCGGAGCACCGCGGCGAGCGGTTCTCCTTCGGCGGGCTCGGGCAGTTGCCGCGGCCCGCCCAGGAGCGGGTGCCGGTCTGGGTCGGCGGGTCCTCGCCCGCCGCCGTGCGCAGGGCCGCGCTCAAGGGGGACGGCTGGCTGCCGCAGGGCGACCCGCGCGGCCGGCTCGCCGAGCAGATCGTCCGGCTGAAGCGGCTGCGCGAGGAGGCCGGCGTCGAGGCCCCGATCACCGTCGGCGCCATCACCGAGGCGCTGTACGTGGGCGAGCCCGCCTGGGAGACCGGCCGGCGCGCTCTGACTGGCAAGCCGGAGGCGCTCGCCGAGTCCCTGCGCGCCTACGGGGAGATGGGCGTGCACCAGATCCAGGTGCGGTTCCGCTCCCGGAGCCGTACCGAACTCACCGACCAGATGGCCGCGTTCGCCGCCGAGGTCGCACCCCATCTCCGATAATCGCGAGGAGTACGCCATGGGCAAGCTGGACGGTCGCGTCGTCGTCATCACCGGCGCGGCGCGCGGGCAGGGTGAGCAGGAGGCGCGGCTCTTCGCCGCCGAGGGGGCCAGGGTCGTGCTGGGGGACGTCCTGGACGGCCCGGGCGAGGCGCTGGCCAAGGAGCTCGGGGAGGAGCGGGCCGGCTACGTCCACCTCGACGTGACCCGCGAGGAGGACTGGGCGGCGGCCGTGGCGACCGCCAAGGAGCGGTTCGGGCGGATCGACGGGCTGGTCAACAACGCCGGCATCCTTCGCTTCAACGAGCTCGTGTCGACGCCCCTCGACGAGTTCCAGGCCATCGTGCAGGTCAACCAGGTGGGCTGCTTCCTCGGGATCCGGAGCGTCGCTCCCGAGATCGAGGCCTCCGGCGGCGGCACGATCGTCAACACCGCCTCGTACACCGGCGTGACGGGCATGGCCGGCGTCGGCGCCTACGCGGCGACCAAGCACGCGGTCCTCGGCCTCACCCGCGTCGCCGCCCTGGAGCTGGCCGGGAAGGGGATCCGGGTCAACGCCGTGTGCCCGGGCGCCATCGACACCGCGATGAGCAATCCGGAGGGCGTGGATCCGGAGGCGACGGCGGAGCTGTACCGCAAGCTCGTGCCGCTGGGGCGGATCGGCCGGCCCGAGGAGGTGGCGGCGCTCGCGCTGTTCCTGACCGGCGAGGACTCCGCGTACATCACCGGGCAGCCGTTCGTCATCGACGGCGGCTGGCTGGCCGGCGTCAGCCTGTTCTGACGCCTCATCAGCTATTGACCGCACCCGTCACGCGGTGCGACAGTCGGGCACATCAACGAATCTGACGATACGTCAGAAACGAAACAAGGGGCGGTGAACTTCCTTGGAATTCGGGATCTTCGTGCAGGGATACGTCGGCAAGCGCGCCGAGACCGATCCCGAAGCCGAGCACAAGGCGCTCATGGAGGAGACCGAGTACGTCATCCAGGCGGACAAGTCCGGCTTCAAGTACGCCTGGGCCTCCGAGCACCACTTCCTGGAGGAGTACTCCCACCTCTCCGCCAACGACGTCTACCTCGGGTACCTCGCCCACGCCACCGAGCGCATCCACCTCGGCTCCGGGATCTTCAACCCGCTCGCCCCCGTCAACCACCCGGTGAAGGTCGCCGAGAAGGTCGCCATGCTCGACCACCTCTCCGGCGGCCGCTTCGAGTTCGGCTCCGGCCGGGGCGCCGGCTCCCACGAGATCCTCGGGTTCATGCCGGGCATCACCGACATGAACCACACCAAGGAGATCTGGGAGGAGACGATCGCCGAGTTCCCCAAGATGTGGCTCCAGGAGGAGTACGAGGGCTTCCAGGGCAAGCACTGGTCGCTCCCGCCGCGCAAGGTCCTGCCCAAGCCGTACGGCAGGTCCCACCCGGCCATGTGGTACGCGGCCGGCTCCCCCTCCTCGTACGCCATGGCGGGCAGGAAGGGGCTCGGCGTCCTCGGCTTCAGCGTGCAGAAGGTCTCCGACATGGAGTGGGTCGTCGAGTCGTACAAGACCGCGATCAAGGAGGCCAGGGCGGTCGGCGACTTCGTCAACGACAACGTCATGGTCACCTCGACCGCGATCTGCGCCGAGACGCACGACAAGGCGGTCGAGATCGCCGTCGGCGGCGGCCTCAACTACCTCCAGTCGCTGCTCTTCCGCTACCACGACACCTTCCCCCGGCCCGAGGGCATCCCCGAGTGGCCGGAGCTGCTGCCCGAGTACTCGGCCGAGATCATCGAACTCCTCATCGCCGAGGAGCTGATGATCTGCGGCGACCCGAGCGAGGTCCTCGCCCAGTGCAAGCGCTGGGAGCAGGCCGGCGCCGACCAGCTCTCCTTCGGGCTGCCGATCGGGATCCCGTACGAGGACACGATGAACTCGATCAAGCTGATCGGCGAGCACGTGATCCCCGAGATTGACACCGACCCGGTCCACCGCACCACCCGGTTCCGCCAGGCGGCGGGGCAGTAGCGGGTCCCGCACAGCGCGGGGCGGTGTCTTCCCGGACCACCGCCCCGTACCGGCCCCGGCCGGAGGCCGTTCCGCGGCGGCCCCCGGTCCGGGGCCCGTTCGCGCACCGCCGCGGAACGCGCTCCCCAGGACACACCGCCGGGGAACGCAGTGCCGCAGGACGCACCGCCGCAGAAAGGAACGGAACGCCATGCTGGACCACCTCATCAAGGGCGCCACCGTCGTGGACGGCACCGGTGCCCCCGCCTTCACCGCCGACGTCGGGATACGCGACGGGCGGATCGCCGTCGTCGCCGCGCCCGGCACCCTCACCGAGGAGGCCCGGAGCACCGAGGACGCCACCGGCCTCGTCCTCGCACCCGGCTTCGTCGACCCGCACACCCACTACGACGCCCAGCTCTTCTGGGACCCCTACGCCACGCCCTCCATGAACCACGGCGTCACCACCGTCGCCGGCGGCAACTGCGGCTTCACCCTCGCCCCGCTCCACCCGGACCGGCCCGAGGACGCCGACTACACGCGCCGCATGATGTCCAAGGTCGAGGGCATGGCGCTCGCCGCCCTCGAGGAGGGCGTCGACTGGAGCTGGTCCTCCTTCGCCGAGTACCTCGACGCCCTGGACGGCAGGACCGCCGTCAACGCCGGCTTCATGGTCGGCCACTGTGCCCTGCGCCGGTACGTGATGGGGGCGGACGCGGTCGGCGGGCAGCCGAGCGACGAGCAGCTGGCCCAGATGGTCGGCCTCCTGAAGGACGCCATGGAGGCCGGCGCCTGGGGCCTGTCCACCACCCAGTCCGCCACCCACTCCGACGGCGACGGCGCCCCCGTCGCCTCCCGGCACGCCCGGCCCGCCGAGCTCATCGCCCTGTCGAAGGCGGTCGGCGAGCACGAGGGCACCCAGATCGAGGCGATCCTGGCCGGCTGCCTCGACCAGTTCTCGGACGCCGAGATCGATCTGTTCGTGGAGATGACGGCCGCCGCGGGACGGCCCCTCAACTGGAACGTCCTCACGGTCGACGCCACCGTCCCCGAGCGCGTCCCGCGCCAGCTGCTCGCCTCCGAGCGGGCCCGCAAGTCCGGCGGCAGGATCGTCGCCCTCACCATGCCGATCCTCACCCCCATGAACATGTCGCTCGGCACCTTCTGCGCGCTCAACCTCATCCCGGGCTGGGGCGAGGTCCTGGGCCTGCCCGTACCCGAACGGATCGCGAAGCTGCGCGACCCGGAGGTGCGGGCCGAGATGCTGCGGCGCGCCGACTCCAGGGAAGCGGGCGTCTTCCGGCGCCTCGCGAACTTCGGGCGGTACGTCATCGGGGACACGTACAGCCCGGAGAACGAGGGCCTCACCGGCCGGGTGGTGAAGGACATCGCCGCCGAGCGCGGCCAGGACGCCTTCCAGTGTCTCGTCGAGATCTGTGCCAACGACGACCTGCGCACCGTCCTGTGGCCCATGCCCACCGACAACGACCCGGCCTCCTGGGCGCTGCGCCGTGAGACCTGGCAGCACGAGGACGTGCTGCTCGGCGGCTCGGACGCGGGCGCCCACCTGGACCGGATGTGCGGGGCGCCGTACACGACCCGCTTCATCGGCGACTGTCTGCGCGGCCGGAAGCTGGTCCCCCTCGAGCAGGCGGTGAAGATGCTGAGCGACGACCCGGCCCGGCTCTTCGGGCTCGTCGAGCGCGGCCGGATCGCCGAGGGCTTCCACGCCGACCTGGTCCTCTTCGACCCGGAGCGGATCGACGCGGGCCCGGCCACCCTGGTCCACGACCTGCCCGGCGACAGCCCGCGCCTGGACTCGCGCGCGGTGGGGATCGTGTCGGTGCGGGTCAACGGGGTCGAGACGGTACGGGACGACGAGGTGACGGGCGCGATCCCGGGCCGGGTGCTGCGCTCGGGCCGCGACACGAGGACGGTGAGTACGCGATGACCCTCCAGGAGCGCCTCTATATAGGGGGAGAGTGGGTCGAGCCCGACGGCGGCCACTACGAGGTGATCGACCCGGCCTCCGAGGACGTCGTCGGCCTCGCGCCCGAGGCCTCCCGGCGTCAGGTGTACGAGGCGGCCGACGCGGCCCGCGCGGCCTTCGCGACCTGGTCGCGGACCAGGCCGGAGGAGCGGGCGGCGATCCTGGACCGGGCCGCCGACCTGATGGCCCGCGACGCCGACGCGAACACCCTGCTCGCCCGGGCCGAGACCGGGGCCACCACGGCGACGGCCCGCGGGATGCAGGTGGCCGTCGGCGCGGCCCGCTTCCGGCGGTACGCGCGCGGCGCCCTGGAGCCGGTCGAGCAGGCGCTGCCCCCGCAGATCAACGAGGCCGGGCCGATGGGCAGGGCCGGGGTCTTCGGGGCGGTGGCGGTACGCCGCCCGGTCGGGGTGGTCACCTGCATCACCTCGTACAACAACCCCTGGGCCAATCCGGCCGGCAAGATCGCCCCGGCCCTCGCCATGGGCAACACGGTCGTGGTGAAGCCGGCCCCGCAGGACCCGCTGTCGGTCTTCGCGATGACCCGCGCCCTCGAGGAGGCGGGTGTCCCGGCCGGCGTGGTCAACGTGGTCACGGGCTCGGCGCAGGCGGTGGGCGAGGCGGCGGTCGACTCCCCGGAGGTCGACATGGTCTCCTTCACCGGCTCCACGGCCGTCGGCCAGGCGATCGGCGAGGTCTGCGGGCGCGGGATGAAACGCCAGCTCATGGAGCTGGGCGGAAAGGGCGCGGCGCTGGTCTTCGACGACGTGGACGACGAGGGGCTCGCCGCGGCGGTGCTGGGGATCGGGACGACGTTCTCCTTCTACAGCGGGCAGATCTGCACGGCCCCGACCCGGGTGCTCGCCCAGCGCGGGATCCACGACCGGCTGGTCGAGAAGCTGACCGGCTATCTCGGCCACATGAAGGTCGGCGACCCGGTGGCGCCCGGCACGGTGGTCGGCCCGGTGATCTCGGCGGCGCATCGCGACCGCGTGGAGTCGTACGTCGAGCTAGGGCGGAAGGAGGGGGCGCGGGTGGTCGCGGGCGGCGAGCGGCCCGACCTGGACCGCGGCTTCTACGTGGCCCCGACACTCCTCGCGGAGTGCACCAACGAGATGCGGGTGGTGCGGGAGGAGATCTTCGGCCCGGTGGTCGTCGTGGTGCCCTTCGACGACGAGGAGGAGGGTGTCGCGCTGGCCAACGACAGCGACTACGGGCTGATCGACTACGTGTGGTCGGGGGACGTGGCCCGCGCATTCCGTATCGCGGGGCGGCTGCGGGCCGGCGGGGTGGGGGTGAACACCGTCGGCCGGAACATGGAGGCGCCGTTCGGCGGGTTCAAGAAGAGCGGTGTGGGGCGGGACGTGGGCTCGTACGCGCTGCATGCCTACAGCGAGCTGCAGGCGGTGGTCTGGTCCGGCTGAAAAATTGCCTCGGGAAATTTTGAAAACGGACATTTGGGGCGGAGCTGCGGTTCCCGCATATCGGACACTCCGCGAGGGACCTGCCGCTTGGTCGGTCCCTCGCGGTCGTCGATCTTTCAATCATTGGTGAGGATCGGTTTCCGGCCTAATAATGCAAGGCGCAAAGCGATCAAGCGGGCGGAGTTCGATCCTCCGGATGTGGAAACCGCAGCACTTAACGTCCTGTTCATGACTCAGGTGGATGTGCGGCCCCAGGCCGGAGACACGGTAAGGGGCGCCGCGCCGGGCGACAGCCACGGCGTGCGCACCGAGGGCGGTGTGCGCACCAAGGGCCTCGGCGGGAACTCCGTGGGCCTGCTCGGCAGTGCCGTCATCGGCATCTCCACCGTCGCCCCCGTCTACTGCCTCACCTCGACCCTCGGCTCCACCGCCGGCGAGGTCGGGCTGCAGATGCCCGCCGTCTTCCTGGCCGGCTTCCTGCCGATGCTGCTCGTCGCCTTCGCGTACCGCGAGCTCAACAAGGTCATGCCCGACTGCGGCACCTCCTTCACCTGGACGGTGAAGGCCTTCGGCCCCAAGATCGGCTGGATGTGCGGCTGGGGCCTGGTCATCGCGACGATCATCGTGCTGTCCAACCTGGCCGGCGTCGCGACCTCGTACTTCTGGCTGCTCGCCGGGGAGATCACGGGCAACCCCTCGATCGGCGCCCTGGACGACAACAAGGCCGTCCACATCGTCACCTGCCTCACCCTGATCGCCCTCGCCACCGCGATCAGCTACCGCGGCATGACCGCCACCAAGGGCGTGCAGTACGCCCTCGTCGGCCTCCAGCTCGTCGTCCTCGGCCTCTTCGTGGTGATGGCGCTGTCGAAGGCCGGCTCCTTCGAGACCTCGGTCGACTTCTCCTGGTCCTGGATGAACCCGTTCGCGGTGCAGTCCTTCGCCGCCTTCACCGCCGGACTCTCTCTGTCGATCTTCATGTACTGGGGCTGGGACGCCTGCATGGCGACCAACGAGGAGACCACCGGCAGCCAGAAGACCCCCGGCCGCGCCGCCCTCATCGCCATGGTCGTCCTGGTCGGCTCGTACCTGGCCACCGGCGTCGCCGCCCAGATGGCCGTCGGCTCCGGCGACAAGGGCCTCGGCCTCGCCAACCCGGAGACCTCCGACAACGTCTTCGCCGCCCTGGCCGGCCCCGTCATGGGCCCCGCCCTCGGCATCCTGCTCTTCGTCGCGGTCCTCGCCTCGGCCGCCGCCAGCCTCCAGACGACCTTCATCCCGGTCGCCCGTACGGTCCTCGCGATGTCCACGTACGAGGCCCTGCCGAAGTCCTTCACCAAGGTCCACCCGGTCTTCAAGACCCCCGGCAAGGCCACCGTCGTGGCCGGTGTCGCCACCGGCGTCTTCTACACCGTGATGACCCTGGCCAGCGAGCACGTCCTGGTCGACACCATCTACGCGCTCGGCCTGATGATCTGCTTCTACTACGCCCTGACGGCCTTCGCCTGCGTCTGGTACTTCCGCGGCGAGCTGTTCCGCTCCGCCCGCGACTTCGCCTTCAAGGGCCTCATGCCGGCCCTCGGCGGCCTGATGCTGACCGCCGTCTTCGGCAAGACCCTGTACGACATGTGGGACCCGGACTACGGATCCGGCTCCGCCGTGTTCGGCGTCGGCTCGGTCTTCGTCATCGGCGTCGGCCTGCTGCTGCTCGGCGTGGTGATCATGCTGGTGATGCAGCGCCGCAGCCCCGCGTTCTTCCGCGGCGAGGTGCTGACGAAGGAGACCCCGGCGCTGGTGGTCGAGGACTGATGGACTCCTCGGCCGACCGGTGACGGACACGGCGAGGTGGCGGGCCCGTGGGGGGCCCGCCACCTTCGTCGTCCCGGTGCCGGCCGGTCAGTGCTGCCCGGGGAGCAGGCCCTCCACCAGCTTGTTGGCGGCGGGCATGTCGGCCGCCGAGGCCGGCTTCGCCTTGGGGGCCAGGACGCCGCTCAGCGGCACGACCGAGGGAAGGTTCGCGCCGGCACTGTCGGCGGCGGCACCCGGCGCGGTGGCGAGGAGCCCGCCCGCGACGGCGAGGGAGGTCAGGGCGGCGGCGGTGAGCATCTTCTTCATGCCCACTCCAACGCGGAGCCCGCGGATCCGGTTACGCCGCGGGGGACCGGGCCGCGCGCGGCCGTCTTCTTAGGATGCGTGCATGCATGGGGAGACGAACTGGCTGATACGCCCGGCGCGGGCGGAGGACGTGGAGACCGTCGCCGAGCTGAAGGCCGTGGTGATGCGGGACGACCTCGTGCGCCTGGGCCGCTACGACGACCACCGGGTGCGCCAGCGGCTGCGGGACGACTTCCGGCTCGCGCACACCTCGGTGATCGAGGTCGCCGGCGCCTTCGCGGGGTGCGTGGCCTTCGGCCCGTACGAGCACGGCCCCGGCCGCTATCTGGAGCACTTCTACCTCGCCCCCGAGGCCCAGGGGCAGGGCCTCGGGACGGCGGTGCTGCGCGCGCTGCTCGACCGGGCCGACGCCGAGGGCGTACCCGTGCGGCTGACCGTGGTCCAGGGCAGTGCGGCGCGCCGGCTCTACGAGCGGGCGGGCTTCAGGCTCGAGTCCGAGGACCCGATCGACGTGCGGATGGTGCGCGAGCCGGAGCTCGGATCCTCGCGCCGGCCGGCCGGCGGGTCGTGACGTCCAGCTCGCGCCGACCCGGCCGCCGCGAGTGCGGCCCGCTCCTCGTCGGAGAAGCACGGCACCCCGCGCCAGGCGGCCGACCGTGAACAGTCGCGCGCGGCGCGGATGTGACGGTTCCCGTGTGAGTTCTTCCGGGGAGGCCTTCAGGACGCCTCCAGGAAGACGGGGTTGGTGAAGGCCACGAGCGCCCCCGGCAGGGGCGGCAGCGTCGCCGGGTGGCGGACCTCCGCCCGTACGTACGTGGCGTAGGCGGCGGTCGTCGTCCACTCGGCCGTGCCCGTGCCGTCCGCTGCCAGGGGCGCGGTGTGCAGCACGCCCTGGTCGGTGACGAAGCGGGCGGTGCGGCCGGGGGCGCCGGTCACGCGGAGGCGGGCGGTGACCGGTTCGTCGGCCGGGACGGTGAGGCGCTCGCCGAGACCGGCCGTGCGCCCGCGGGTGTCGGCGAGCGTGAACTCCACCGAGACGGCGGAGGATTCGGCGACATAGCTGCGCCCGGCCCGCAGCCCGTCCAGGATCGCGTCCCGGCTCAGCTCGTCGGCGAGGACCACCGTCTGCGGGGTCCCGACCAGGTCGGGGTCGCGGTGGGCGTCGCTGTTGCCCATCGCCGGGGTCCAGCGGCCACGCGCCAGCGCCGCGTCCCAGCCGGCGAGGGCGACCTCGTCGTCCGGGGTATAGGGGCCGTTCCACACCTCGACCGCGTCCGCGTCGCCGAGTCCGGACTTCCAGGCGCAGCCGATGCAGGTGGCCTGCGGATGCGCGGGCACGACCAGGCCGCCGGCCCGGCGGATCTCGCGGGCGAAGTGGCCGAAACGGTTCTCCCGCGCCCGGTAGCGCCAGTCGACGAAGGTGCCCGGCTCGGTGCCGAGGGCGAGGACGTGGCCGTTGCGGGTGGTGACCTCCTCGCCGAGCAGGATCAGCAGGTCGTCCCCGGCGTGCGCGGCCCATGCGCCGTGCCCGGCATGGGTGTTGTGCTCCGTGGTCGTGAGGAAGTCGAGCCCCGCCGCCCGGGCGAGCGCGGCGACCTCGGCCGGGGTGCGGCGCCCGTCGGAGTACACGGTGTGGAGGTGGCAGTCGCCCCGGTACCAGGCCCGCCCGCGGCCCCGGGCCCGCTCCGGCGGATGGACGGGCGCCACGGCGGGCGCGGACGCCCCGAGCCGCAGGGTGACCGTCACCGTGTAGGCGAGCCCCTGCGGGGCGACCGTGTACGGGGCGAGCACGACGTACCAGGTCCCGGCCTTCAGCGGCCCCGCGACATAGCCGGGCGTCGCGTCGTCGCCCCGTACGAAGAACTCCGTGCGCGCCCCGCCCGACCAGCCCCGGAACCCGCGGCCGCCGAGGGCCGTGCCGCGCTGGTCGAACAGGCCGATGTCCAGGGCGTTGCCCTGCGTCCCCGCCGGCACGGCCGGCCGCTCGTACGCGTAGGAGACATGCAGCTCGCGCACCCCGCGCGGCAGCTCCACCGGCAGGTAGACGTAGTCGGGGGAGCCGGGCGGCAGGGTGCCGGTGACCGTCCGGGTGAGATCCCCGTCGGCGGCCTGGGCGAAGCTCACGGTCCCCAACGTAAACGCGGTCGCCGCGCCCGTCGCGAGAAGCGCGCGTCTGGTCGTATTCGTCATGTACACGACTCTCCTCGCGTGTCGTGAACAAGGGAACGACAACGCGGTACGGATCCCCGTCGCACCTCTCGGAAATCGGGGCCCCAACCCCTACCGTGCCGCTATGCGGATCTCGACCACGATCTTCCTGACCGACGAGACCATCACCCCCGTCCGCCTCGCGCGTGAGCTGGAGCAGCGGGGCTTCGCGGGGCTCTACCTCCCCGAGCACACCCACATCCCGATCGAGCGGACCACGCCCTACCCGGCCGCGGGCACCGAACTGCCCCCGGAGTACGGCCGCACCCTCGACCCCTTCGTCGCCCTCGGCCAGGCCGCCGCCGTCACCGAGCACCTCGCCCTCGGCACCGGCGTGACACTGATCACCGAGCACGATCCGATCGGCCTGGCCAAGCAGATCGCCACCCTCGACCACCTCTCGGGCGGACGCTTCACCCTCGGCGTCGGCTTCGGCTGGAACAAGGAGGAGGCCGCCGACCACGGCGTGGAGTGGGAGACGCGGCGCGAGCTCGGACGGGAGCGGATGGCGCTGATGCGGGCGCTGTGGGCGGCGGAACCGACCGCGTACGAGGGCGGGTTCGGGGTGTCGGTCCGGGCGTCCTACGCGTACCCCAAGCCGGCCGGCGGCGCCCCGCGCACCCTCCTCGGCGGCGCGGCGGGCCCCAGGCTCTTCGCGCAGATCGCCGAGTACGCGGACGGCTGGATGCCCATCGGCGGCCGCGGCCTGACGCAGTCGATGCCGGTGCTCCGCGAGGCCTGGGAGCAGGCCGGCCGCGACCCGAAGACCCTCCAGGTCGTTCCTTACGCGGTCCTGCCGAACCCGGGGAAGCTGGCGCACTACGCCGAGCTGGGCTGCGAGGAAGTCGTCCTCCAGCTGCCGCCGGCGGGCGAGGGGGAGGTGCTGGGGGTGCTCGACGAGTTCGCCCGGTATCTGCCGTGACGGCGGGCTCCTACTGGAACACGTTCCACTCCGTCGCGTTCCGGTCGGCCATGGCCGCTCGTATGCTCGGTCCATGACGGATCACCAGGCACGCCGCCCCGCAGGCCCCACCGAGAACGCCATGCGCCGCGCCCTCAAGAGGGCCAGGGACGGGGTGGCGCTCGACGTCACCGAGGCCGCCGTGCTGCTCCAGGCGCGGGGTGCGGACCTGGACGACCTCGTCGCGTCGGCCGGGCGGGTGCGGGACGCGGGGCTCGCGGCGGCGGGGCGGGCCGGGGTCATCACGTACTCGAAGAGCGTGTTCATACCGCTGACCCGTCTGTGCCGGGACAAGTGCCACTACTGCACCTTCGCCACCGTGCCCGGCAAGCTGCGCCGGGCCGGCCACGGGATGTTCATGACGCCCGACGAGGTGCTGGACATCGCCCGCCGCGGAGCCGCGCTCGGCTGCAAGGAAGCGCTGATCACGCTCGGCGACAAGCCCGAGGAGCGCTGGCCGGAGGCCCGCGAGTGGCTGGACGCGCACGGGTACGACGACACGATCGCGTACGTACGGGCCATGGCGATCCGCATCCTGGAGGAGACCGGGCTGCTGCCCCACCTCAACCCCGGGGTGATGTCGTGGACGGACTTCCAGCGGCTCAAGCCCGTCGCCCCCTCCATGGGGATGATGCTGGAGACCACCTCGACCCGGCTGTGGAGCGAGCCCGGCGGCCCGCACCACGGCTCCCCGGACAAGGAGCCCGCCGTGCGGCTGCGGGTCCTGGAGGACGCCGGACGGTCCTCCGTGCCGTTCACCAGCGGGCTGCTGCTCGGGATCGGCGAGACGTACGAGGAGCGGGCCGAGTCGCTGTTCGCGCTGCGCCGGATCGCCCGCGCCTACCACGGCATCCAGGAACTGATCATCCAGAACTTCCGCGCCAAGCCCGACACGGCGATGCGCGGCATGCCGGACGCCGAGCTCGACGACCTGGTGGCCACCGTCGCCGTCGCCCGGCACATCATGGGCCCCTCCGCCTGCCTGCAGGCACCGCCGAACCTGGTCGACGCCGAGTACGAGCGGCTGATCGCCGCCGGCATCGACGACTGGGGCGGCGTCTCCCCGCTCACCATCGACCACGTCAACCCCGAGCGGCCCTGGCCGCGGATCGACGAGCTCGCCGAGAAGTCCGCCGCCGCCGGCTTCGAGCTGCGCGAACGGCTCTGCGTCTACCCCGAGTTCGTCACCCGCGGCGAGCCCTGGCTCGACCCCCGTCTCCTCCCGCACGTGCGCGCGCTCGCCGACCCGGAGACCGGCCTCGCCGACCCCGGGGCCCCCGTGCGCGGACTGCCCTGGCAGGAGCCCGACGAGGCCTTCACCGCCGCGGGCCGCACCGACCTCCACCACACCATCGACACCGAGGGCCGCACCGGCGACCGCCGCGAGGACTTCGACGAGGTGTACGGGGACTGGGAGGCGCTGCGCGAGGCCGCCGCGCCCGGGATGGTCCCGCAGCGCATCGACACCGACGTCCGCGATGCCCTCGCGACCGCCGCCGACGACCCGACCCGGCTCACCGACGCCCAGGCCCTCGCCCTCCTGCACGCCGACGGGCCGGCGCTCGACGCGCTGACCCGGATCGCCGACGACGTACGCCGGTCCGTGAACGGCGACGACGTGACCTACATCGTCACGCGGAACATCAACTTCACCAACGTCTGCTACACCGGCTGCCGCTTCTGCGCCTTCGCCCAGCGGCGCACCGACGCCGACGCGTACACGCTCTCCCTCGACCAGGTCGCCGACCGCGCCCAGCAGGCCTGGGAGGTGGGCGCGGTCGAGGTGTGCATGCAGGGCGGCATCCACCCGGACCTGCCGGGCACGGCGTACTTCGACATCGCGCGGGCCGTGAAGGAGCGCGTCCCGGGCATGCACGTGCACGCCTTCTCGCCGATGGAGGTCGTCAACGGCGCCTCGCGCACCGGCCTCTCGATCCGGGAGTGGCTGACCGCCGCGAAGGAGGCCGGGCTCGACTCGATCCCCGGCACGGCGGCCGAGATCCTCGACGACGAGGTCCGCTGGGTGCTCACCAAGGGCAAGCTGCCCACGGCCACCTGGATCGAGGTGATCAGCACCGCGCACGAGCTCGGCATCCGGTCCAGCTCGACGATGATGTACGGGCACGTGGACCAGCCCCGGCACTGGCTCGGGCACCTGCGCACGCTCGCCCGCATCCAGCAGGAGACCGGGGGCTTCACCGAGTTCGTGACGCTGCCGTTCATCCACACCAACGCGCCCGTCTACCTCGCGGGCATCGCCCGGCCGGGACCGACGGTCCGCGACAACCGGGCCGTCACGGCGATGGCCCGGCTGTTGCTGCACCCCCACATCCCCAACATCCAGACCAGCTGGGTGAAGCTGGGCGCGGAGGGCGCCGCCGAGATGCTGCGCTCGGGCGCCAACGACCTGGGCGGCACGCTGATGGAGGAGACCATCTCCCGCATGGCGGGGTCGAGTTACGGCTCGTACCGTTCCATCCGGGACCTGGAGGCCATCGCGGAGGCGGCCGGCCGCCCGGCCCGGCCCCGGACGACCCTGTACGGCGAGGTCCCCCAGGAGCGACAGCAGGCGGCCCGCACCTCGGACGGGCACCTGCCGGAGCTCCTGCCGCTGCTGACGCAGGACTAGGGACTCTCTGGTCAAAAGTGGACCGACGGGCGTCAGATCACATACCGTTCCGGCCCCTGAACGAGCGCATCCGGTCTATTACAGTGCTCGGCAGACCGGTCTACGGGACCTCGTACCGGGGGGAGGGCACGTCGTGACCACCACAGCCGCGGCCGTGTGGGGCCGTACCGAACAGCAGGACTTCCGCGCCAGGGTCCGCGGCTGCCTGCTCGGCGGCGCGGTCGGCGACGCGTTCGGCGCGGGCGTGGCCGCCCTTCCCCTGGGCGGGATCCGCGAGGCGTACGGGCCCGAGGGCCTGACCGAGCCGGTCCCCGCGTACGGCCGCAGGGGGGCCGTCACGGCCGCCACGCAGATGGCCCTGTTCACCGTGGACGGCCTCATCCGCGCCCAGGTCCGCCGCGACACCGGCGCCTGGCACCCGCCCACCGACGTCCACCGGGCGCACCTGCGCTGGGCGGCGACCCAGCGTGACTGGGGCCCCGACGAGCGGCGCCGGGACCTCGGCTGGCTGGCCCGCGAGGAGTGGCTGTACGCGCGCCGGGACCCGGCCAGGGCCTGCCTGACCGGCTTCGGCGACGAGGTCCTGGGCACCCTGGACCGGCCCAAGAACCCCGGCGCGACCGACTCCGGCGCCCTGGTCCGCTCGGCGCCGTTCGGACTCCTGGTCGGCTGGGAGCCGCAGTTGGTGTGCCAGCTCGCGGTGGAGTGCGCCGCCCAGACGCACGGCGACCCGGCCGGCTACCTGTCGGCCGGCGCCCTCGCGGTCGTCGTGCACGGCCTGGCCCGCGGCGACAGCGTCGACGGAGCCGTACGCACGGCGCTCGAGCAGCTCGCCCCGCGGCCCGGCCACGAGCCGGTCAGCGGGGCCCTCCAGGCCGCGCAGGCCGCCGTACGCCAGGGGATGCCGGACGCGGAGCGGGTGACGGCGCTCGGCGCGGACGAGGACCGGGCGCCGGGGCAGCTCGCGGCGGCCGTGTACTGCGCCCTGGTCGGCGAGGACATCCGGCACGGGCTGCGCCTCGCGGTCAACCACGACGGCCCGTCCGCCGCGACCGGCGCGCTGACCGGCGCCCTGCTCGGCACCCTGCACGGCGAGACGGCCCTCCCGCCGGCCTGGGTGGCCGAACTGGAGGGCCGTGCCACGGTCCTGGAGCTCGCGGACGACTTCGCCATGGAGATGACCCAGGGCGCCGCCCTGCACGGTCCGGTGGAGTCGGCGCCGGGCTGGCTGGCGCGGTATCCGAGGGACTGACCCTCCGAGGGACTGACCTCCGGGGGACCGCCACCCCCGGGGGCCGCCTATCCGAGGGGCTGACCGGCCCGGTCGCCGGAGGCCTGCTCCGGGACCGCGGCGGCCCCGCCCCCGTCGCCGTTGATCCGGTCGAGGATCGCGTCCCGCTCCGGCGTCGCCTCGGGCCGCACGTAGCCGATCAGCACGTACAGGACCAGCGAGGTGGCGAGCGGCGAGACGATCTGGATCTGCAGCTCGATGCCGTCGAGCCCGTAGTTGGTCAGCCAGAAGGCGAAGAGCCCGGCCGCCCAGGAGACCAGCGCCGCCGTCGGGCCCGACGTGCGGAAGGTGCGGAGCAGGCCGAGCATGAACGGGATCGCGATCGGCCCCATGAGCCCGGCCACCCACTTGATGACGACCGTGATGATGTCCTTGAACGTGGGGGAGTCGACCTGCGTCGCGACCGCCATCGACAGGCCGAGGAAGGCGATCGTCGACAGGCGGGCGGCGAGCAGCCCGGCCCGCTGCGTCCAGGTGCGGGCCGCCTTGCTGAGGACGGGGGCGATGTCCCGGGTGAAGACGGCCGCGATCGCGTTGGCGTCGGAGGAGCACATGGCCATGGTGTGCGAGAAGAAGCCGACGATGACCAGCCCGAGCAGACCGTGCGGCAGGAGCTGCTCGGTCATCAGCGCGTACGAGTCGGAGGCGTCGGGCTTCTTCGGCTGGACGAGCAGCGGGGCGACCCACATCGGGAAGAAGAGGACCAGCGGCCAGACGAGCCACAGGACGGCGGAGAGCCGGCCGGAGCGGGTGGCCTCGCGGGCGGACGGGGTGGCCATGTAGCGCTGGGCCTGGTTCCACATGCCGCCGCTGTACTCGAAGGTCTTGATGAAGAGGTACGCGAGCAGGAAGGTCAGCGTGTACGGGCCGGCCGTCGGCGCCGTGTGCCCCTGGAGCTCCGGCCGGTCCCAGACGGTCCACAGCGCCTCGATCCCGCCGAGCTTGCCGAGGACGGCGACGAGCATCGCGACGCCGGCGAGCAACTGGATGACGAACTGGCCGAGTTCGGTGAGCGCGTCGGCCCAGAGCCCGCCGACGGTGCAGTAGATGCCCGTGATGACGCCGGTGATGAGGATGCCCTGGTCGAGGGAGATGCCGGTGAAGACGGAGAGCAGGGTGGCGATGGCGGCCCACTTGGCGCCGACGTCCACGATCTTCAGCAGGACGCCGGACCAGGCGAGCGCCTGCTGGGTGGGCAGGTTGTAGCGGTTCTTCAGGTACTCCAGCGGGGAGGCCACGTGGAGCCGGGAGCGCAGCCGGTTGAGGCGGGGTGCGAAGAGGTGGGCGCCGACCGCGATGCCGATGGCGATCGGGAAGGACCAGGTGACGTACGAGGTGACCCCGTAGGTGTAGGCGATGCCGGCGTATCCGGTGAACATGACGGCGCTGTAGCCGGACATGTGGTGGGAGATCCCGGAGAGCCACCACGGCATGCGGCCGCCGGCGGTGAAGAAGTCGGAGACGTCGTCCACGCGCTTGTGGGACCAGACGCCGATGGCGACCATCACGCCGAAGTAGCCGATGAGCACGGCCCAGTCGAGACTGTTCATTGCGCCCTCTCCCTGAGGTCTGGTCCGCCTTGTGAACGCGGTTCATGGTGTGGCGAGTTGCAAGGCGGGGACAATGCAAGGGAGAGTCAAGGGGCAGTAAAATCGTTCTACTTACTGACCCTTGTTCATGTCCGTGAACTTATCGAAGGGCAGGGATGCTACCGGGTCACGGCCCCTCAGCGCATCAGCTCCCCCGCGTTGACCAGCAGCGACTGCCCGGTGATGGCCCGTGCCCGGTCCGAGGCGAGGAAGGCCGCCGCCTCCGCCACGTCCCCGTCCGTCGCCAGCTCCGGCAGCGCCATCCGCTCGGTGAGCCGGGCGAGCACCTCCGCCTCCGGCACCTGCTCGGTGTGCGCGGTGAACTGGACGTACGCCTGGACCGGCGGCCCCCACATCCAGCCCGGCAGCACGGTGTTGACCCGGATCCGGTGCGGGCCGAGCTCGTGCGCGAGCGAGTACATGGCCGAGGTCAGCGCCCCCTTGGACGCCGCGTACGCCGCCTGCCGCACCTGCGAGGGCGCGGCCACCGCCGACTGGGTGCCGATCAGGACGACCGAGCCGCCCCGCTCCTTCAGGGCCGGCAGACAGGCCCGGGTCATCCGCAGCGTGCCGAGCAGGTTGACGTCCAGGACGCCCTGCCAGGTCGCGAAGTCGGCGTCCTCCAGGCCGCCGAAGTACGAGTCCCAGGCGGCCACGTGCACCACGGCGTCGATCCCGCCGAAGCGCTCGACCGCGAGCGCGGCGAGCGCCTCGCACTGGGCCTCGTCGGTGATGTCCGTGACCCGGTAGGCGGTCCGGGTCCCCTCGGGGTCGATCTCCGCGGCCGACTTGGCGAGATTGGCCTCCGTGCGGGCGCCGAGCACCGCCCGGCCCCCGTCCCGTACCACCGTCTCGGCGATCCGGTGGCCGAGACCGGCGCCGACACCCGACACGACGACCGTCTTTCCCTGGAGCAGCATCCGGGTCCTCCCTGGGCCTGTTCATCGATCTGACGGCCCGTCAGAGTAGGGGTGAGTCGTCGACAAGGGAAGGGGAACGAGGATGAGCGAGGAGACCCGGAGCGAGACGTACGCGGAGCTGGCCGCGGTCGGCCCGTACGGGGTGCACCCCGGCCACGCCCTGATCACCATGGTCGAACCGCACCCGGGCCACGAGTACGCCTACAACCGCTGGTACGAGGACGACCACTACTACGCCGGCGCCATGGCCATGCCCTGGATGTTCGCCGGCCGCCGCTGGGTCGCCACCCGCGAACTCCAGGCGCTGCGTGGCCCGGAGAAGTCCGCGGTCGCCCAGCCCGTCACCGCGGGCTGCTACCTCTCCACGTACTGGATCACCGACGGCCGCTACGACGACCACATGAAGTGGACCGTCGGCATCAACGAGCGCCTCAACCGGGACGCGCGGGTCCACCACGACCGCACCCACGTCTTCACCTCGTTCCAGGACCACGAGGCGACCGTCTACCGCGACGGGGCGGCCGGGCCGCGCGACTTCCACGCGCTCGACCACCCGTACGCCGGCCTCGTCCTCCAGGTGATCGACACCGAGGGGCCCGAGCGGCGGGCGGAGCTCCTGGAGCGGCTGCGCTCGCGCGAACTGCCGCGGCGGCTGGCCGGCTCGCCCGCGGCGATGGTGACGGTCTTCCGGCCCACGCCGCTGCCCGGCGACCGGATGACCTATGTGAAGCAGGTCGAGGGCGTCGACACCCGGCTGACCCTGCTGTGGTTCCTGGAGCGCGACCCGCGCGACTGCTGGGCGGATCACTTCGCGGACCTGGAGTCGATGGCGGGCGGCGACGACGCCCGGGTGGAGCTGGTGGCGCCCTTCATCCCGACGGTCCCGGGCACGGACCGCTACGTGGACGAGCTGAGGTAGCCCGCGGACCGGGGTCGTGCGGACAAGGCCGAGCCCCCTCGGCCAGGACGGCGGACCGGTCGAGAGGGCTCTTTCCTTGCGCGGGTCGGGTGTGCGCCCGGGGTCACAGCGCCCCGGCGCTCACCTCGCCCACGAACGCGTTCCACGTGCCCGGTCCGAAAGAGAGGGAAGGGCCCTCGGGGGCCTTGGAGTCACGCACGTCGATCGCGCTCACGGCGGGGGACTTGACTTCGACACAAGCCCCGTTGCCGCCGGAATACGAGGACTTCGTCCAGTTGTCCGTGCCGCCCTGAATAATGGCCATGTTTCTCAACTCCGGTTTCTTCGAACTCTGCCAGTAGCTGTCATGCCAAGGTTCTTGCTGTTTGGCGTGATCGACGCTACTCGCCAAGACCCACCCTGTGGGACCGTCGTTCACTCGACCGGATGGCATATTCCAACTGGGCTTCCGCCGGGGCGAGTCGGGGGTGTACCGTACCTGCCTCTCCCCTCACGCCCCGGTCCGAATGGTGGCATTCGGCCCGCGAAGCCCGGCAATGCCCCTAATTTCCGCCGGCGTACTCCTTCGCAATCCGCGTCACGAACTCCCGGGTCTGTTCCGCATTCAGCGCCTGCGCCCGAAGATGCTCGTACATCACGCTGTACTTGGCGACGTCCTGCGCCTTCTCCAGATACAGGTCACTGGTCACACCCTCGATGTAGACCACGCTGGAGTCGGACGTGTCCGGGAATTCCAGAATCGCGTAATGCCCGCTGATGCCCGGATGCGCGCCCATCTCGAACGGCAGCACCTGCACGGTCACGTGCGGCAGATGGGACTGCTCGATGAGGTGCTCCAGCTGCTCCACCATCAGCTGCTTGCCGCCGACCACCCGGCGCAGCGCGCCCTCGTCGATGACCGCCCAGAGCCGCAGCGGGCGCTCCTCGTCCTTGATGCGGTCCTGGCGGCGGGTGCGGACCGTGACCCGCTTGTCGATGTCGGCCGGGGCGGACTCCGGCAGCGCGCCGTTGATGACCGCCTCGGCGTACGCGTGGGTCTGGAGCAGACCCGGGATGATCTGCGGCTCGTACACCCGCAGGCTCTCCGCGTCGGTCTCCAGACCGATGTAGACGCTGTACGGGATGTCGCCGAAGGCGTGCCACCAGCCCTGCTGGCGCGAGTCCTTGGCCATCTGCATGAGCGAGTCGACGACCCGCTCGTCCTCGACCTCGTACACCCCGCACAGATCTCGGACATCGCGCTGGCTGATCGAACGGCGGCCGTTCTCGAGGCGGCTGATCTTCGACTGGGAGACGAGGAGACGCTCGGCGACCTGCTCGGCCGTCATGTTCTTCGCTTCCCGGAGCCGGCGCAGCTCCTGGCCCAATCGGCGTCGCCTGACGGTGGGGTTGACACTGGACGCCACGGAAACTGCACCTCCGGCTGTCGGCTGCGTAGCTGTACGTATCTACTGCTTGGCAGACTGCCACCAAAGGTGTGGTGTGCGCTGGGAAATGGCGACAACGCAACGGTGCGGGGCGGTCGTGTTCGACGACCGTCCCGCACGCGATGCGGCTCCCGGGCCTGTTCGAGCGGTGGATCACATGGCGGCGCGGGCCATGGTGCCGCGACGCGGCTGGGCCGGTACGCCGCCCGCCGCCGGGTTGCGGCGGGGCTGCGCGCCCACCCCGTTCTGGACGTCCATCACGGCGTGTGCCACGAGGCCGCCCATCGGGTCGTGCCGGATCAGGTCGCGCAGCCGGGACCGCGACGACCGTCCTTCGTTGCCTGGGTACAGGTGCTTGCCGAGACCGACCGCGTGGGCCAGCGCGGCGAGCGCCGCGGTCCGCGGGTCCGGCGGTACGCCGGTGCGGATCGCACTGTCCAGCCGGGCCCTGATGTCCCGGCTGATCGCCGTGTCCGTCGCCTGGTAGCGAGTCGTCGGCAGCACTCCGCACATCTGGCCCTCCACGGCATGCACCATGCCGCAGCGCTCCAGATGAGCGAGGTAGATCTGGCGCAACCCCAGTCGGGGCCCGCCGATCCAGTGGACCGCCCGAACCGGGCTGCCGCGTCGGCGCAGCAGTTCCAGCGCGGAGTCCAGTGTCGGATCTCCGGTCGGCCGTGGCATCACCACGGCGATACGATCCCCGTCAGGGGCTATCCGTCCTGCCAGAGCCAGCTCCACTAGCTGTGCTCCGGCCAGGCCGAGGTCGAGCGACTGCGGCTGCGCTGTGGTACCCGTGGCCGGGTCCAGAGCGAGCAGCAGAAGCTCCTCCGGAATAGTTCTGCGGCTCCTGCCCATCCATGCCTCCCCGCGTGGATGAATGACAGGGTGACCCCTCTCACATTCATCTGTCGAGAGCGCCTGGGTGCTTCGTACGGGAACCGGTAGGTATGTCGTTCTCGTCTAGCACGGGGGCCAAGGGGTTCACACAGGACACTGGTACACGGTTCGGACGTCCGGACGAGTTTCGGTATGACGCATGGAGGAGGCACGGTGGCGGGCGAGTCCCCCGACAAGGCGGAGCAGCGGGAGAGCGCGAAGCCCTCGCAGGACCCGACCCCGGTCGGCGGTGAGGGCAGGGACCCACGCCTGTCCGTCCTCGACGGCCGTGTGGACCAGCCGACCGCGGTCTTCAAGGCCCTGGCTCCACGGACGGCCCCGGAGGCCGAGGCGGAGACCGTCCCGGAGGACGCGCCGGTGGAGGCCGACGGTTCCGAGGACGGGCCCGGGTCCGGTTCCGGCCCGGGTGAGGGCGACCGCCTGCGGGAAGCGGTGGCGGCCTGGGTGGCGACGGAGGACGACGGCGAAGCCGAGGCCGAGGACGGCCGGTACGGCGGCGAGACGCCGGCCGAGGAGCCCGCGAAGGCGGAGGCCGACCCGGAGCCCGACTCCCGGACGCAGGTCTTCACGCGGCTCACCCGTGACGCGGAGCCGACCGCACCGGCGCGGCCCGAGTCCGAGTCCCCGAAGGCCGACGCCCCGCCTGCGGGCGAGCCGTCCGGCAAGGCCGCGGACGGCGAGTCGTGGTTCGCGCGGAATGCGGCCGCGCCCGAGGCCGAGGGGCCGAAGGCCGGGGATTCGAAGGGCGAGGCGCCGAAGGCCGAGGCACCGACGGACGAGGAGCCCGAGCCGGCGCCCGCCCCGAAGGCCGGGGCCGTGGACCAGCCGACCGCGGTGTTCAAGGCGGTCAAGCCGCCCGTCGAAGCCGTCAAGCCGCCCGTCGACCAGCCGACGACCGCCCTGAAGCTGCCCGAGTCGATGTTCGTGCCGCTCCAGGGCGACATCCCCCAGGAGCAGCCGAAGCCGACGCCCAAGCAGCAGCCGGCGCCGCAGCCGGCGCCCAAGCCGCAGCCGAAGGCCGCCGCTCCCACCCCCGTCCCCCCGTCGCTCGCGGAGGCCGAGCGGACCAGGCAGCAGCCGCTGCCGCCCCGCCCGCCGCTGGAGATCCTGGCGGAGCTGACGAACACCCCGCCACCGCCGGTGACCCCGCTGCGGAACACCGTCCGGCGGCTGAAGATCTGGACCCCGCTGGTCCTGCTCCTGATCGTCGTGTTTGCGGTCGTACAGTTCGTACGCCCGCTGCCCGCCCCCGCCCTCACCCTCTCGGCCGCCCCCACGTACACCTTCGAGGGCGGCGAGCTGCGGCTGCCGTGGCCGTCCGAAGGACAGGGCGCCGCCGAGGTCGAGGGCGTCGGTTCGCTCGGCACGTACGGCCCGCAGAAGCCGGCCCCGATCGCGAGCGTCGCCAAGACCATGACGGCGTACGTGATCATGCGTGACCACACCATCAAGGGGACGCAGAAGGGCCCGGAGATCGAGGTCGACAAGACCGCCGGCGAGCAGGCGAAGGCGAAGGACGAGTCGACGGCCCCCATCAAGGAGGGCGAGACCTACACCCAGAAGGAGCTCCTGCAGCTCCTGATGATCCCGTCCGGCAACAACGTGGCGCGGCTGCTCGCCCGCTGGGACGCCGGCTCGGAGGCCGCGTTCGTCGAGAAGATGAACGCCGCGGCCAAGCAGCTCGGCATGACGGACTCGACGTACACGGACCCGTCCGGTCTGCAGTCGACGACCGTGTCGACCCCGCTCGACCAGCTGAAGCTCGCGAAGGCGGTCATGCAGTACGACGTGTTCCGCGAGATCGTGGACATGCCGAACGTCACCATCGACGGCATCCCCGGCCAGATCGAGAACAACAACAAGATCCTGCTGAAGCCGGGCGTGAGCGGCATCAAGACCGGCTCGTCCACCCCGGCCGGCGGCAACCTGCTCTGGTCGGCGAACACGGTCGTCGACGGCAAGAAGCAGCGCATCCTCGGCATCGTCATGGGTGCCAAGGACGCCGACCAGCTGTGGCAGAAGCTGGACCTGGCCATCGCGAACAGCCTCACGATCATCCAGCAGGCGCAGAAGGACGTCACCTCCGCCGCCGTGGTCAGGAAGGGCCAGGTCGTCGGTTACGTGGACGACGGCCTCGGCGGCCGGACGCCGGTCGTGGCGACCAAGGAGCTCAGGGCGGTCGGCTGGCCGGGCCTGAAGGTGGACCTGGAGCTGACCGACGGCGGCAAGGCCGTCCCGCACACCGGCAGGACCGGTGACGTGGTCGGCCAGATCTCGATCGGCACCGGAAACGGCAAGGTCAGCGCCCCGGTCGCGCTGCAGAAGGACCTGGCCGAGCCGGGCTTCGGCACCAAGCTGACCCGGCTGGGCTGACCGTCGGGCGCCCCGGGAGCCACCGGGGCGCCCAGCTGTTAGCGTTCCCTGGGGACGGGAGACGGGCAGCAGCAGCACAGGGCAGAACGGGAAAGGGCCGTAGTTGACCACCGCCGAGGGGACCCGCGAAGCCGGAGGTCAACCCCACATGTCTTCGCCTTCGCGAATAGAGCTCCCGGGGCAGCGGCCGGCCCCCGAGGCCCCCGCCGCCCCCCGCCCGCCGCGGCGCAAGCGCCGCTACCCGGTGCTGATCGCGACCGGGGTCGCCGCGCTCACCCACATCCTGTGGTTCTTCTTCTTCGCGAACAGCGGTGGTGATCTGGCCGCGCAGGACGCGTGGGCGGAGTTCGTGGGCCGGCACCCGGACTCGGCGTACAACCTCGCCTGGTACGGCGGGATGCACCCGGTCTCGTACAGCGTGGTCTCCCCGTACCTCATGTCCGTGCTCGGGGTCCGGACGACGATGATGGTCGCCGGGACGCTGTCGGCGGGTCTGACGGCGCTGATCCTGGTGCGGGTGCGGGCGGTCCGCAATCCGATGGCGTGCGCCCTGGCCGGCGTCTTCGCCTTCCTGTGCAACGCGCTGTCGGGGCGGGTCACCTTCGGCCTCGGCATGATGTTCGCGCTCGGCGCGGTCGCGGCCGTCTTCTGCTGGCCGCACCGCTGGCGCCACAGACGCTGGGCGAAGGCCGCCGTCGCGGCGCCGCTGGCCGGCCTCGCGACGGCGTGCAGCCCGGTGGCCGGGCTCTTCCTGGGCGTCGCCGCTGCGGCGCTCTTCCTCAACAAGCGCCGCCCGGGCGCGTACGCCCTCGGCCTGGCGCCGGTCGCGGTGGTGGCGCTGTCGGCGTGGCTGTTCCCCTTCTCGGGTACGCAGCCGATGTCCTGGGCCTCGACGTCCCTGCCGTTCGTCTTCGGCGTCCTGTGCTTCCTCCTCGTCCCCCGCGAATGGCGGACGATACGCACGGGCGCGGCGGTCTACTCGGCGGGCACCCTCCTGACCTGGCTGATCGACTCGCAGATCGGCTCGAACGTCTCGCGCCTGGTGATGCTCTTCGCCGGCGTGGTGCTGCTCGCGGCCCTCCCGTACGCGGCGCCGCGCTCGCGCCGCTGGTACGCGATCGTGCTGGCCTTCGTGGGCCTGAACTTCTGGATCGGCTTCAAGGGCGTGGACGACGTCATCCGCACGGCCCCGGACGCGTCGTGGGCACGCGAGGTGGCGCCGCTGATCAACCAGCTCCAGGTGCGCGGAGCGGAGAAGGCCCGCGTGGAGGTGGTCCCGGCCTCGAGCCACCGCGAGTCCTCCGCCCTGGCCCCGTACATCAACCTGGCCCGCGGCTGGAACCGCCAGGCCGACATCCAGCGCAACCCGCTCTTCTACGACGACACCCTGAACGCCTCGAACTACCAGGACTGGCTCGACCGCTGGGCCGTCCACTACGTCGTCCTGCCGACCGGCGCCCCGGACTCGGGCGCGGAGCGCGAGGCGGAACTGGTCGACGACGGCCTGCCGTACCTGAAGCAGGTCTGGTCCGACGCCAACTGGCGGCTGTACGAGGTCACCGACCCCACCCCCCTCGCCGACCCGCCCGCCCAGGTGCAGCGCGCCGAGGCCAACGAGGTCGTCATCCGTCTGGACGCCCCCGCCCGCGTCCTCATCCGCGTCCCGTACTCGCCCTGGCTGGCCCTCCTCGACGAGAACGGCGGCAAGATCGAGCCGCCTCAGGAGACCGAGGCCTCCAAGGCGGCCCGGGAGGCCTCCGAAGAGGACCTCCCGAAGGTCTTCGCCAACGAACAGGGCTGCCTCCTGAAGGTCGAACCGGACGCGGAGGGCGACGAGTGGACCGAACTCATCGCCCCGAAGGCGGGCGTCTACCGGCTGGGAGCGCCGTACAAGCTCTTCCCGCGGGGCACGACCTGCCCGGAGGAACTGCGCTGACGCAAGGGTTCCAGGAACCGGCTACGTCTCCGTGGTCTCGTCGTGCCCGACCACGCACAGCGCCCAGATGATGAACCCCGACATCGCGATCATCAGGACCGACCAGACGGGGTAGTACGGCAGGGACATGAAGTTGGCGATGATGATCAGCGCGGCGATGCCCACGCCCGCGATCCGCGCCCACATCGCCGCCCGGTAGAGGCCCAGGCTCACGATCACGCCGATGGCACCCAGGATCAGGTGGATCCAGCCCCAGCTGGTCAGGTCGAACTCGAAGACGTAGTTGTGCGTGGTGACGAAGACGTCGTCCTCGGCGATCGCCATGATCCCCCGGAAGATCCCGACCACGCCGGTGATCCCCAGCATGACGGCCGCGAAGACGGTCAGCCCGCCCGCCCATGCCTGTCTCGCCGAGTGCCCGGTGCGCGGGGTGGGTGTCGTGGTCATGACGCTGCCTCGTTCCGTGTCGAGTCGCCGGACAGGACCAGTGCCTTCGCCCGGCGGAACTCCTCGTCCGTGATGTCGCCACGGGTGCGCATCTCGGAGAGCTTGGCGAGTTCGTCGGCGTGGCTGGGCCGGTCGGCGGTCTTCTTGATGTAGGCGTCGAACTCCTTCTGCTGTGCGCGGGCCTGCGCGATCTCGCGCTTGCCCATGCCCTTGCCGCGGGCGATCACGTAGACGAAGACGCCCAGGAACGGCACGACGATGACGAACACCAGCCAGCCGGCCTTGGCCCAGCCGCTCATGTCGTCGTCGCGGAAGATGTCGACGATGATCCGGAACAGCAGGATCAGCCACAGGATCCAAAGGAAGAACCACAGGATGGACCAGAAGGCGCCAAGGAGCGGATAGTCGTACGCCAGGTACATCGGTGCACTCATGTCTCCTCCGTTCCGGCCGCCTGTCGGGCAGCCGTTCCGTACCCCTCAAGCGTGGGCGGGGAGTGGACCGGGCGGCCTCACCCGACGAGGGTGAGCGCGTACGGGACCGGGCCACGGCCCTGCCGGCGTCAGGCCACTGTGCCGGAGCCCTCGTGGCCCGTGACGCCCGCCCTGCGCAGTGCGGACCGCCACGCGAGCGCCACCGCCGTCTCGGCCAGGCCGAGCAGGACCAGCCACAGGCCGAGCAGGCGGGTCAGGGCGCGCGCGGACTCGGTGGGCAGGGCGAGCACCACGATGCCCGCGGCGATGCCGAGGACCGCGACGGCCATGACGACGCCGCGGTGCGGCAGGTCCTTCGTGGCGATGGCCGTGTAGAGGGTGACGATGCCGGAGACGAGCCAGACGCCGCCGACGATCAGCGAGAGGGCGGCGATGGTCTGCAGCGGGTTGCGCAGGCACAGCACACCGCCCACGACGAACAGCACGGCCAGCAGCAGCCCCGGCAGCCGTTCGCCCTGCTCCTCCCGGCCGAAGACCGCCACGAACCGGAACCCGCCCATCGCCAGCAGGTAGAGACCGACGAGCACGGCAAGGACGTGCAGGGTCACGTCCGGCCAGACCAGCGCCAGGATGCCCGGCACGAGCGTCGCGATCGCCATGCCGAGGATCCAGGTCCACGAACGGCCGAGGCGGGCGAGCTGCTCCGCGGGGTCGGCGAGGCCCGCTCCGCCGCCCATGGGGTCCGGTCCGGCACCCGGTACCGGACCGCGCGATGTGGTCATGGCTCCTCCTGGCGTGATCGAGCCGGTCGCTTCCGGTGCCGCCGTTCGGCAGCCCTTCCGCCGCCCTCAGCCCTCCGGCAGCTGTCGCATCTCCACGACGTGCAGCCCCAGGGACTGGAAGCGGGCCAGCAGCCCGTACAGGTGCGCCTCGTCGACGACGGGGCCGTACAGGACCGTCTGCCCGGACATCACCACATGGCTCAGCTCGGGGAAGGCCTTGGTCAGCGTCTCCGACATGTGCCCCTCGACGCGGATCTCGTAGCGCATGAGCTGTTCTCCCGCGGGTGTCCGGGGGAAAGGGTGGCGGCTTCCTCACGATCGTGCGCCTCGGCAGCCCCGCCGGCCTCACCTGGTGCAGGTGAGCCGGGCCTCAGTGCTTCAGGAAGAGCTTGAACGAGATGATCAGCAGGCCGAGCGCCAGGTTGACGAGGGCCGTGCCGGCCATGAGGCGCCGGGACGCGCCGGCCCGCCGCGCAGCGACCAGCGACCAGCCGATCTGGCCGGCCACGGCGACGCTCACCGCGAACCAGAGGGTGCCCTCCAGGTCGAGGCCGAGGAGCGGGCTGATCGCCACCGCCACGGCCGGCGGCACCGCGGCCTGGACGATCGGCCACTCGTCGCGGCACGCACGCAGGATCGTGCGGCGGTCCACGCCCTGCTCGGCCAGACGCGTCCCGAACAGCTCCGCGTGCACGTGCGCGATCCAGAACACCGCGCCGGTGAGCAACAGCAGCAGCACCAGCTCGGTGCGCGGGAACTCGCCCAGCGAACCGGCGCCGATCACCACGGAGGCGGCGAGCAGGGAACCGTAGACGCCACCCGAGTAGTCGGCATGGGCCCGGCGCTCGGCACGGACCTCAGGGGTCGCTCGGGGACGGGGCCGGGTCACGGTGCCTCCAGGGGCTGGCTCAGTGCGTCGACTCGCCCGTCCCGGCGTCCGGTGTGCCGGCATCGGGGGCGCCGGGACCGGGGCCGTCGGGACCGGGTGCGCCGGCATCGGGTTCGCCGGGACCGGGTGCGCCGGCATCGGGTCCGCCGGCGTCCGGCTGTCCGGAGCGGCCCGCCCGGCCCGTCGGCAGGTGGCGGGTGACGGCGAAGCTCGCGAGGGCGATGCCGCCGGTGGCCAGGATCGCCGCCTTGAGGCCGCCGAGCTGCGCCGAGGCGTAGGAGTCCGTGACGGCCTCCACCTCGGACGGCGGCAGCCCGGCCTGCTCGGCCGCCGCGTGCACCTGATCGGTGGGGACGAAGGCGATCCCGGCCTCGAGGCGGACCGTGGCCTGGTCACGGGTCTCCTGTGACAGGCGCGGGTCGTTCGTCACGTGGGTGGTGAAGGCGCCCGCCAGCGCGCCGATGAGGATCGACCCGATGAGTGCGGTCCCCAGCGCCGAGCCCAGGTTCTGGGCCGTGAACTGGAGTCCGCCGACCTCGCTGCGCTCGTCGTCGCCCGCACTGGACTGCACGACGTTGCCCAGCTGCGAGGCGAGCAGGCCCATGCCCACGCCCAGTACCGCCATCGCCCCGGCGAACTGCGCGTCGTCGATGACGGGGTCGATGGTGGACAGCAGCCACACGACGGCCACCAGCAGGGTCAGCAGGCCCAGCCGGACCACCCGGCGCGGTCCCCACAGCCGGCCCAGTGCGGACCCGGACAGCGACACCGCGAGCATGGCGATCGACACCGGGAGCAGCCGCAGCCCCGTCTGGAAGGCGTCGAACCCCTGCACCACCTGCAGGTACAGCGGGATGGCGAAGAACAGCCCGAGCAGGATCAGGTTCTGGCTCAGCAGCGTCAGCAGCCCGGAGCGCAGCGGCGGCCTGCTCAGCAGGAGCAGGTGCACCAGAGGATCGGCGCCCTGCTCCTCCCGGTGCCGCTCCCAGCGGCGGAACGACAGCAGGACTGCGATCCCCGCGGCGACGACGAACAGCGTCGGCGCGAAGCCGAAGATCGTGAAGGGCGGGTTGCGCGGCTGCACCCACCCCCACGTGCTGCTCTGCAGCACGCCCAGGACACCGAGCCCGAGGCCGGCCGCCGAGAGCGCGGCGCCGACGCCGTCCAGCCGGGGGCGGCGCGCGCCCGTGTCGGCGGTCCGCGGGATCACCCGCTGGGCGCACAGGACGGCCACGACGACCACGACCTCGCCGGCGAAGACCAGCCGCCAGGTCAGGTACGTCGTCACCCAGCCGCCCAGCAGCGGCCCGACCGCGATGCCCGCGCCGGCCAGTCCGCCGATGACCCCGTAGGCGACGGCCCGGTCCCGGCCCCGGTACGACTCCGCGACGAGCGCGGCCATGGCCGGCAGCACCAGGGCGGCGCCGAGCCCCTCGATGACGGACCACCCCAGCGCGAGGACCCACAGGGTCGGGGCCGCGGCGGTGATGGCCGACCCCGTGGCGTAGACGGTCAGGCCGACGAGGAACATGCGGCGGCGTCCGAGGATGTCCCCCAACCTGCCGCCGATGAGCATGAAGGCGGCCATGACCAGCGCGTACAGGGTGATGACCGCCTGGATGGCGGTGACCTCGGTGTCGAAGTCCTCCACCAGCTGACTGATGGAGACGTTCATGACGGAGGTGTCCAGGACCATCAGGAACTGGGCCGTCCCGAGGACGATCAGGGCGCGCCAGCGTCTCACGTTGTCCACCTCGTCCCGTCCCGCCCGGGCACCGGCGAGGTCCGCCGGGGCGGCGGCCGCCGGGTGCCCGGCCGCCGGTCCCATTGCAGCCGACGGACCCGCCGTACGCCTCACCCGTCAGGGGGGAGGGGAGGGTGCCCGGGGACGGGGCTGCGCCTCGGGGAGCGGCTTCGCCCCGGGAGGCGGCTGGTCCGGCGCGCCGGACAGGCGCTCAAGGAGCCCGAGCTCGCGGGCGCGGCGAACCGCGTCGCCCCGCCGGTTCACCGCCAGCTTCCGGTAGACGCCCTTGAGATGGGTCTTCACCGTGTTCGCCGAGAGGTACAGGTCGGCGGCGATCTCCTCCGTCGACATCATCCGGGCCAGCCGCAGCAGCACGTCACCCTCGCGCTCGCTCAGCTCCGTCGCGGCGAGCCGCGCGGGCTCCGGCCCGCCCGCGGCCGGTCCCGCGCCCCCTGAAGGACCGGCCGTGAGCCAGCCCGCGGCCAGCTCCTGCAACGGCGGCGTGGCCAGGAGGGGCCGGATCCAGGGCCGGGCGTCCAGGAAGGGACGCCGCAGTCGCTCCCGCCGGGCGTCGAGGAGCGCCTGCGCGACGAGTCTGCGGGCGGTGGCCGAGTCTCCCGCCTCCTCCGCCGCCTGTGCCCTGACCAGCGCCGCCCTGACGGTCACCGCCGGGCCCTTGTGGCCGTCCGCGCGGATGCCGTCGACCAGGTCGACCGCCGACTCGGAGCGGCCCACGGCGAGCAGGATCCGTGCCGCCTCCACGGCACAGGCCGGGGCCTCGTGGGGCACGCCGTCGAGCACCTCGGCGGCCGGCCCCGGCCGTCCCTCCGCCAGGTGCGCGGCGGAGGCGACCAGCGCCTCGTAGCTCGTCGCCCAGGGCGAGGCGACGGCGGTGGCGACGGGGTCCGCCACCGCGGCGGCGGCCTGCGGGTGGCCACGGCCGAGCAGCAGCCGGGCCCGGGTGATGGCCCGCCCGGCCGCGAGGACCGGATCGTGCGTCGCGGAGGGCAGCAGCGCCGTCTCGTCGAGGAGCGCCTGGGCGCGGTCCAGCTCGTCGCGGTCGACGGCCACCGCGGCCAGCACCACCTGCCCGATGCCCGGAGCGCACGGCGGGGGCAGGCTCGACCGCTCCGCCTCGGACACGCGCGCCAGAACCCTGCGCTCCGCCCGGCCAGGCCAGCCGTTCAGGTAGTCGATCAGCGCCAGATGCCCCGACGACTCCTCCCGCGGGAACGCGGTCGACGCCCCGCCGGGCGTGCCGGCCACCGTGGTCAGGGCGGCGCGCGCCTCCTCGAACCGCCCGGCCCACAGGCGCGTGGAGCCCAGCTGGGTCAGCAGGAGCGCGATCAGCTCGGGATGCTTGTCCAGGAGCCGCGCGGGGACCTCCTGCCGCAGTCGCTCCGCCGTCTCGGCGGCCTCCTCGGCCCGTACCGGAGAACCGCTCAGCCGCGCGGCCACCGCCTGCAGCAGCGCGCAGCTGAGCTGTGCGGCCGCCGCGCCGGCCGCCGCGTCCCCGGACGGGCCCGTGGCCTCGGCGGCCAGCCGCTGCTCGGCGCGGTGCAGGTGCGCCAGGCCGCGGGGGACGTCACACCGGGCGAGGTCGAGGGCCGCCCGGACGAGATCCGTGGCACCGCTCGTGACCTCGGGCCCCATCCCGGAGAACAGCCGGGTCAGTTCGTCCGAACCCAGGCCGGTGAAGAGCTGCCCGATCGCCAGGTCCTCGACGAGGAAGCCGGCGGCGAAGCCCCAGTCGCCCCCGGCGGCACCGTGGGCGACCGTCTCCGACAGGGACCCGGCACGGCACAGCCACCGCGCGGCCCGCCGGTGCAGCTGCGGTTCGAGGCCCGGCAGGCGCACCCGGAGATGGGCCCGCAGGATCTCCCGGAACAGCGGGTGGAGCCGGTACCACGAGTGGCCGAGGTGCTCGACGAACGCGTTCTCCCGGTGCAGGGAGACGAGCAGCGGCTCGGCGTCGGTCCGGCCGGTCATCGCGTTCGCCAGCTCCGGGGTGAAACGTTCCAGCACGCTCACCCGCAGCAGCAGGTCCTGCGCCTCCTCCGGCTGCCGCTTGAGCACCTCGGCGAGCAGGAAGTCCGCCACCGTGCTGTGGCCCGCCTCGAACTCCTTCAGGTAGGTCTCCGGGTCGCCGCTCTCCAGCGCCGCCATGGCGCACAGGCGCAGGCCGGCGGCCCATCCCCGGGTACGGTCCACGAGGGCGCGCGTGGCGTCGACCGGCAGGCTCAGACCGTGCAGCTCCAGGAGCAGGGCGGCCTCCTCGTGGGTGAAGGCCAGCTCCGCGACGCGGATCTCCGTGAGCTCGCCGGCCACCCGGTAGCGGTGCAGCGGCATCAGGGGTTCGGTGCGGGTGACGAGGACCAGGCGCAGGCCCGGCCCGGCGTGCCGCAGGACGAAATCCAGCTGGTCCGCGATCTCCGGCGCCGTCACGCGGTCGAACTCGTCGATCACGAGGACGACGGGCCCGTCCGCCGCGTTCAGCTCGGCGGCGAGCGCCGGCAGCAGCGTCGGGTCGAGCCGGCCGGCGTCCGCCGGCACCCCGACCGGGCCGGCCAGCGGTCTGCCGCACTCGCGCAGCGCCTGCAGCACGTACGCCCAGAACACCCCGGGCCGCGGTTCCCCCGCCTCGGCGGTCAGCCACGCGACCGGCAGCCCGAGCCCGGCCGCCCAGTCCGCGGCCAGCAGCGTCTTGCCGGCCCCGGCAGGCCCGTTGACCAGCGTCAGAGCCGTCCGCAGCGCCTGGTCGAGATGCCCGGAGAGCCGCTCCCGCCGCAGATACGTCACGGGCCTCGTCGGCGGCGTGATCCGCGTCCGGAGAAGGGGGTCGCCCAGGGGATCATCACCCGGGGCACCACTCAGCGGACCGTTCAGGGCACTCAGCGGACCACTTGGGGCAGCACCCAGCGGATCACCCAAAGGACCACCCAAAGGATCGCCCAAGGGATCGCCCAAAGGATCGCCCAAGGGATCGCCCAAGGGATCGCCCAAGGGATCGACCGGGCCGACGACCGGACCGGTCGCCCCCGGGACGTTCCCGTCGGTCTCCGCCACGGCGCTCACCGCCACAGTCCGTCAGGGTCGGGGAACCTGGAGTGCTCCCGACCCTCAGAATCTCAGCTCCGGCGCCTCGGCGCGCGAGGTGGACGTCTCACCCTCCCCGGGTGAGGCGACGGCCCACGGCACTGCCGAAGGCTTGCCGTGTGAACCGATACCCACCCATCGCGGAGCACGGCATGGTCGGTGATCTCCAGACGGCCGCCCTGGTGTCGTCCGGCGGAACCATCGACTGGTGGTGCACCCCCCGCTTCGACTCGCCCAGCGTCTTCGCCTCCCTCCTGGACAGCGAACGCGGAGGTCACTGCCGGCTGGCCGCGGAGTTCCCGGACGACGACGCTCTGACCGTCCGCCAGCTGTATCTCTCGGACACGGCCATCCTGGTCACCCGGTTCATGGCGCCCGGCGGAGTCGGCGAGGTCGCCGACTTCATGGTGCCCATCGACTCCACGGCCGCCACGGACGTCCATCGTCTGGTGAGGGTCGCCCGGGTCGTCCGGGGCACCCTCCCCTTCTCCTTCAGCTGCCAGCCGCGCTTCGACTACGGCCGCGCAGCGCACACCCTCTCGCAGACCGACGACCGCTCCGCGCTCTTCCGAGGACCAGGGGGCGACCTGCATCTGCAGGCCACCACCGGCCTCGCCTTCCACGCGGACGGCAGCGACATCGCCGCACGCTTCACCCTCTCCGCCGGCCAGGCGGTCGCCGTGGTGCTCACCAGCACGGCCAGTGGCGCCCCCGCCCCACCCGCCCCCTCCCCGGACGGCATCGCCGACGAGATGGAGACGTGCCGCTCCTTCTGGCTCTCGTGGCTGCGCTCGTGCACGTACCGAGGCCGTTGGCAGGACATCGTGAACCGCTCGGCGATCACGCTCAAGCTGCTCACCTACGCCCCCACCGGAGCACCCATCGCCGCCGCCACGATGGGCCTGCCCGAACAGGTCGGCGGCGAGCGCAACTGGGACTACCGCTACACGTGGGTCCGTGACGCGTCGTTGTCCGTCAGGGCGCTGATCGATCTGGGCTTCCACCGGGAGGCACAGGCGTTCCGCCGCTGGCTGCGCGAGCGCATCGAGGCCAAGGACTCCGCCTCGGGAGACCCGTTGCAGATCATGTACCGCGTCGACGGCGATCCCCACCTCACCGAGGAGACCCTCGACCATCTGGAGGGCTATCGGGGCTCCCGGCCGGTGCGGGCGGGCAACGCGGCGGCCGACCAGCTCCAACTCGACATCTACGGTGAGGCGTCGGACGCCCTGATGGTGGGTCGGGACATCGGCGCGATCCGCGGCTGGCGGGCCCTGAGCGACGTCCTGGACTGGCTTGCCGACCACTGGGACCAGCCCGACGAGGGCATCTGGGAGACCCGCGGCGGCCGCCAGGACTTCACGTACAGCCGCCTGATGACCTGGGTGGCGTTCGACCGCGGGGTCCGCGCGGCCGGCGCCTTCTCCCGTCCCGCCGACCTCGCCCGCTGGACCGGTGCGCGGGACGCGGTCTTCCACCAGATCCTCGAACGCGGCTGGCACGACAGGCGGCAGGCCTTCGTACAGCACTACGAAACCGACGTCCTGGACGCCTCGCTCCTGCTCATGCCGAGGGTCGGCTTCCTCTCGCCGCACGACCCGGACTGGCTCAGCACGCTGGACGCCATGGACGGCGAACTGGTCAGCGACAGCCTCGTCTACCGGTACGACCCGAAGGCGTCCCCCGACGGCCTCCGTGGCTCGGAGGGCACCTTCAACCTGTGCAGCTTCTTCTACGTCGAGGCGCTCGCCCGCAGCGGCAGGCTCATCCAGGCTCGCTACGCCTTCGACAAGATGCTCACCTACGCCAACCATGTCGGCCTCTTCGCCGAAGAGATCGGCCCCTCGGGCGAGCAACTCGGGAACTTCCCACAGGCGTTCACCCACCTCGCCCTGGTCACCGCGGCCATGGCCCTCGACGAGGAGCTGGCGAAGGCGGACACCGGGCTGAGCGACGGCGGCCACGACCGTCCGGTGACCCACGGCCTCACGGCGCCCGACGAGGACACGGGCGAGGCCCACGGCAGTGGCTGAGCCGTCCGGCGCCACGCGGGCGGGCCACGGAAGGGCGCTCGCCGCCCTCGCCCGCACGCAGTTCGTCTGCCGTTTCGCCGGCTCCGACATGAACGTGATGATCACCGGCACCAGCGAGGACGGACGTCCTCACCGCGTGCCAAGCCGTGCAGACGATCCAAGGCGTCGAGTACGGACCCGTCCTCCTCGTCACCCGGCTCCCGGCTGATCACCAGGAGAACCACCCGGGTGTGGCCGAGTAGACCTGCGGCGTGTAGTCACAGCTCCGCTCGCTGAAGGGTTCGGCCGCCAACCTCGCTGCCCGCTGTTCGCCGCCGGCGTCCACCCTGTCGGCTGCCACGACGAGAGCCAGGGCGGCGACCATGCAGGCAATGAGGAACGGAGGGCGGGAAGGCTTGCTCCTCATCGTCGCCGTCGCCGCGCCGACGACGGCCGCCAGGAAGGCGCCTGCCACCAGTGCGAGAGCCACGAGTGTGAGGTGGTTCAGCGCCGGCGACGCGTGGCACAGCACGTATCGGCGGCCCGACCGAAAGCCCTGCACCCGCTCGAAGAGCGCGACCAACACCAGCGCCGAACCGAACGCAAAGACGTGCCAAGGCCGCACAACAGCGTGCTGACCAGCCTTTACGTCGCCCACAGCGCCCCCAACAGCCCACCCACCCAAGTCCCGTGCCGCACCTTACAGAACGGCGGCTCAGCGGCTTCAGCAAGAAGCTCCACACGTGCCGTGTTCCCCGTACAGGGGCGGTGACTGCGACTGGGTCAGTCGCCGTGGTAGAGGCGAACTGGATCGATCAGCTGGATGGCGGGGTCGTTTTCGGCGAGCTGGCGCAGTTCGTCGGTGAAGCCGGTGCCGCTGTAGCACTGCAGCCGTGTGACGTCGGTGGCGGTGCCGCGCGCGGTGAGGAGAGCACGGATGTGCTGGAGACGTTCGAGGTGGCCCTTTCCCATGACGTCGTTCCATTTGGCTTCGCCGATGGCGAGTAGTGTTTCGCGGCCGCTGTCGGTCTCGCCATGGACCGCGACGTCGACTTCGTGGCTGGTCTTCGCGGCAGGATCGTTGACGGTCCCGCTGGCGACACTTGTGACCTGCCCGCCGTGGGTTGCGGGGGACGCGTGCCAGCGGGCCCATTCGCGGCAGACCCGTTCGAAGTGCGGGCCGACAACCTTGCTGCGGAAGGTGGACTGGGCACGGCGCCAGACGGCAGGGGCGCGTCCGGGGCGTTCCAGATCGCCCCAGGCGGGGCGCATGACCGCGTGGTAGAAGGCGATGAGGGGTTCGGCGATGCGGTAGGCGGAGCGGTTGCGGCGGAAGGCGTCGGCCTCGTGGCTGATCATGCCGACGTCCTGGAGGACGCTGAGCGGATGGGCGAGGTCGGTGGACTTGCGGCCGAGGTAGTCGGCGATGCCGCCGCGTGCGGCGTTTCCGGCGGCGATGGCGGCCAGGACGGAGTGGTAGAGCGCGGTGTCGTGGATTTCGGGTTCCTCTGCGAGCAGGTAGCGGGCCTCGCGGAAGAGCGGACGGGCGGGATTGAGGACGGCGCGGGTGACCCAGGCGTCGAAGTCGTGGGGCCCGGCGGGGGCGTCGCCCTGGGTGAACTCGCGGCGGTAGGCGGGGGTGCCGCCGACGATGGCGTGGGTGAGCAGCGCGGTGCGCGGGTCGGCGATCTCCCAGAACTCGGCGGCGAGGCGGAAGTCCAGGGTGGGGACAACGAGTTCCAGGCCGGCGCGGCCGCGCAGCGGGGCGTTGCCGGCGAGGAGTCCGCCCATGAAGGACAGCGCGGAGCCGCACAGCAGGAGCCGTACGGGGGTGTTGGCGTGCTGGGCGGCAGGGTCGAGCGCGCGCTGGATGATCGAGGGGAGGGCGGGGGAGGCCTTGGCGAGGAAGGGGAATTCGTCGATGACCGCGACGGTGGGGCCGCCCCTGTCGGCGATGCGCATGAGCTCGGTGACTGCCTCGTCCCAGTGGGCGAAGCGGAACGGGGTGGGCTGGTCGCGGTGGCGGGCGAGGGCTTCGCCGAACTGGCGCAGGGCGTCGGCTTCGGTGGTCTCGGTGGCGGTGAACATGAAGCCGCCGCTCGCCCGTGTGACGGCGTCCAGGAGGAAGGTCTTGCCCTGGCGGCGGCGGCCGGAGACCACGCCGAGGGTGGCACGCGGTCCGGGCAGGGCGGCGAAGCGGGTCAGCTCGGCCCACTCGAAGTCGCGGTCGAACATCTCGGCTGGTTTATCCACTGCACACCCCTGTATGGATAGGTGCGCTTATTATATCTGGACTTATTCAAAAGTTCTGGCTTCCATGCCTGACTTCCATGCGGACGCGCCCGGCGTTGGCCAGGGTGCGCGCGACGCGTCGGGTGGCCGGCCGGCCGCAGTGGCACGCCGCATGCAGTCACACACCGTGTCCGGGCCTCGGGGGATCGCCGCGGTCGCAGCCGCCGAACTCGAACGCGGCACCGAAGGCCCTTTCCTGCTCCGCCCGGGCACGTTGCCGTGCATCGCGCCGTCGAGGGGTGGTAGCCAGGGCCGCATCCCCCGGGGGTGCGCCGGGGCGGAGGTGAATCTGGTGCAGGAAGTCGTAGGCGTTCGCGAACTCGGTCTGCGGCATGCGGACTCCTCCAGGAGGTTCCGGCCGTCGTGGTTGCGGACGTGGGGTCGGCCCGGCCGTGAGTGACCGCCGCCGTTGAAGTCGGCCGTAGATGTCAAAGGGCACCTAGGAACGTTCCTAGGTGCCCTTCTTCTTGTGCCCCCGGCAGGATTCGAACCTGCGACACCCGCTTTAGGAGAGCGGTGCTCTATCCCCTGAGCTACGAAGGCTGGGTTCCGACGCTCGACAGTGTAGCGGGTGGGGTGGTGGCCGCCGGGGGGTGAATCCCCGGTCAGCCGGCGAAGCGGTCGAGGTAGTCCGGGTTGGCTATCGGGGTGGCGGTCAGGTACTCGGCGGGGAGGTCGAAGGCGTCGGCCAGGGGGAGCAGGTGGGGGGCCAGGGTGGCCACGGTGTGGTCGGTGGTGGTGTGGAGGGACTCCACGTGGGCGGGGGTCAGGTGGCCCGCGGCGAGGAGGTCGCCCGTGTGGGGGCGGAGCTCGTGGAGGAGGAAGAGGCGGGCCAGGTCCTCCAGGACGGGGCGGGTGGTGCTCGCGCGGGTGGTGGCGGCCAGGAAGGCGTCGGCCGCGGCGACGCGGGCGTGGGCGGCGACCATTTCCAGGGCGGCGCCCGAGGTCTCGTTCCAGCGGGCGACCGGGTCGCCGGAGGGGCCGCCGCGCAGGGCCGCACGGGCGCGGGTCTGCCAGATGCGTTCCACGCAGGCGTGCAGGTCGCGGAGGTAGGACAGGTCGGTCAGCTCGGCCTCGGCGGCGCGGACCCGGTCCTCCGTGGGGGAGGACGGGGCGGGGCCGGCTTCGTGGGCGAAGACCAGTTCCGAGGCGGCCTTCACCCAGATGACCAGGTTGTCGCCCTCGGCGGTGATGCCGCCCTCGACGTTCAGGGGGAGGTCCGCGAGGCCGTTCTCCGGGAAGAGGCCCTGCGCGCCGCAGCGTTCGCGGGCCTCGACGGTGATGTCGCGGGCCTGCCAGGTGATCCAGCCCTTGGCGACCGCGATGAGGCGCTCGGTCTCCTCGCGCTGCTCGGGGTCGGTCGGGTCGTGGCCGGCCCAGCGGTCGAGGACGGAGCGGTGCAGGAAGGTCATCGCGTAGGCGGTGGCGAGTCCGCGCAGCAGGCGGGCGTGGTGGCTGCGGTGGGCGGTGAGCGCCATGCGTTCGCCGGCCCGGGGGGCGGCGACCCTGCGGTGGTGGGCGTACTGGACGGCGATGGCGAGGGCGGCGCGGGCCATGCCGAGGGTGCCGGCGCTCATGCAGAGCTTGCCCATGGTGACCCGGCCGACGGAGCGCAGGAACCGCTTGCGGCGGTTGCCGAGGCTGCTGGTGAAGCGGCCGTCCTTGTCGAGGCGGCCGTGGGCGGCCTCCAGCATGGCCTCGCGGGGGAGCCGTACGTGCTCGAAGGAGGTGAGGCAGTGGTCTATGGGGGTGCCGGTGCGGTCCGGCAGGCGCTGGACACGTATGCCGGGCAGATGGCCGTTCGCGTCGCTGAGCGGGGTGAGGAAGAGGTAGATGCCCTGGTCCTCGCCGTCGATGAGCAGGCGGGCGGCGACGACGGCGCTCTTGGGGCCGCCGGCGAGGCTGGTGTTGGGCATGAACTTCCGTGCCCCGGGGTTCGGGGTGTGCAGCTCGAAGCCGCCGCTCTCGCGGTCGAGGACGGCGACGGTCTCCAGGGAGGTGACGTCGTTGCCGTGGGCGAGCTCGGTGCACAGGAAGGTGCCGGTGTGCTCCATGGAGGTGTACGCGGTGAGGTCGCGCCGGTAGCCGTCGTGGTCGAGCAGGCTGCCGAGGAAGAGGTTGTAGTGGACGCTGGCGAGCGTGCACAGGCCGCCGTCGACGAATCCGGTCCACTCGTGGAGCGCGGCGAGGCGGCGGGCGTCGTAGCTCAGGGCCTCCGCGCCGGCGACGGCGGCGGCGGGCGTCTCGGTGCCGGATCCGGCGGCGGTGTCGTTGACCAGGTGGAGCCGCTCGTAGGAGAGCGCGGTGCGTTCCTGGGGGGTGAGCCCGGGGCGGTGGGCGAAGGCCTCGCCGGAGATCAGCCGGCGCCACTCGCCGTGGATCCGCTCGCGGTCGTCCCCGTCGAAGAGGAGGCGGGTGAGCTCGTCGGCCCGGACGCCGGCCGCGGCGCCGGCGTGGTCCACGCCGTCGAGGCGGTCCACGCCGCCGGCGTGGTCCACGCCGTCGAGGCGGTCCACGCCGCCGGCGCGGTCAACGCCGTCGACGCAGCCGTCGACCCCGCCGTCAAGGCCGCCACCTGCGGCAACGCTTTCTCTGAGCTGCGCTTCCGCGTGCTGGAGCATCGACTCGTCCCCCGAAATGAGTGGACCCGGTTGGGATGGTGGTGACTTTGTAGTGACTTGCCCCGATAAAGATACGGACCAACCGGTTTTGTTTCAATATCCTTGTCAAACCGGTTGGATGGTTTTATTCTCGAAATGTGGACGTGTGAAGAAACCGGTCTCGCCCGGGCTCACCTTACTGCCGGCGGGGGTTCTTGTGCGGACCGGTCGCCGACTCCTCACTCCATGTGAGCCGTTGGAATACCAGCCTTACGGGTTCTCCGCCGTGGGGTACGGAGGATGTAGTGGCACAACAAGAACGGGCCATCCGCACACGCCAGAAGATCGTGTTCGCGGCGGCCGAACTGTTCGACGAGGTCGGCTACGAGGCGGCGACGATCTCCGAGGTCCTCAAGAAATGCGGGGTCACCAAGGGTGCCCTCTACTTCCACTTCGCCTCCAAGGAAGAGCTCGCCCAGGAGGTGCTCGCCGGACAGGTCGGCGCCCTGCCCCCCGTACCGGAGCGTGAGCTCTTCCTCCAGCAGCTGACCGACGAGGCGCTCGTCCTCGCGCATCTGCTGCACGTCGGCGACCCCATGGTGCGGGGCAGCGTGCGCCTCACCGTGGACCAGGGCTCGCCGCACGACGGCCTCGACCGCCGGGTTCCGATGCAGGGCTGGATCGACCACAACATGGAGGTCCTCACCCGGGCCAAGGAGGCGGGCGAACTGCTTCCGCACGTGGACATCGCCTCCGCGGCCACCCTGTTCACCGGCAGTTTCACCGGAGTACAGGTCTTGTCCAAGATCATGACCAATCATGCTGACCTGGTGGGGCGGGTGGCGGACCTCATGCGGACGCTGCTGAGCGCCATCGCCGTACCGGGTGTGCTCGTCCGCCTCGACTTCACCCCCGCCCGAGCGGAGCAGTCGTACGAGGAGGCGGTACGGCTGCGCGACGCGAGCGCCGCCGTGACGGCCGGCACGGGCTGACCCCGCTCGCAGGTCGGCAAGGGGGAGGGGAAGCGATGTTCCTCTCGGTTGCGTGTGCGGTGGGGGCACGGAACGCGACGACGAACCGATTGGAGTGCACACACATATGGACACGCACGCGGACAGCCGTACGGACGCCCGTACGGGCACTGCTTCCTGCCCCTACGCCCTCGACGTCACCGGACGCGACCTCGCCGGAGAGGCCGCCTCGCTCAGGGAGCAGGGCCCGGCCGTCGAGATCGAACTGCCCGGCGGCGTACGGGCCTGGGCCGTGGTCGGCCAGGAGCACGTCGAGCGGCTGCTGCTCGACCCCCGCGTCTCCAAGGACGCCCGCCGCCACTGGCCCGCCTTCGCCGACGGCCGGATCACCCCCGAGTGGCCGCTCTACCCCTGGGTCGCCAACGAGAACATGCTCTTCTCGTACGGGGCCGAGCACGCCCGCCTGCGCCGGCTGGTCGCCGCCGCGTTCACCGCCCGCCGCACCGCCGCCCTCGCCCCCCGTATCGGGGAGATAGCGAGCGCGCTGCTCGACTCGCTCGCCGCCACCCTCACCGCCGGCGGTCCCGCGGAACTCCGCACCGCCGAACTCCGCACCGCCTACGCCGAATCGCTCCCGCTCCAGGTCATCTGCGAGCTCTTCGGCGTCGCCGAGGGCCCCGCCCGCGACGAACTGTGCGCCGCCCTGGGCACCGTGTTCAGCTCCAGCGTCTCCGCCGAGACCATGGAGGCCGCCCGCGGCGCCGCCTTCCGGCTGCTCGCCGAACTCGTCGCCGCCCGCCGCCAGGAGCCCGGGGACGACCTCACCTCCTCCCTGATCGCCGCCCGCGACGGCGCCGACGCCCTCACCGAGAACGAACTCCTCGGCTCCCTCTTCCTGTTGATCGCTGCCGGCCAGGACACCACGGCCGCGGTCATCGTCAACGCCACCGCCGCCCTGCTCGCCCACCCCGAGCAGCTCGCCCACGTGCGGGCAGGCCGCGCCTCCTGGGAGGACGTGGTCGCCGAGACCATGCGGATCCACAGCCCCGCCGCGTACTCGCCGATGCGCTTCGCCGTCGAGGACATCGAGCTCGACGGGGTGACGATCGCCCAGGGCGACCCGATCCTGGTCAACTTCGCGGCCGGCGGCCTCGATCCGCACCGCTACGGGCCGGACGCCGGCCGGTTCGACCTGCTGCGCACGGACCGTGACACCCTCGGCTTCGGGCACGGCGTGCACCGCTGCCTGGGCGCGCCGCTCGCGGTCCTGGAGGCCACCGTCGCCCTGTCGGCGCTCTTCGAGCGGTTCCCCGACCTGGAACTCGGCTGCCCTGCGGAAGAATTGGCTCCGCTTCCGACGTTTCTGCTCAACGGATACGGGGCGCTGCCCGTGCGGTTGCCCGCGTAACGCGCCGACGAGCTGTCGCGGTCTCTTTCCGTACGCCGAAAACCGCAGGGCCGGTTTGTTACAGTTGCTTGCCAGACTGACACGTGTTGGCACCTCGGCGGCGAAGCGACGGAGACCACCCCTTGGCCAAGCAGGAGCGGGCGATTCGGACCCGCAACGCACTCATCGAGTCGGCCGCCGCGCTGTTCGACCGGGACGGCTTCGAGGTCGCCTCGCTCGCGACGATCAGTGCCCGGGCGGGGGTCAGCAGTGGCGCGTTGCACTTCCATTTCCCCAGTAAGGCGGCGCTCGCCGACGCGGTCATCGCGGCGGCGGGCGACCGGCTGTTCCGGATCACCCGGGACCGCGAGGCGCTGCCGCTGCAGATACTCATCGACGCCAGCCACGAGCTCGTCCAGGGGCTGCGGGCCGACTCGGTGCTGCGCGCGGGCTTCGATCTGAGCGCCAACGCCGAGCGGCGGCCGAGGGCGGCCCAGGACCTGCGGGCGCTGTGGCGCGAGTGGGTCGAGTCGACCGTGGCGCGGGCCGACCGGGAGGGGCTGCTCGCCCCCGACGTGACGGCCCGCGACGTCGCCGCGGCGGTGGTGGCGGTGGCAGCGGGACACGAGGCGCTGGGCCACCAGGACCCCTGCTGGCTGGAGCGGGCGCCGCTGACCCGCTTCTGGTCCTTCCTGCTGCCGCGGGTGGTCGGCCCGGCCCGGGTGGAGCTCTTCGTCGCCTCGGGTGACCTGGAGGGCGAGCGAGCGGGCGTGTCGGTGGGTCCGGTGCCGGCGCGGTCGGTGCGTGGCAAGTGACACGTTGACCCGGGCGGAAGGCGGGCATAGCGTCGGCTTCCGGGACTGAGCACGCGCTTAGCCGGCGCTGGGAATCGGCGAACGCCGGGAAAGAGGCGAACCGTGGTCGAGCCGCACACCGACCGGCAGCCCGGAGACCGGCGCACCCACCCGGACACCGACCGGCAGCCCGGAGACCGGCACACCGACCGGCAGCCCGGAGACCGGCACACCGACCGGCAGCCCGGAGACCGGCACACCCACCCGCACACCGACCCCCTCGCCGCCCCCGGCGCCCCCTTCGCCGTCGTCGACGGCGTCTACGCCTCCGGCCCCCGCACCCTGCGGGAGTTCGTGGAGGCCACCTGGGCCTTCGGTGAGCAGCCGTTCCTGGTCTCCGAGGACGGGGTGCTGAGCTACCGGGAGTTCTTCGACGCCGCCTGTGGGCTCGCCCGCCGCCTGGTCGACGTGCACGGCCTGCGCCCCGGCGACCGCGCCGCCGTCGCCCTGCGCAACCACCCCGAGTGGCAGATCGCCTTCTGGGCCACCCAACTCGCGGGCCTCGTCGCCGTACCGCTCAACGCCTGGTGGACCGAGGACGAGTGCGCGTACGCCCTCGACGACTGCACGCCGCGCGTGCTGCTCGTGGACGGCGAGCGGGTCCCGCGCGTCGCCGCCTGGGCCCGGGCCCGCTCCGTACCCGGGATCGTCTTCCACGGGGAGCCGGACGGCGTGCTGCCCGAGGGCTTCGAGGCGTACGTCCCCGACACCGACCCGTTCCTCGGGCCGCCGGCCGTGGACGTGCTGCCCGAACACGACGCCACGATCATGTACACCTCCGGCACCACCGGCCGCCCCAAGGGCGCCGTCGCCACCCACCTCGCCCAGGCCGGGGCGGCGATGAACCCCCGCTACTACGTCGCCGCCTCCGCGCTGCGCCGCGGCCGGATCCCCGGGTCCGGTCCCGCGCCGGTCTCGCTCACCACCTTCCCCTTCTTCCACGTGGCCGCCTTCACCTCCTTCTACTCGGTGATGGCGGCCGGCGGCACGCTCGTCCTGATGCGCAAGTGGGACGCGGCCAAGGCGCTCGAGCTGATCCGCGCCCACCGCGTCACCCACTACGCGGGCGTCCCCACCACCGCGCTCCAGCTGCTCGATCTCGCCGAGCGCACCGGCGACCCGCTGGAGTCCCTCACCATGCTCAACACCGGTGGAGCGGCCGCCCCTCCGGAGATCACCGCGCGGATCGCCGCCCGTTACGGGGAGCGGATCGAGCCCCGCAACGGCTACGGCCTCACCGAGACCTGCGGCGGCGTGCTCGCCAACTTCGGCGCCGAGTACCGGGCCCACCCCGAGAGCGTGGGCCGGCCGGCCCCGGCCACCGAGGTGCGCATCGACCGCCCGGACGCCGAGGGCGTGGGCGAGCTGTGGCTGCGCGGCCAGTCCCTGGTCCGCGGCTACTGGGGCGACGAGGAGGCCACCCGCGCCGCGTTCACCCCGGACGGCTGGTTCCGTACGGGAGACCTGGCGCGGGTGCGCGACGGGCGGGTCACCGTCGTGGACCGGATCAAGGACCTGGTCATCAGGGGCGGCGAGAACGTGTACTGCGTCGAGGTCGAGGGCGTGCTGCACGACCACCCGGACGTCGTCGAGGCCGCCGTCCTCGGCGTCCCGCACCCGACGCTCGGCGAGGAGGTCGCCGCCGTGGTCCGGCTGCGGCCGGGCGCGAGCACGGGCGCGGAGCAGCTGCGGGCGCACGTGGGGGCGCGGCTGGCCGCGTTCAAGGTGCCGGCGCACGTCCTCGTACGGGAGGCGGAGCTGCCCCGTAATCCGACCGGGAAGGTCCTCAAGCGGGAGCTGAAGGGGCAGGCGGAGGACGAACTGGCCGCTCAGGTACGGGAGACGCGGACCCGGTAGCCCCCGGCGCCGTCCTCGTCGACGACGCTGATGCGGATGCCGTTCGCCCGGTCGGTGTAGGCCTCGCCCGGCCGGTAGGGGGCGTCCGACAGCTCCGCGTGGACGTTGGGGCGCCGGGTGCAGCCGCCGGTGTCGCGATTGCTGTCGGTGACGGTGATCGGTCCGTGGCCGGTGTCCACGTCGGTGTCGACCCGGTAGACGAGGACGCCCGGCTCGCACACGGCCTCGTCGTTGCCGTCGCGGGTGCGGACCTCGACCGCGTACCCGGAGGTGAGGGAGAGCGGGACGAAGACCAGTTTGGCGCCGCCCGAGGTGGCCAGCGGGGTCAGCGTGTACTCGGTGTCGCCGGTTCTGGAGGCGCAGCGGACCTGGTCGTTGTCGAGCCAGCCGAGCTTCCACTTGTGCCAGCCGAGCAGGTCGTTGTTGGCGCCCCAGTCCTCGGACATGATGTCCCAGTGCCCGACGGTGCCGCCGCCGTCGACGGTGTAGAGGTCGGGCAGGCCGAAGACATGGCCGTTCTCGTGCGGCAGGACCCGGTAGCCGGTCTCGGCGTACGTCCCCGAGCCGTCGTCCTGCCGGCTGTAGACGAAGGACGTGTTGGCGAGCGGGACCCCGTCCGCGTAGGGGGCGTCGTCGTTCCCGGAGAAGGTCACGGAGAGGACGGTGTCGAGGGCCGAGGGGCCGGCGTTCGGCGTGACGAGGATGTTGACCAGGTCGTACGAGCTGAAGTCCACCTTCGCGTCGGCGGCCTTCACGATGTCCTCGACGAGCCCGCGGTAGCCCGGCTCGTACGGCGAGCCGCGCTCGATCCCGTACGCGGAGAAGGGGCGCGGCATCCGCAGCCACTCGGGTATCGGGGTCTCGGGGTGGTAGTGCAGGCGGCCGTAGGAGCTGGTGCGGAACCAGTCGGCGGTCTGCGGGAAGAACTCGCGGAAGCGGTTCATGGCCGTGCCCTCGCCGGACGCGTCCGGGAAGTCGATCATCAGGTTGAGGGCCCTGACCCGGCCGGTGGAGCGCGCGTACCCGGGGGCGGTGGGCAGCCCCTCCGACATCTGCACACCCATCGTCGTGGCGATCCGGCACGGGCCGAGCGGCGCGTCCCCCGGTCCGGCGGCCACGGGTCCCGCGGAGGCGGGGGCCGGGCCGGGCAGGGTCGTGCTGGCCGATGCCAGGGCGGCGATCGCGAGCGCTGCCGCCGAAGCCAGGGCGATGGGTCTGCGTATCCGCCGGCGGGTCTCCTGCATGCGGTCGCCTCTCTGGTCCGCGCCGGTGCGTTCGGCGCCGTGCGATCAGCCTGTGGCGGCGGGTGAGGGGGCGCGCGCCGGAGGGGCCCGACCGGGGGATTTCGGCGGGGGCGGGAGACCGGTCGGCGACGCCGTCCGCGGCTGTGACCCAGGTCACAGTTGAAGCGGGAAATAACCGGGGAGCGCGTCCCCGTTTAAGCCTGTGTTCGACGAAGTGGGGACTCAGTCCCCGGATGACTCTGGATGACTCTGGGAGGTACGGCAGTGAGCAGCAGCACCGCCGACACCGCGCCGGCCCGCCGCGTGCCCCGCCCGCGGGCGGACGCCCTGCGCAACCGCGAGCGGATCGTGACGGCGGCCCGCGAGATGTTCGTCGAGTCCGGCGCCCAGGTGCCGCTCGACGAGATCGCGCGCCGCGCCGGCGTCGGCAACGCCACGCTCTACCGCAACTTCCCCGAGCGCGACGACCTCGTCCGCGAGGTCGTCCTCTCCCTCATGGCCCGCATCACCGAGCGGGCCCTGGAGGCCGGCGAGCAGGAGGCGGACACCTTCGACGCGCTCCGCCGCTTCACCCACGCCGCCGCCGACGAGCGGATCGGAGCCCTGTGCCCGATGCTCGACGGCGACTTCGACAAGAACCACCCCGAGCTCGAGGCCGAGCGCGAGCGCCTGGAGGAGGCCGTCCAGGGCCTCGTCGACCGGGCGCACACGGCCGGCCGGCTCCGTACCGACGTCGGCGTCGGGGACCTCATGGTCGCGGTCTCCCAGCTGACCCGGCCGCTCCCCGGGACGGCCTGCATGAACATGGACCGCTTCGTCCACCGTCACCTGCAGGTGTTCCTGGACGGCCTGGAGGCGCCCGCGCGCTCCGTACTGCCCGGCTCCGCCGCGACCCTGGAGGACCTGAGGAGCGAATCGTCGTCCTGACCTCGTGACCTCGTGACCTCTCCGGGGGCGTGATCCCCGCCGTAACCGCACGACCCCTTACCCCTTACTGCTCCACAGACATCCCTTTTTCACCGTTCCGCGCCAAGAGGTGGCTACCCCCATGTCCAAAACCCTCCAGAACTCCCCGCCGGCCCAGGCCGACCCCAGTCGCTGGAAAGCCCTGGTCTTCATCGCCCTGGCCCAGCTGATGGTCGTGCTCGACGCGACGATCGTGAACATCGCGCTGCCCTCCGCCCAGCAGGACCTGGGGATCTCGGACGGCAACCGGCAGTGGGTCATCACCGCCTACGCCCTCGCCTTCGGCGGTCTGCTCCTGTTCGGCGGCCGCGTCGCCGACCTGTGGGGCCGTAAGCGCACCTTCGTGGTCGGTCTGATCGGCTTCGCCGCGGCCTCCGCCCTCGGCGGCGCGGCCACCGGCGAGGCGATGATGCTCGGCGCCCGCGCCCTGCAGGGTGCGTTCGGCGCGCTGCTCGCCCCGGCCGCCCTCTCGCTGCTCGCGGTGATGTTCACCGACGCCAAGGAGCGCGCCAAGGCCTTCGGCATCTACGGTGCGATCGCCGGTGGCGGTGGCGCCGTGGGCCTGATCCTCGGCGGCTTCCTCACCGAGTACCTCAACTGGCGCTGGACCTTCTTCGTCAACATCCCGTTCGCCATCGTCGCGGCGGCCGGTGCGTACTTCGTGATCCGTGAGCCGGCCGGCGGCCGCAACCGCTCGCCGCTCGACATCCCCGGCGTCGTCCTGTCCACCCTCGGTCTGGTCTCGCTGGTCTACGGCTTCACGCGCGCCGAGTCCAACGGCTGGAGCGACCCCACGACCATCGGCCTGTTCGTCGCCTCGGTCGTGCTGCTCGGCGCCTTCGCCCTCACCGAGTCGCGGGTGAAGTCCCCGCTGCTGCCGCTGCGCGTCGTCACCGACCGCAACCGCGGCGGCGTCTACCTCTCGCTCGGCCTCGCCGTCATCGCGATGTTCGGCCTGTTCCTGTTCCTGACCTACTACCTGCAGGTCGTGAAGGGCTACTCGCCGGTCAAGACGGGATTCGCGTTCCTGCCGATGATCGCGGGCATGATCACCGGCTCCACCCAGATCGGTACGCGGCTGATGACCCGGGTCCCGCCGCGGTACCTCATGGGCCCCGGCTTCCTGACCGCCGCGGTCGGCATGCTGCTCCTGACCCAGCTGGAGATCGGCTCCTCGTACGCCGGTCTGATCCTGCCCGCGCAGCTGCTGCTCGGCCTCGGCATGGGTACGGCGTTCATGCCGGCCATGTCGCTCGCGACGCACGGCGTCGACCCGCGCGACGCCGGTGTGGCCTCCGCGATGGTCAACACCTCGCAGCAGGTCGGCGGCGCCATCGGTACGGCCCTGCTGAACACCATCGCCGCCTCGGCGACCACCGCGTACCTGGTGGACCACGCGGCCGGCGCGACCACCCCGTCCGCGCAGAAGCTGCTCCAGCTCCAGGGCATGGTCGAGGGCTACTCGGCCGCGATCTGGTGGGCGGTCGGCATCCTGGCCACCTCGGCCGTGATCGCGCTGACCCTGATCAACACCGGCAAGCCGGGCGCCGGCACGGTGACCGCTTCGGGGTCCGGCGCGGGTGAGGGTGTCGAGGACGAGGTGAAGGTGCCCGTCATCACCCACTGATCCCCTCCGGTACCCGCCGCCACCTCACCGCGCCGCCTGCCCTGGTTCCTCAGCGGAGCCAGGGCAGGTCCGCGTTCGCGTCCGTGGGCTGGAGGCCCTCCGCCATCACGCGCATGATCGCGCCGAGCTGCTCGACCTGGTCCGGGGTGAGCCGGTCGAAGAGGGCCTGGCGTACGGCGGCGACGTGGCCGGGTGCGGTGCGGCGCAGGACCTCGTAGCCCTCGTCCGTCAGCGTGGCGAACTGGCCGCGCTTGTCGGAGGGGCAGTCCTCGCGGGCGACCCAGCCGTTCTTCTCCAGGCGGGCGACCGCGTGCGAGAGCCGGGAGCGGGTGATCTTCGCGCTCTTGGCCAGCTCCGTCATGCGCAGCCGGCGGCGGGGGGCCTGGGAGAGCTGGACGAGCAGCCCGTAGTAGATGTGGGGCATCCCGGCGTCGCGCTGCAACTGGCGGTCGAGATGGTCCTCCAGGAGGGTGGTGGCGTGGAGGTAGGAGCGCCACACGCGCTGCTCCTCGTCGCTGAGCCAGCGAGGTTCGGTCATGGACCCATGGTACGAGCAATTCTTGAAAGTTGAACTAGATCGGGTTTAGGCTGTCCGAAAGCAGTGAGCTTGAAACTTCAAGGATTCAGTCCGAGGATTTCATGCCCAGCGGTCGAGAAGGAGCCGGAAGTCATGGACGCCACGCCGGAACGGATGCCCGCCCTCTACCTTTCGCACGGCGCCCCGCCGCTCGCCGACGACCCGGTCTGGCCCGGCGAACTCGCCGCCTGGTCGGCCCGCCTGCCCCGCCCCAAGGCGATCCTCATGGTCTCCGCGCACTGGGAGGAGGCCCCGCTCGCCCTCGGCGCCACCGAGACCGTGCCGCTCGTCTACGACTTCTGGGGCTTCCCCGAGCACTACTACCGGGTCCGGTACGCGGCCCCCGGCGCGCCCGGTCTCGCCGAGTCCGTCCGCAAGCTGCTCCGCGGCCCCGGCGTGCCCGTGCAGGACATCCCCGACCGGGGGCTCGACCACGGCGCGTACGTGCCGCTCGTCGAGATGTTCCCGGACGCCGACATCCCCGTACTCCAGATCTCCATGCCCACCCTGGACCCGCGCCGGCTCATGGACATCGGGCGCAAGCTGGCGCCCCTGCGCGACGAGGGTGTCCTGATCGTCGGCAGCGGCTTCTTCACCCACAACCTGGCCGCCCTGCGCCACACCGGCGGCGGGGTGCCCGGGTGGTCCGCCGAGTTCGACAGCTGGGGCCACGAGGCCCTGGCCGCGCACGACGTCGACGCCCTGCTCGACTTCGAGCGCAAGTCGCCCGCCGGCCGGCTCGCCCACCCGCGCACCGAGCACTTCGCACCGCTCTTCGTGACCATGGGCGCGGCGGACGCCGCGGGGGACCTGGACCGGGAGCGGAGCGTGATCGACGGCTTCTGGATGGGCCTGGCGAAGCGCTCGGTGCAGTTCGGTCAGCGAGCGGGGCGGAGCGGGGCCCCGGACGAAGAGGGGCCCGGGAGCTCCTTCTCGTACCAGGCCACGTCCCAATAGCGGCCGAACTTGCGGCCCACCTCCGCGTACGTGCCGATGTGGCGGAAGCCGAAGCGGGCGTGGAGGCGGGCCGAGGCCTCGTTGGGCTGGGCGATCCCCGCGTAGGCGCGGTGGAGGTCCTCCGCGGCGAGGGCCTTGAACAGCTCCTCGTAGAGCCGCGTGCCGATGCCGCGGCCGCCGGAGGCGGGGGAGAGGTAGACGCTCACCTCCACGGAGGTGGCGTACGCGGCCTTCGGCCGGAACGCGCTGCTCGTCGCGTAACCGAGGATCTCCCCCGTGTCCGCGGCCTGGGCAACCAGAAGGCGGTGGGGGCCGTCCTTAGGGTGGGAGCGGAGCCAGAGAAGCCGCTGCTCCGGGGTGAAGGGCTCCGTGTCGAAGGTGACCGCGGTCTCCCGCACGTAGTGGTTGTAGAGCTCCGTGAGGGCGGCCAGATCACCCTCCGTGCCCGGCCTGACCTGCACGTCCGTGGGTCCCATCGCGCTGCCCTCCCTGTCACCGGCGGCGCAGGATACTGCATGATCGCGAAAATCGATGTGCCGGGTGGGAATTCTGTCCTGATTCCAGTCGTTGTTTCCGTCGGATGCAGGGCACCCGGAAGGGTGTCGCGACCTACTCAGCAAGGGAGCACGCATGGCAACCCGTGCCGTCGCCCGTCGTCAGTCGTCCGCCGCGAGCGGAAGCAGCCGGGCAAGCAGCGTTCGCGCCGTGGGCGGGGACATCGCCGACCGCGACCTGGTCGGCATGTACCTCGACGAGATCGCACGCACGCCCCTGCTCGACGCCGCCAAGGAGGTCGAGCTCTCCCAGACGATCGAGGCGGGGGTGTACGCCCAGCAGATCCTCGACGGCGCTGCGTCATCAGATGCTGCCGCGGCGGGGTCGACCAAGGCGGGCGGGGCGACCCGCGAGGAGCTCGAGGCGCTGGTCGCCGAGGGCGAGCGTGCCAAGGACCTCTTCATCAAGTCGAACCTGCGACTGGTCGTCGCCGTGGCCCGGCGCTATCCGCGCAGCGGGCTGCCGCTGCTCGACCTGATCCAGGAGGGCAACGCCGGCCTGGTCCGCGCGGTCGAGAAGTTCGACTACGCGAAGGGCTTCAAGTTCTCGACGTACGCCACGTGGTGGATCCGCCAGGCCATCACGCGGTCCATAGCCGACCAGTCCCGCACCATCCGGCTGCCCGTCCACCTGGTGGAGGAGCTGGGGCGCATCCGGCGGGTGCAGCGCGAGTTCAACCGCGAGCACGGGCGCGACCCGGAGCCCGCGGAGATCGCGACGGAGCTGGGCTCGACGCCGGAGCGGGTCATCGACGTCCTGGACTGGGCGCGGGATCCGGTCTCGCTGAACATGTCGGTGGACGACGAGGGCGAGACGCAGTTCGGCGACCTGCTCGAGGACACCTCGGCGATCTCGCCCGAGCAGTCCGTCCTGACCCTGCTGCGCAGCGAGGAGCTCGACGACCTCATCGACAAGCTCGACCACCGCACCGCGTCGATCATCCGCATGCGCTACGGCATCGAGGACGGCCGCGAGCGCACCCTGACGGAGGTCGGCAAGCAGCACGGCCTCACCCGCGAGCGCATCCGCCAGATCGAGAAGCACGCCCTCCTCGAACTGAAGAAGATGGCCCGGGACACGGGCTTCGACGCGGTGGCCTAGGCCGGGCCTAGGCCGGCAGCCGGCGGGTCCAGGGGCCGAGGTCCCTGGACCCGCCGTGACGCCGTGCGGGCGCAGTCGTCAGGCGCGGGTCGCCGCGCCCAGTCGGGTGGCCAGGTCCTCCACGTACGTGACCAGGGACGCCGGGCCGTGGATCGTGAACGGCGCGTCCACCAGGGCGAGCCGGACCGCCAGCCACTCCGTCGAGTCGGTCGTGCGCGTGCGGAGGCGGCAGGTCGTGGCGGTGACCGGGCTCGGGGTCAGGTGGGACGGGAGCCGGCCGGCCACGAAGTCGGCGGGGGCCTCGAAGCTGACGTCCAGGTCCAGCTCCGGCTGGGCGCGCGACATCGACCGGGCCATGTACGCCGCCGCGTCCCCCGCCGGCAGCTCCCGCGGAGTGAAGCGCGCGCCCGTGGGGAACGGCTCGCTCACCCGGTCCACCCGGAACGTCCGCCAGTCCTCGCGCCCCAGGTCGTACGCGACGAGATACCACCGCCGCCCCGTCGACACCAGCCGGTACGGCTCCACGAGCCGCTTCGTCTCCGTCCCGTCCCCCGCCCGGTAGCCGAACCGCAGCCGCTCCTGCCCCGTCACCGCACCCGCGAGCGCGGTCAGCGTCTGCGGCGCGACGGTCGCGCCGTCCCCGCGGGTCAGCGGGATCGTCGCGTTCTGGAGCGTGGAGACCCGGTGCCGCAGCCGCGACGGCAGCACCTGCTCCAGCTTCGCCAGCGCGCGTACGGAGGCCTCCTCCACGCCCTCGATCGCGTGCCCCGCGCCCGCCCGCAGCCCCACCGCGATGGCCACGGCCTCCTCGTCGTCGAGCAGCAGCGGCGGCATGGCCGTACCCGCGACCAGGCGGTAGCCGCCCACCGCCCCCATGGTCGCCTCGACGGGGTAGCCCAGGTCGCGCAGCCGGTCGATGTCCCGCCGGATCGTGCGCGGCGAGACCGAGAGACGTTCGGCCAGCTCGCTGCCCGGCCACTCGCGCGGGGTCTGGAGCAGCGACAGCAGATTCAGGAGTCGTGCCGGTGTGTCCGTCATGGTTTCCAGGATGAGGCCCATCTAGGACATGACCTGACCTACATCACTCATACCTTCCTCATATGAGTTCACACGACGCCGTCCCCGCCGCTCCGGACGCGGCCGCCGCCTCCGCCGCAGACAAGAGGCGCTGGATCGCCCTCGCCATCGTCATGACCGCCGCCTTCATGGACCTGGTCGACGCCACGATCGTCAACATCGCGATCCCCAGCATCGAGCGGGACCTCGGCGCCTCCTTCGGGGCGATCCAGTGGATCACCGCCGGTTACGCCCTCGCCTTCGCCGCGGGCCTGATCACCGGCGGCCGGCTCGGTGACATCTACGGCCGCAAGCGCCTCTTCCTCTTCGGCACCGCGGGCTTCACCCTCGCCTCCGCGCTCTGCGGCTTCGCCGCCAACCAGGAGATGCTGGTCGGCTCCCGCCTGCTCCAGGGCGCGGCGGCGGCGATGATGGTGCCGCAGGTCCTCTCGATCGTGCACGTCACCTTCCCGGCGCACGAGCGCGGCAAGGTCTTCGGCATGTTCGGCGCGATCATCGGCCTCGGCGCCGTCTCCGGCCCGCTGCTCGGCGCGCTGCTCACGCAGTGGAACATCGCGGGCCTGGAGTGGCGCCCGATCTTCCTGATCAACCTGCCGGTCGGCGTCGCCGCCCTGATCCTCGGCCGCCGCTTCATCACCGAGTCCAAGGCGCCGAAGGCGCTGCGACTGGACCTGGTCGGCGTGGTCATGGTGACGGTCGCGCTGCTCATGCTGATCTACCCGCTGACCCGCGGCCGTGAGCTGGGCTGGCCGCTGTGGGGCCACCTGATGATGGCGGGCAGCCTGCTCGTCTTCGCCGCCCTCATCGCGTACGAGAAGTACAAGACGAAGAAGGACGGCTCGCCGCTCGTCGAGCTTTCGCTGTTCAAGGTGAAGAGCTTCGCGGCCGGTATCGCGGTCCAGCTGACCTTCGGCGTCGTGATGGGCATCTTCTTCCTGGTATGGACGCTCTACATGCAGATCGGGCTCGGCTGGACCCCGCTGAAGGCCGGTCTGACCGGTGTGCCCTTCTCGATCGCCGTCTCCACGGCGGCGGGCCTCTCGGTGCAGAAGCTCGTCCCGCGCTTCGGCCGCAAGGTGCTCCAGGCGGGCGCGCTGACGATGGCCGCGGGCATCCTGCTCTACTTCTTCGAGGCCGGCCGTTACGGCACCGGAATCCACTCCTGGCAGATGATCCCGCCGCTCGTGGTGATGGGTCTGGGCATGGGCCTGATCGTGGCCCCGCTGACGGACGCGGTGCTCTCGGAGGTGCCGCGCGAGCACGCCGGTTCGGCCTCGGGCCTGATCAACACGACCGGGCAGATGGGCAACGCGCTCGGACTCGGCCTGGTGTCGGTGCTGTTCTTCGGCTCGATCGACGAGAAGCGGCTGGCCGCGTTCCCGGCGGAGACGGGCAAGGCGTTCACGGAGGCCTTCCAGAACTCGCTGGGCTGGGCGGCCGTGGTACTGGCCGGCATCTTCCTGGTGATGTTCGCGCTGCCGGCGAAGCCGAAGCAGCACCTGGAGGGCGGGGAGGACGCCGAGTCCGCCGCCGGGACGGACGAGGTGGAGAGGGAGCCGGTGCTGGTCTCCTGAGCGCGCAGCTCGTACGCGCGGAGCCGGTGCTTACGGAGTCGGTAGGTACGGAGCCAGTGCGTACGCAGCTCGCGAGGGCCTTGGTCCCGGGATCCGTCCCGGGGGCGGGGCCCTTCGTCGCGTACGGGCATGGCCGAACGTCCGGTCATGCCCGTACCCGAGTCCGTTCCTGCCCGCTGAATGCCCGGATCCGTTTACTTCCCTCAGATCCCGGCGTAACCTGACGCTGAAACCACAGGTTCGGGCATGGAACGGACGTAAACCCACATGTACGCACCGGAGCGCCAGCAGGAGATCCTCCGCCTCGCCCGCGAGAGCGGCCGGGTGGACGTGCTCTCCCTCGCCGAGGAGTTCCAGGTCACCGCCGAGACCGTACGGCGCGACCTCAAGGCCCTCGACCGCGCCGGACTCGTCCGCCGCGTGCACGGCGGCGCCATACCGGCCGGGCGGCTCGACTTCGAGCCCGACCTCGCCGAGCGCGAGTCCACCGCGGCCGACGAGAAGGACCGGATCGTCCGCGCCGCCCTCGCCGAACTCCCGCAGGAGGGCAGCGTCGTCCTCGACGCCGGCACGACCGTCGCCCGGCTCGCCGCCGACTTCCCCCTCGACTGCGGCCTCACCGTCGTCACCCACGCCCTGCCCGTCGCCGCCCGGCTCGCCGACCACCCCGGCATCGACCTCCACCTCGTCGGCGGCCGGGTGCGCCACCGCACGCGCGCCGCCGTCGACGCCTGGGCCCTGCGCGCGTACGGCGAGATCCGCGCCGACGTCGCCTTCCTCGGAGCGAACGGCTTCTCCGTCGAGCACGGGCTCACCACCCCCGACCTCGCCGAGGCCGCCGTCAAGCGCGCGGTCCTCGCCTCCGCGCGCCGGGTCGTGCTGCTGGCCGACTCGGCCAAGCACGGCCAGGAACACTTCGCCCGCTTCGGCTCCCTCGCCGACGTCGACCTGCTCATCACCGACAGCGGGCTCAGCCCCGAGGACGCCGCGGCCATCGAGGCGGCGGGAACGGAAGTCGTACGCACATGATCCTCACCGTCACCCCCAACCCCTCCCTGGACCGGACGTACGAGGTCCCGGCCCTGGAGCGCGGCGAGGTGCTGCGCGCCGCCGGGGAGCGCATGGACCCCGGCGGCAAGGGCGTCAACGTCTCGCGCGCCGTCGCCGCGGCCGGGCACCGCACGGTCGCCGTCGTCCCGCTCGGCGGGGCGCCGGGCGCGCTGGTCGCGGAACTCCTCGCGGGCCAGGGCATCGAGGTCGCCCCTGTGCCGGTCGCCGGCCACACCCGCTCCAACATCGCGATCGCGGAGCCGGACGGAACGCTGACGAAGATCAACGCACCGGGCCCGCGCCTGACACCGGCGGAATCGGAGGCGATCCTGACGGCCGTGGGCGCGTACTCGCCCGCCGCCGACTGGATCGCCTGCTGCGGCAGCCTGCCGCGCGGCCTCGCCCCCGAGTGGTACGCCGAACTGGTCACCCGAGCCCATGGCGCCGGGGCCCGGATCGCCCTCGACACCTCGGGCCCGTCGCTGCTCGCGGCCCTCGCCGCCCGCCCCGACGTCGTCAAGCCGAACGCCGAGGAGCTCGCGGAGGCCGTCGGCCGCCCGCTCGCCACCGTCGGCGACGCGGTCAAGGCGGCGGAGGAGCTGCGCGCGCGGGGGGCGGGCACGGTCCTTGCTAGCCTCGGCGCGGACGGCCAGCTCCTCGTCTCGGCGGCCGGCACCTGGTACGGCTCCGCGGCCGTGGACGCCGTCCGCTCCGACGTCGGCGCGGGCGACGCCTCCCTCGCCGGCTTCCTGGCCGCGGGCGGCCAAGGTCCCGACGCCCTGTCCGCGGCCCTCGCCCACGGAGCGGCAGCCGTCCGGCTCCCGGGCAGCGAGATGCCGAGCCCGGCGGACCTTGACGCGTCGCGGGTCGCGGTCACGGCGGACGTCCCCCTCGACCGCGTACTCGGCGAACCCGTCGGCCGCATCGGCCCCATCGACCGCATCGAGCCCATCGGGCGGGACGACACCAGCGAGCAAGGGAGCCCGCGATGAGCACCGTGATCACCGCGGACCTGGTCGACCTCGACCTGTCCGCCGACACCAAGGAGGCGGCGGCCCGCTCGCTCGCCGAGCGCATGGTCGCGACGGGCCGGGTGACCGACCTCGACGGCTTCCTGGCGGACGTGGCGGCCCGCGAGGCCCAGATGCCGACCGGCCTCGACGGCGGCATCGGCATCCCGCACTGCCGCAGCACCCACGTCACCGAGCCCACGCTGGCCTTCGGCCGCTCGGCGGCGGGCGTCGACTTCGGTGCCCCCGACGGCCCGGCCGACCTGATCTTCCTGATCGCCGCTCCGGCGGGCGCCGACGACGCCCACCTGACGATCCTTTCCTCGCTGGCGCGCCAGTTGATGGACGACCGGTTCACGGGCGCACTGCGGGCGGCGACGTCGCCGGGGGCGGCGGCGGGGCTGATCGCGGGCGAGCAGGCGCCGGGGGGAGAGTCCGCGGACTTCGCCGAGTCGGCGGAGTCGGCGGAGTCGGCCGAGCCGGTGTCGGGTGAAGCGCCCGCCGAGCCCGCCGAGCCCTGCGAGCGCGCCGAACCCTGCGAGTCCTCCGAGTCCTCCGAGTCCTCTGTCGGTGCCGCCGACGCGCCGGACCACGAACCGTTCCGGATCGTCGCCGTCACCTCCTGTCCCACCGGCATCGCCCACACCTACATGGCGGCCGAGGCCCTGGAGAAGGCGGGCGAGGCCGCCGGGGTGCAGCTCGTCGTCGAGACGCAGGGGTCGGCCGGGTTCGAGCGGCTCGACCCGGCGGTCGTGGCCGCCGCGGACGGCGTGATCTTCGCGCACGACGTGCCGGTACGGGAGAAGGAACGGTTCGCCGGAAGGGCGACCGTCGACGTCGGCGTCAAGGCCGGCATCAACCGCCCCGCCGAACTCATCGCCGAGGTCCGGGACAAGGCGGCCCGCGGCGAGGCCACCACCCCCGGCGCTGCGAGCGGAAGGCCCACACCTGTGGAGAACGCGGGCGAGCCGGACGAGGGCTACGCCACCAGGCTCCGCAAGTGGCTCATGTCCGGCGTCAGTTACATGGTCCCCTTCGTCGCCGCCGGCGGACTGCTCATCGCCCTCGGCTTCGCCATCGGCGGCTGGGACATCGACAAGGCCCCCTCCGTCGCCGAGCACTTCGACTGGGGCCAGGTCGACAGCTGGGCCGCCCTGATGTTCCAGATCGGCGGACTGGCCTTCGGCTTCCTCGTACCCGTCCTCGCCGGCTACATCTCGTACGGCATGGCCGACCGCCCCGGTCTCGTCCCCGGCTTCGTCGGCGGCGCCATCGCGCTCACCATCAACGCGGGCTTCCTCGGCGGCCTCGTCGCCGGTCTGGTGGCCGGCGGCACCGTCCTCGCCATCCAGCGGGTGCGGATCCCGGCCGTCCTCAGAGGCATCATGCCGGTGGTCGTGATCCCGCTGTTGTCCTCGATCGTCGTCGGCTTCCTGATGTTCCTGGTGATCGGCAAGCCGATCGCGAGCCTGCAGAAGGCGCTGACCGACTGGCTGTCCGGCCTCTCCGGCGCCAACGCGGTCATCCTCGGCGTCATCCTCGGCCTGATGATGTGCTTCGACCTCGGCGGTCCGGTCAACAAGGTCGCGTACGCCTTCGCCGTCGGCGGCCTCGCCGACCCCAACGAGGGCTCGCTCAAGGTCATGGCCGCGGTGATGGCCGCCGGCATGGTGCCGCCGCTCGCGATGGCGCTGGCCACCACCGTGCGGGGCAGGCTCTTCACCAGGACCGAGCGGGAGAACGGCAAGGCCGCCTGGGTCCTGGGCGCCTCCTTCATCTCCGAGGGCGCGATCCCGTTCGCCGCGGCCGACCCCCTGCGGGTCATCCCGGCGGCGATGGCGGGCGGCGCGGTGACCGGCGCCCTGTCGATGGCCTTCGAGTGCACCCTGCGGGCCCCGCACGGCGGCGTGTTCGTGATCCCGCTGATCGGCAACCCCCTGCTGTACCTGCTGGCGATCGCGGCCGGCACCGTTGTCAGCGCCGGCCTGGTCGTCCTCCTCAAGGGCGCGCGGAAGCCCGCCCCGGAGGAGGTCCGGGGGGAAGAGGCCGAGGCTGGGACGACCGTGGTCGTCGCAGCCTGACCGGCCCCTGGGCAGGAGGGGCCCCGAGGGGCGGTGCGTACCACGTGATGCACCGCCCCTCGGTGCGCCCTCAGGGGGTCAGCGGCGGTTCACCGGACCCGCGGAGTCGAGGCTGCGCTTGAACTGCATGCTGCGCCGCGCCGCGAGCGCCGGGGTCGCCTGCTGGAGCCAGGCTTCGTCCCAGATGAAGTTCTGTCCGTTGACGTCGCCGTGCGTCTGCCACACCTGCCCGTTCTGCGTGAGCACCTTGATGTAGGCGTTGCCGTCGTTGGCCTCGATTCCGACGGCACACACCCCGGCCGGGTAGTCCGGGTTGGCGGGGTCCAGGCCGACGGCGACCGGGTTGGTGAGGTCTGTCCAGGTGATAGTCCCGCCGAGCTGCGGTGCGCGTCCTGCGAACACCTTGCCGCCGGTGAGCACGACCTGGAAGTCCTCGGTGCCGTTCGGCGCGAGGATGTCGATGTCAGAGCACGGGCCCGTGGGGCCGGTGGCCCCGGTGGCCCCGGTGGCGCCCGTCGGTCCGGTGGGACCGGTCGGTCCGGTCGGGCCGGTGGGGCCGGTCGGGCCGGTGGCTCCGTCAAGGCCGTTGGTGCCGGTGGCTCCGGTGGCTCCGGTGGGTCCGGTCGGTCCGGTCGGGCCGGTGGGCCCGGTCGGGCCGGTAGCGCCGTCGAGGCCGTTGGTGCCGGTGGCTCCGGTCGGACCAGTGGGACCAGTGGGACCAGTGGGCCCGGTCGGGCCCGTGGCTCCGTCAAGGCCGTTGGTGCCGGTGGCGCCCGTCGGTCCGGTCGGGCCCGTCGGTCCGGTGGGGCCGGTCGGGCCGGTGGCTCCGTCAAGGCCGTTGGTGCCCGTGGGTCCAGTGGGCCCGGTGGGCCCGGTGGGGCCGGTCGGGCCGGTGGCACCTGTCGCACCGTCGACTCCGTCGGTTCCGGTCGGTCCGGTCGGTCCGGTCGGACCCGTGGGTCCGGTCGAACCGGTGGAACCTGCAGGACCGGTGGGGCCCGTCGGCCCCTGGGGCCCGGTCGGGCCGGTGGGACCGGTCGGGCCCTCCTTGCACTCGTCGTGCCCGCCCATGATCGTGCGCAGGGCGGCGGCCTCGTAGTGACGGCCCTGGACGTACCGGTCGACCTGGTGGTCCAGGAACTCCGCGAGGGCGTGGCCGGCCATGGGCGGACCGTCCTGCTCCCACGGCGGCGGGCCCTCGTCCTCGCCGGGTGGCGGACCGTCCTCCTCCTCCGGCGGCGCACCCTGGTCCTTGCCGCGCGGAGGCGCGCCGTCGTCCTTGTGCGGCTTGTGGTGCGGCTTGTCGTCGCAGTGGTCTCCGCCGTCGGGGCCGGCCGTCGTGATGCCCGTCCGGTCGCCGGGGGCGGGGTCGCCCCAAGCAGACGCCGTGGGCGCGAGGCCCGTCAGGACGAGGGCGACCGAGGCGAGTGCGCCACCGCCCACCCAGACGCGCCGCCGGGGAAGCGGGCCGAGCGGTGACCTGGACTGAGTCCTGGGATCAGGACGCATGCATGCTCCTTCCTCCGCCGGCTCAGGGCGCCGGCGCGAGTGAATCCGGATGTTGTGAGGGAAGCGGCGTGAACCGGGCTTCCTATCGGATCATCGGATCGCAGCTGTGAAGGCTTGACGGCCCGGAGGGCACTCTCAGCGCCATGGCGTATCCGCTCTAGCCGAATGGATGCGTACGCGACGGCGAACTCGAAGCGGCCCGTCGGCGTGCCGCCGCCGCCCCCACCGCGGCCGTGCGTACCGTCGCCCCCCGACCGATCCACCGGAAGTGGTGTTGCCGTGCAGCCGTCCATCTGCTTGTGCATGATCGTCAAGAACGAGGCCGCGGTCATCGAGCGCTGCCTCGCCTCCGTCCGGAACCTGGTGGACACCTGGGTCGTCTCCGACACCGGCTCCACCGACGGCACCCAGGACCTCGTCCGCCGATCCCTCGCCGGCATCCCCGGCGAGCTGCGCGAGGAGCGGTGGGTGAACTTCGGCCACAACCGGAGCCTGAACATCGCCGCCGCCCGCGGCCGCGCCGACTACCTGCTCCTCCTCGACGCCGACCACGTCCTGCGCCAGGACGGACCGCTGCCCGCGCTGACGGCGGACTCGTACATGCTGCGGCACGAGGGCGCACTGGAATACCGCATCAAACGGCTGGTCAGAGGCGGTCTGCCGTGGCGGTACGAGGGGGTCACGCACGAGTACCTGACCGCCGACCGGGAGCACACCCAGCTGAACCTCGACGCGCTCGTCATCGAGGACCACGCCGACGGCGGCTCCCGCCACGACAAGTTCGAGCGCGACGCCCGCCTCCTGAGCGCCGAGCTCGACCGGGACCCGGCCAACCCGCGCACGGTCTTCTACCTCGCCCAGACCCTGCGCGACATGGGCCGTACGAAGGAGGCCATCGGCCTCTACGAGCGGCGCGCGGCGATGGGCGGCTGGGGCGAGGAGGTCTACTACGCCCTGCTCCAGGCCGGGGTCCTGGCCGCCGACTCGGGCGACTGGCCGCGCGCGCAGGACGCCCTCGTACGGGCCTGGGAGTCCCGCCCTCAGCGCCTCGAAGCCTGCTACGAGCTCACCGCGCGGCTGCGGAGCCGGAACCACCACCACGCCGCCCACGCGATCGTCTCGGCCGTCCTCGACCGGCGGCCGCCCACCGAGGACCTGCTGTTCCTCCAGCCGTGGGTGTACCGCTGGGGACTGCTCTTCGAGTACTCGATCACCGCCTACTGGGTCGGCGACCACCAGGCCTCGCTGGCCGCCTGCGACCGGCTCCTCGCCCTGCTCGACCTGCCCGCGCAGTACCGCGAGCAGACCCGGACCAACCGGGAGTACGCGGCGGCGGGACTCGCGGCGGCCGCGGCCCGGGCTGCCGCCGGCCGGGCCGGCGCGGCACCGGCTGCCGGGGCCTCCGCTCCCGCCGCCCCCGCTCCCATCGTCCCCGTCCGCGTCTGAGGAGCAGTCGATGGGAACCCCCGCCTCCCCCTCCACCCCGGCCCCCGCCCCCGTACGGGAGACCGATGCCGCCGGCCACGGCCAAGCCTCGGGCTCCCGGCGCCCCGCCCCCCGCTCCGGCGCCGAGGAGCACCGCCGGCTGCGGGGCGTGTGGCTGTGGCCCGGGCTCCTCGCCCTCGTCCTCGCCCTGTACGGCGCCGGGGACCCGCAGCTCTGGCAGGACGAGCTCAACAGCTGGGACATGGCGACCCGTTCGACCGGCCGGCTGCTCGAAACGGTGCGGCACGTGGACGCCGTCCTCGCCGCGTACTACTTCCTCCTGCACGGCTGGACCGGCCTCTTCGGCGACTCGGACCTCGCGCTCCGGCTGCCCTCGGTGCTCGCGGCGGCCGGGGCCGCGGTCTGCACGGCGCTGATCGGGGAGCGGCTCTTCGGGCGGCGGGCCGGCCTCGTCGCGGGGCTGCTGTTCGCCCTGACCCCGGCGGTGATGCGGTACGCGCAGGAGGCCCGCCCGTACGCCCTCGTCGTGTTCGCGGTCGCCCTCGCCACGCTGCTCCTGCTCCGCGCCCTGGACCGCCCGGACAGCCGGTGGCGCTGGGCGGCGTACGCCGCGGCCGTGGCGGCGGTCGGCCTGCTGCACCTGGTGGCGCTGACCGCCCTGGCCGGGCATGTCGCGGCGGCCGCCGCGAAGGGCCGCGCCGCCGCCCTCCGGTTCGCCTGCGCCGCCCTCGCGGGAGTGGCGGCGGCGTCCCCGGTCGTGCTCCTCGGCCGGGCGCAGGCCGGTCGCCAGATCTCCTGGATCCCGGGCCCCGACCTGGCGGGCCTGGCGACACTCTGGCCCCAGCTGTTCGGGTCCGCGCTGGTCACGGGCCTGGTCATGACGCTGGCGGCGCTGGCCTGGGCGGCACCGGGGAAGCGGGGCGCCCCGGCGCATCGGGCCGGCCCGGACGAGAGCGCGGACCGGACACGGGTACTGGCCGCGGCGACCGCCTCGGCCGTGGCGCCCCCGCTGATCCTGTGGACCGTCTCGCACGGCGACGTGTCGTACTTCCACTTCCGCTATCTGCTGTTCACGCTGCCCGCCTGGGCGGTCCTGGCCGGGGCCGCGCTGCGGGGCGTACGGCCCCGGGCCGTCGTCGCCGTGCTCCTGGCCGGGCTCGGCCTGCTCACGCTCCCCGAGCAGGGCACGCTGCGCGAGCCGTACGCGCACTTCTGGCAGGGCGTCGACTACCGGGGCGCGGCCGCCACCATCCGGAACTACCACCGCCCCGGCGACGCGGTGATCTACGACCGGGGCGAAGACCACTGGCGCCTGCTCGACGCGGGCGTACGCCACTACCTGCCCCGCGAACTGCACCCACGGGACGTCTTCCTGGCCCGCTCGGCGGCCGACCGGGCGGACCTGTGGGCTTCGGAGTGCCCGGACCCGGCGCGCTGTCTGCGAGCCGAGCCGCGCATCTGGCTGGTCGTCCCATCCGGCGAGGGCGACCCCCTGAACGCCCTGCCGGCCGCCCAGGCCCGCGCCCTGCGCGCCCACTACACGGCGACCGGCACCGAGCGCCTGACGGGAGTGACGGTCGCCCTGCTGATCCGCAAGGGCTAGGGGCGTCCGGCGGACCAGGGCCGGGCCTGCCTTGGCCCGGCCGGGTCAGGCCAGCCCGGCCCGGCCCGGCTAGGGTCCGCTGCCGTCAGCGGACCCGGGAGCGGGACTCCATCGCCTCGCGGGCCGCGCGCTCGTCCTCGTACACCTCGCACATGTGCCGACCGTCCGGCGTCGCCGTGTGTTCGACCTCCCAGAGGCTGACCTCGCTGCCGTCGAGCAGCAGGAACTGGTGCTCGTAGAGGGTGAAGCCGGCGTCCCGGCCGCCCTCCATGGGGCACTGGCGCCCGAAGGCCTGCGTGATGTGGTGCGCGAACGCGAGCCGCAGCCGCCGCGCGGCCGCCTCGCCCGGCCGGTCCGGATTCTCCGCGCGCCGCAGGACACGGCGGGCGTGGTCGGCGGAGTTGTCCGGCACGTACATACGGGGCTGGGTGGGTATCGGGCGGGCCAGGAGCGCGCTGAGCGCCTCCAGGTCGTCCTCCTCGTCGCCCGGCGTGCCGTCGGAGCGCTCCACGCTCCAGCCCAGCGAAGGGCCGGCCGGCAGGCGGGAAGCGGCGAGCCGGGCCTCGGCCTCCTCCACGTACAGCTCGTGCTGCTCGGCGCCGTCCCGGCCGGTGTTGTGCACCAGCTCCCACAGGCTGAGGGCCGTGCCGTCGGAGAGCAGATAGGTGTGGCGGTAGGTGGAGCGGTGCAGCGACGCGCTGTGGTGCGAGGAGTGCAGCGCACTGGAGTGGGCGAGCGCCGACTCCAGGCGCTCGACCGTGGAGTCGGGCAGGTCGAAGGAGTTGAGCGCCCGGCCGAGGAGCCGCTCAACCTGGGTCTCGGTCGTCTCGTACGGATCGTGCGGAGGATCCTGCGGATCGTTCAAGGGGGTCTCCAGGCCGTCGCCGCATGTCACTTGGTGCTTGCTAAACGTAGTCCCTGGCTCTGACATCGTGTCCGGCGTTCGGGAAAACGAACAGGGGCGCATGGCGAGTTCCCGCGCCCCCACGCGAATCACCCAACTCCCTTTGGTATACCGGGAGTCGGCAGAACGGGCCAGCCACACGACACGTCGCCGTCCGCCTCCCCTACGCCTCCCCGTACAGCTCGCGGTAGGAGGGGTACTCGCCGCCCGGCCCCGAGAACCCGGCGGCCGGCGCGAGAACGGCCTGGACGATGGCACGCGTCACGGTGTCCGCGCCCGCCGCGAGGACGTCGTTGAGGGCGAGCGGTCCGGCTTCGGAAGGCAGTTCGCGCTCGCCGGTCGCGAGGGCGAAGACGGTGTCGCCGTCGTTGAGGAGATGCACCGGGCGGACGGCGCGCGCGATGCCGTCGTGCGCCGTCCCCGCGAGCTTCTGCGCCTGTGCGCGGGTCAGCACCGCGTCGGTGGCGACCACCGCCAGCGTGGTGTTCATGGGCGGCGGGGCGAGCTTCGCCCGGGCCTCGTCGAGCCGGCGCCGCGCGGCCTCGTGGACGGCGGGGTCGGGGTAGGCGGGGCGGCCGCCGGCGAAGTGGCTCCCGTACGGAACGCCCGTCTCCGGATCGACGGCCGAACCGACCGCGTTGACGACGACCAGGGCCCCGACGGTGATCCCCGACTCGAGAACGGTGCTCGCCGTCCCCACTCCGCCCCTCAGCCCGCCGACGACCGCCCCGGTCCCCGCGCCCACGGCACCCGTCTCCACCGGCGCGTGAGCGTCGGTCGCGGCGGCCGCCTCGACCGCGGCGCGGCCGGTGGAGGCGTCGGGACGGGCCGAGAAGTCGCCGCCCCGGCCGAGGTCGAAGACGCAGGCGGCGGGAACCACCGGCACCACATGCGCCGGATCGGGCCCGACCCGCACCCCGCGCCGCTGCTCCTCCAGCCAGGCCATCACGCCGGCCGCGGCGTCGAGGCCGTACGCGCTGCCGCCGGTCAGGACCACGGCGTCGATCCGCTGGACGACGTTACGGGGATCGAGCGCGTCCGTCTCCCGCGTGCCGGGCCCGCCGCCCCGTACGTCGACGCCGGCCACGACCCCGCCCTCCGGGCCGAGGACGACGGTGGTACCGGAGCGCGCGCCCGCCCCCCGCACACCCGCGTGACCGACCCGAAGGCCGGCCACGTCGGTGAGTGCGTCGTGCTGCTGGTGCTTGGTCATGCCTCCTGGGTACCACGGGGGTTGGGTGAGGGGGGAGGGCGAGAGCGAGGGAGCGGGAGAACCGGTCGCGGCCGGCGCGGCCGAGGGCCAGGGCGAGTGCGTCGCTCAGCGCTTGGGGCCGAGGTAGGTGCCGCCCGAGGCGTCGACCACGGTGCCGGTGATCCAGCGGCCGTCCCGGGAGGCGAGGAAGGCGACCGGGTCGGCGATGTCCTCGGGCTGACCGACCCAGGGCAGTGCCTGGCCGCCGATCAGCATCTCCTCCAGCTGCGGCATGGCGCTGAGCGCGGCCGTGAGGGCGGCGGTCCGGGTGGGGCCGGGGGCGACGGTGTTGACGTTGATGCGGCGGGCGCCGACGACGTTCGCGAGGGTGCGGGTGAAGGTCCCCATCGCGCCCTTCGGGCTCGGCACCGGTCAGCCGGTACCCGGCCGGCGAGTGCTCCACCGCCACGCCCTCCGGCAGGGCCCGGCGCAGTCGCGACACCTGCGACTGGAGGGCGTTGGCGGCGCCGGCCGGGGGCTCGTCGCCGTACAGCGCGTCGACGAGCCGCTCGGCGGCGACGGTCCGCCCCGCGTCGAGCGCGAGCAGCACGAGCAGCGCGCGAACCCGCGGGGCGCCGAGCGGGGGGAGCGGGTCGCCGGAGGCGTCGTACAGGGCGAGCGGACCGAGGAGGCGGAGGATCATGCGCCGCATTCCGGCGCAGGCGGGTGCGGCGGTCGCGGGTGGAGCGGTCAGGGCGGTGCGGTTCGAGCGCGACGACACGAACGACCCGCCCAGCGGGCGTCGCCACTCCGGCGGTACGACGGGGGCGGCCCCGCGGACAGGCGGCCCCCCGCTGCCGCGGCCCGTACGGGCCGCGGCGCCCGGGCGGTCACGCTCACGCGGTCCCGTACGGGCGGTCACGCTCACGCCCGCACGGGCGGTCCCGCACAAACCACCCCCGCACAAACCACCCCCACGCAGCCCACCGCGCTCACCCCATACCGCACGCCGCGATGCTCACGCGCCCCGCCGCGTGGCCGGGTTCCTCGTCGTGAGCGTCACGCCGACCGCCACCGTCGCGGCGGCGACGAGACCGGCCGCGAAGACGGCCCAGTGCCCGGCGAACGTACACATGAGGATCGCGAGGGAGGAGACCGGAAGTACGGACTGCTGGGCGATGCCCACCTTGAAGTACCGGGCGTGCAGCAGCCACACGCACAGGAGGAAGACGGCCGTCGGGATGGTGACGGCGGAGGAGGCGGCGAGCGTGGAGATGTGCGCCTTGCCGACCGCCTGCTCGACCGCGATCTCGATGCCTGCGCCGATCGCGGCGGCCGAGGTGAAGATCAGGTAGTGGCCATAGCCCCAGAGGAAGCCCTGGCGGTTGGAGGCGAGCCGGTCGTGGGCGGGTACGACGAAGTAGATCCACCAGGCGGCGAAGACGATGAGCAGCCCGCCGGCGGCGATCGGCAGGACCTCGCCGAGGGCGTCGTTCTCGGTGACGCCCGACTTCACGGCGACGGTAGCCGCGGCGATCGTCTCGCCGAGGACGATGATCGTGAACAGGCCGTAGCGCTCGGCGATGTGGTGGGGGTGCCACTGCGTGGTGACGTCCCGCTCGGCGAGCATGGGGACGCTCATCTCGGCGAGGGCCATGACGAGGAACACCCACGGGCGCGCGTCCTCGGGCACGAACAGGAGCGCCGTCCAGCCGACCTGGCAGGCGACGACGCCGCCCGCGTAGCGGCGGCACATGGTGCGCTCGGCGGGGTCGGTGGCGTGGTGGGCGGCGCGCAGCCACTGGGAGGAGAGGGCGAGCCGCATGACGAGGTAGCCGATGTAGACGATGAGGAAGTCGTGGTCCTCGAAGGCGCGCGAGACCCCGGCGGCGAGGATCAGGACACCGGCGATCTGGACGAGGGTGACGACGCGGTAGAGGACGTCGTCGTTGTCGTAGGCGGAGGCGAACCAGGTGAAGTTCATCCAAGCCCACCAGATGGCCCAGAAGACCATGGCGTAATTGACGATTCCGGACCCGGCGTGCCCCTCGGCGACGGCATGCACGAGCTCGGCCCCGGCCTGCGCGACGGCGACGACGAAGCAGAGATCGAAGAACAACTCGAGCGGTGTGGCGGCGCGATGCGCCTCGTCACGTGAGCGTGCGGTGAGCGGCAGCAAGGGTTGCGTCATGCCCCACAGGACAGCAGACGCGGGGGTGACGACGGGAGCACGACACCAGGGGAGGGCGGGCGGGTGCGGGTGGTTGCGGGAGGCGAGGGGCGGGTCGTGGGTGGCTGGCGGGTGACTGCAGTCCCGGGGGTGAGGGTTTCGGCCTGTGGCTGACCGGAGGTGCTGGGGGAGCGGGCTGGCTGTAGGGGTCGGAAGCGACGGGTTCCCACCTGGCAGCGGCAGGCAATGCAAACCCCGTTCTCCACGCCCGGCCCCCGGACGGCCCGAAGTCGCCTCACACGTCACACAAGTGACATGCCGTCCCATCCCGGCGCGCGAGATCGGAGAATGCACCACCGGGGGTGACCAGCGGGCCTGAAGCCCCGCCGGACGACGGCCGCCCGCCGCCAAGCCGGAGTCGGTGCACCCCACTCCACTGCCGCGCACCCCCAACCGGCCGGAAGGGCCCCACCCGCCCCCACCCACCGGCCCGACGGCCGCCCGCGGCGCCCGGCCACTACCCGGCCTCACCACCCACCGGCGGGCTTCCTGGGCGTCCGCGCGACCGAGGCTCTGCTGCGCGACACCGACCTGGTCCTTCGCGACATCAAGTCCTGGGACCCGGACACGTACAAGAAGGTGACCGGCCGGCCGCTGCAGCCGACCCTGGACTTCGCCCGCCGGCTCGCCGACCTCGGCCAGGAGGTTCACGTCCGCTTCGTGCTCGTCCCGGGTCTCACCGGCGACCCCGCCAACATCGAGGGAGTCGCCGCCTTCGCCGCCGGTCTCGGCAATGTCTCCCGCGTGGACATCCTCCCCTTCCACAAGCTCGGTGAAGCGAAGTGGCAAGCGCTCGCCAAGCCGTTCACCCTCCACGACACCCCCTCACCGACTCCGCAGCAGGTCGCCGTGGCCCGCACCGCGTTCCAGGCCCACGGCCTGTACGCCGTGTGAGTGACCCGGGGCCGTCGTGCGACACGGTCACCCCCCTGCATTGCAAAACAGGACAAAAATGAACTAGTCGCCCTACGGTGACCGCGTGACCGAGCCACCGAAGGCCCCCGCCGAGCCACCGAAGGCCCCGGCCGAGCCACCGAAGACTCCTGCCGAGCCACCGCGGGCCCCCGCCGAGATGCCGTCCGTCCTCGTCGACCCGCCGCCGCAGACACCCGCCCAGGTTCGCCGCCGCGCGACCCTCGCGGGTGTCGCCGTCTCCGTGCTCCTGATCGTCGCGATCGTCCTCGGCAGCCGGCTGCTGCGCGACTTCGACTCGGCCCTCCTTCCGTACGCGGTGGCGACCGTGTTCCTCGCCTTCGGCGTCGCCTACCGCTATACCGTCTGGGTCTCCGCCCCGGGTGCCCGGCGCCTGTTCCGGCAGGGCTGGCGTGCCTTCTTCTCCGCCGACAACTTCCGCAAGGCGCCCACCGCCCTCCCGAAGATGATCGCCACCTACCTCGGCTTCCAGAAGTTCCTCGGCGCCCGCTCCCACGCCCGCTGGGCCGCCCACCAGCTGCTGTTCTGGGGCTGCATCCTCGCCGCCTTGATCACCTTCCCGCTGACCTGGGGCTGGTTCACCTTCACCTCGTCCACCGGCTCGGGACCGGGCTACGAGATGCGGATCTGGGGCTTCAAGGTCCTCGGTTTCGACTCGTTGAACGCCGTCGGCTGGCTGATGTTCCACGGCCTGGACATCGCCGCCGTGCTCGTCATCCCCGGCGCCTCCTACTTCCTGTGGCGCCGTATGAAGGACCGCACGGCCATCACCGGCCAGCGCTTCGCCTACGACCTGGTCCCGCTGATCGCCCTCATCGTGATCTCGGTGACCGGCATGCTGCTCACCTTCTCCTCGATCTTCCTGCACGGCGGTGGCTACGAGTTCCTGGCGATCCTGCACATGGTGTCGGTGGTCTTCACCCTCATCTACATCCCCTTCGGGAAGTTCTTCCACATCGTCCAGCGGCCCGCCGCCGTCGGCATGCAGCTGTTCAAGTACACGGCGCGCCGCAAGGAAGGGGCGGCCGGCGTGGACGGCTCCGGTCTCCTCGCCTGCCGCCGCTGCGGGCAGCCCATCGACACCGCCCCCTATGTCGAGAACCTCCAGGGCACCATGCGCGATCTGAAGCTCGACTTCGACGAATGGGCCGAGTACTGCCCCCGCTGCAAGCGCGTCCTGCGGGGCAACGCCTATCTCTCCCACGTCAAGAAGGGCTTCAAGTGACCTCCCCGCTGCCTCTTGACCCGTCCGTCGCCCCGCCCGGCACCCGTAACTTCCGCGATGCCGGAGGCATCCCCGCCGACCGCTGGCACGCCGACCAGAACGGTGAAACCCTCGTCCCCACCCACTGCTGCTTCTGCGGCGTGCAGTGCGGCATGTATCTCCGGGTCGACCACGCGGGCAAGGTCTTCGGCGTCGAACCCCGCAACCACGACATCAACCGGATGCGGCTCTGCCCCAAGGGCATCAATGCCTACCAGCAGGTCAACCACCCCGACCGACTCACCTCCCCGCTCATGCGCCGCAGCCGCGACGAGCCCTTCCGTGAGGCGAGCTGGGAAGAGGCGCTCGACTTCACCGTCTCCGAGATCCGCCGCATCCAGGCCGACTACGGCAACGACGCCTTCGGCTTGCTCGGCGGCGCCAGCCTCTACTCCGAGAAGACCTATCTGGTCGGCAAGTTCGCCCGGGTCGCCCTGAAGACCCGGCACGTCGACTACAACGGCCGACTGTGCATGGTCTCCGCCGCCGGAGCCAACAAGCTCGCCTTCGGCATCGACCGGGCCGGCAACCCGTTCTCCGACATCCTCCTCACCGACTGCCTCCTCATCGCCGGCTCCAACGTCGGCGAGTGCTTCCCGGTGATGACCCAGTACCTCTGGGGGGCCCGCGACCGGGGCGCCAGTCTGATCGTCGTCGACCCGCGCGAGACGGCCATCGCCCGCACCGCCGACATCCACGTCCCCCTCAAGCCCGGCACCGACTCCGCCTTCTTCAACGCCGTCCTCCACGTGGTCGTCGCCGAGGGCCTCACCGACGAGGCCTACCTCGCCGCGCACACCACCGGCTGGGAGGAGGTGAAGAAGACCGTCGCCGACTATCCGCCCGCCCGCTCCGCCGAGATCTGTGGGGTCCCGGAGGAGCAGATCGTCCAGGTCGCCCGCGTGTTCGCCGGTGCAGACAGGGCGATGGCCTGGCACGCCCGCGGTGTGGAACACCATTCCCAGGGCGTCGAGAACTGCCTGACGATCATCAACCTGTGCGTCGCCACCGGGAACATCGGCCGCCCCGGCGCCGGCTACGGCACCATCACCGGCCAGGGCAACGGCCAGGGCGGCCGCGAACACGGCCAGAAGTCCGACCTGCTCCCCGGCGGCCGCTCCATCTCCAACCCCGAACACCGCCGCCAGATCTGCGAGGTCTGGGGCATCGACGAGTCCGAACTCCCGCCCGCCGGCACCTCCATGATGGAGATGGTCTGGCAGATGCAGCGCCGCGAGATCCGCGGCCTCATCGGCATCTGCAACAACCCCTTCGTCTCCCTCCCCAACTACGCGACCGTGAAGGAGGCGTACGACGCCACCCAGTTCCACGCCCAATTCGACTTCTTCCTTTCCGAGACTGCCGCCAACGCGCACGTCGTCTTCCCCGTCACCGTCTGGGCCGAGGACGAAGGCGTGATGGCCAACGCCGAGGCCCGGGTCGTCAAGCACAACAAGGCCCAGGAACCGCCCGCCGGCGTCCGCACCGACACCTGGGTGATCTGCGAACTCGCCAGGCGGCTGGGCGCCGCCGACAAGTTCGACTTCCCCGACTCCCGCTCCGTCTTCGAGGAGCTGCGCATGGCCTCCGCCGGAACCGTCAACGACTACTACGGCATCACCTACGAGCGGCTCGAGGAGACCGGCGGCATCGCCTGGCCCTGCCCCGACACCGACCACCCCGGCACCCCCCGCCTCTTCGAGGACGGGCGGACCTACCACCCCGACGGCAAAATTCATCTGCAGGTCGTCGAATGGCACCCACCCATGGACCCGTACAGCGAGGAGTACCCGCTCTCGCTCACCACCGGACGGACCGTCGCCCACTTCCTCTCCGGCAACCAGACCCGCCGCCTGGGTGCCCTCGTCGAGCAGACGCCCCGACCCTGGGTCGAGGTCCACCCCTCCCACGGCTTCCGCAACGGCGAGCCGGTCCGCGTCGTCACCCGCCGCGGCAGCGAGGTCTTCCCCGCCCTGGTCACCGAGGCGATCCGCCCCGACACCGTCTTCGTCCCCTACCACTGGCCCGTGCCCACCGCCGCCAACGCGCTGACCATCGACGCCCTCGACCCCCGGTCCAAGATCCCCGAGTACAAGGTCTGCGCCGCCCGCATCGAGGCCGCCGAAAGGATCGACGAGGTCCCCGCGCCGCCCACCGCCCCCGGCCGCGTCGCCTACCCGGAGACCCAGGTCTCCCGCGACGACCCCCTGCCGCCCACGTCCCCCCAGGGCCGTGGCACCTCGGAGAGGAGCTGACGCCGCACATGATGGGCCGCACGATCTTCATCGACCCGGGCCGCTGCATCGGCTGCCAGGCCTGCGTCTCCGCCTGCCGCGAATGCGACTCGCACCGCGGCAAGTCGATGATCCACCTCGACTACCCCGACGAGGGGCACTCCGTCGCCTCCCTTCCCACCGTCTGCATGCACTGCGAGGACCCCGTCGCCCCGTGCGCCGAGGTGTGCCCCGCCGACGCGATCCTGGTAACCGCCGACGGCGTCGTCCAGCAGGCCGACACCACCCGCTGCATCGGCTGCGCCAACTGCGTCAACGCCTGCCCCTTCGGTGTCCCGAAGATCGACCTCAAGGCGAAGTTGCAGATGAAGTGCAACCTCTGCTACGACCGCACCGCCTATGGCCTCGCCCCCATGTGTGCCACCGTCTGCCCCACCGGCGCCCTCTTCTACGGCACCCTCGACGAGCTCCGCGCCGAACGCCCCGGCGTCCAGGTCGCCGACTCCTTCACCTTCGGCTCGACCACCATCTCCACCGGCGTGGCCATGGTCGTCCCCGCCGACAAGGTCCAGTGGCCCGTCCCCGGCGGCCTGCCCATCGTCGAAGTCAACGGAGTGGATGTCCGATGAGCCTCACCGAGCAGCCCCCGGACAACGGCACCGAGGCACCCGACGCCGCCCAGGCCGCGCTGCGCGACCGCATCTCCGCCGACTCCCTCACCACCCGCCGCGACTACCTGCGGATCGTCGCCACCGTCTCCGGCGGCCTGGCCGTGGGCGGCATCGGCGTCGCCTCCGGCATCCTGCACCGCCACGGCGACAGCGACGGAGCCCCCGAGGCCAAGAAGATCGCCGACCAGCTCCTGCCCGGCGAGTCGCTCGCGTTCCGTTACCCCGAGGAGGAGGACCGCGCGGTCGCCGTCCGCCTGGAGGACGGCACCCTCGCCGGCTACTCCGCCGTCTGCACCCACCTCGCCTGCGCCGTGCTGTGGCGCAAGGACCGGGGGAGCGAGGGCGAGCTGTACTGCCCCTGCCACGAGGGAGTCTTCGACGCCCGTACCGGAGAGGTCACCGCCGGCCCCCCGCCCCGCGCCCTGCCCAAGGTGCTCCTGGTGGAGGACGCCGACGGCAGCGTCTGGGCCGTCGGCACCACCCGCTCCGGCGAGAGCGTCCAGGAGGGTCTGTGCCGCCAGCTCAGCGAGGAACGCCCCGGCCTGGCCGAACGCCTCGGCTGCCCGGGCGTCGCCGCAGGCAGCACGCTGGAGAGGAGCCGACGGACATGACCGACGCCCCGTTCCCCAAGGACCCGGCGGCCCCGGGCCACCAGCCCGAGACCCCGGCGAGCCTCCCGCCCCGGCCCGCCTACACCCCCGGCAGCGCCCAGCCGCGGCTCAACCGCCCGGTCCACGAGCGCTACCCCCAGATCCGCCCCACCAGCGGCTACGGCGACCCGCGGATCCGCCACACCGGTCCCGGCCCGGGCGCCGGAACCGAGCAGGAGCCCGAACGCTCCTCGAAGCTCACCGCCCGCCTGACCCTGGCCCTCACCGTGGTCATCGGCCAGTTGTGGGGGCTGACGATCGTCGTGGACGAGTGGATGGCCGGCGACACCGGCACCGCCTGGTGGGGGGCGGGCTTCCTCGTCCTGTCCTTCCTCGTCGTCCTCGGCCTGTGGCTGCTCGACCCGAAGGACCGCTGATCAGGCGGGTACGGGGCGGTGATCCCGGCGTACCCTGAAAGCATGAGCACCGCCCCCGCCCACGGACCGCGAGCAGCGAAGCAGGCCGACTCCGTACCCGAATCCCAACCCAGGCCGGCACTGATCTTCGACGATCCGCTGGACCAGCAGTCCGCGGACGACACGGACCGCGGGTGGGGCGAGCGGCCTCCGGCCGGCGGCGACAGCGCTGCCGACCTCGCGCGCTTCCTTGACGAGAAGCCGCCGCACCACCTCTGACGCCGACGCGAGCCGTCGGTCAGGAGGTGGGGTGCGCCCCCGTGCCGGCCCCGGAGGACGGACCCCGCTGGGCGACGAGGGTGTCGCGGATCTGCTTGAGCACCTCCAGCTCGCTGATCTCCAGGGTCTCCTGGACGCCTTCCTTCGCCCTGTCGTGAGCGACGCGCTTGGCCAGCACCTTGGCCATGGGCAGCACCATGAGGAAGTAGACGACAGCCGCCGTGATCACGAAGCTGAGGACGGCGCTGAGGACCAGACCCCATTCGAGCTGAATGCCCTGCATCTCGCCGTTCACGATCTGGCAGGGGTCCTTGATGCAGGACTTGTAGCTCTCCAGGTTCTTCGTGCCGAAGGCGCCGACCACCGGGTTGATGATGCCCTTCACGACCGAGTTCACAATGTTGGTGAACGCGGCACCGATGACGACCGCGACCGCCAGGTCGATCACATTGCCCCGCATGAGGAAGGCCTTGAAGCCCGCCAGCACGCTTTCCTTGTTCGCGCTCACCGTGGTGCCCTTCGTTGTGTGTGCAGTGTGCGGAGCCATTACGCCGCCAACGGCGCAAGGGCGTCCAATCCGTACACACGGGACGGTGACTTGACAGGCCGTCAGTGCGAATCAGCACAGTGTCACCGCCAGTTGGGACGTGATGCCCGCACCGGCGAGCACCGTCGCCGTAGACCGCGGAACGGAGAGGACGACCAGCGCCCCAGCGTCCGAACGAGTCTCACCCGCCTTGGGTACTTCGGCCACTCGGGCGCCCGAGGCCACCACGCGTGCCTCGCCACCCGCGCCGGTCGACGCGTCGGGGCCTGCGATGACGTCCACGCGGTCGCCCGGGCGCAGCAGTCGGACCGTGGCCGCGTCCGCGATCCGCACCGGAGCCGACACGAGCCGGACCGCGGGCGGCCGTTGCCGCTCCTGCACCGCCGGCCGGGGCGGGGGCTGGGCGACCAGGTCGTCGGCCCCGGCGGCGCCGGTCGCCGCGAGCGCGGCGGCCGTCATCGCCAGCACCGCTGCGGGGGCCCGCCGCCTGCGCCGCAAGGCCCTTCGCAGCCGCAGCTTCCCGCCGCGCACGCGCAGCGGATCGAACTGCGGAACTCCGCATGGCGCGGGCACGGAGGACGGGGTGTGGGGGAGGAAGGAGTCAGTGGTCATCGCGGATACCGCCTGTCGTGAGCCGTCCGCCGGACCGTCCGGCGAACCGCACTCACCATCCCGCTCTCGCGACGATCCCGCTTGGGCCTGTGGACAGGCGGGCAGTTGTGGACAACTTCCTCACCCCCGCGGGCGATTGCGGCCGTGCGGCGAGGTCGGGGACGCTTGAGCCAGTCCGGTCCTCGTCGGCGCGGTCCTCACCCCGGCCCGAGGCTCAGGGCAGTTCGATCCCCAGGTCCCACCCGTCGTGGGCCTGGGTGCACAGGCAGTCCCGGTCGGTCGTCGCGGGGAGCGCGCTCACCGCGTCGAAGAGCACATGCCGCAGCCGGCCCACGTTCTCGCCGAACACACGCAGTACCTCGGTGTGCGAGACGCCGTCCCCCGTCTCCGCGCCCGCGTCCAGATCCGTCACCAGTGCGAGGGAGGTGTAGCAGAGTCCCAGTTCCCGGGCGAGGACGGCCTCGGGGTGGCCGGTCATGCCGACCACCGACCAGCCCGCGGCCGCGTGCCAGCGCGACTCGGCGCGCGTGGAGAAACGGGGCCCTTCGATGACGACCATCGTGCCGCCGTCGACCGGCTCCCAGCCCTGCCCCCGGGCGGCCTTGAGGGCCACCCTGCGGCCGTCGGGGCAGTACGGGTCGGCGAAGGTCACGTGGACCACGTTCGGAACGGCACCGTCCGGGCGGGGCTCCCCGTCGAAGTAGGTCTGCGCACGGGTCTTCGTCCGGTCGACCAGCTGGTCGGGCACGACGAGGGTGCCGGGCCCGTGCTCCTCCCGCAGACCGCCCACCGCGCACGGCCCGAGGACCTGGCGGACGCCCACCGAGCGCAGGGCCCAGAGGTTGGCGCGGTAGTTGATCCGGTGCGGAGGCACGCTGTGGCCGCGACCGTGCCGGGGCAGGAAGGCGACCCGCCGACCGGCGAGCTCGCCGAGGAAGAGGGAGTCGCTGGGGCTGCCGTAGGGGGTGTCGACCGACACCTCCGTCACATCGTCCAGGAAGGAGTAGAAGCCGGAGCCGCCGATCACGCCGATCTCCGCGTACGTGTCGGTCGCCGCGTCGGTGGCGGTCTCGCTCGCCCTTTTGTTCGCCATGGCGGTCACCCTAGCCGCCTGCCTCGGAGGCGCGGCAGGCACGAACGGCCCGGGCGTGAGACGACGAATGCCCCGCCGCGCGGGGCGGCAGGGCATTCGGTCGGAGAAAGGGGGGTCAGGCCGCCGAGGTGGAGTTCGACGAGGCCGCCGGCTTCGAGTCCGAGGAGGACGAAGCCGGGGACGACGAAGAGGAGGACGACGACGAAGACGAAGCGGGCTTCGACGACGCAGGCGAGCTGCTGGACGACGAGCCACGGCTGTCGTTCCGGTAGAAGCCGGAGCCCTTGAAGACGATGCCGACCGCCGAGAACACCTTCTTCAGGCGTCCCTTGCAGTTCGGGCACTCGGTCAGAGCGTCATCCGTGAACTTCTGCACCGCCTCGAGGCCCTCGCCACACTCGGTGCACTGGTACTGGTAGGTCGGCACTTGTCTTCCTCCTGGCACTCACACTCATGGAGTGCTAACGACGATCCATAGTGACGTATTCCGCCGGTTCAGTCCACCGTCACCGGCACTCGGTGACCGATGCCACGTGCCGCGACCCGGCTCGGGATGTGCTGCTGGAGCCGCGAACGCAGGGCGAGCAGGGTGACGAGAGCGAGCAGAGTGCCCGCCATCGGCACCAGGAAGCCCGTGCTCGCGCCGTGGGCGTCGGCCAGTCGGCCGGCGACCGTCACGGCGGCGGCCTGGCCCAGCGCCACGGCGCCGGTCAGCCAGGTGAAGGCCTCGGTGCGGGCGGAGGCCGGGACCAGGGTCTCGACGATCGTGTAGCCGGTGATCAGGGCCGGGGCGATGCACAGACCCACGACCAGACCGAGCGCGCCGAGCAGCAGGACCGAGTGCGCGGACCACAGAAGGGAGGCGGCGACGGTCAGTCCGGCGTAGCCGAGGGTCAGGCGGCGACGCGGGCCGATCTTCCAGGCGACGGCGCCCATGGCGATACCGGCGAGCATGTTGCCGGCCGCGAAGATGCCGTACAGCAGACCGTTGGCGCCGGGGTTGCCGATCTCCTCGCTGAAGGCGGTGAGTGAGACCTGCATGCCGCCGAAGACCGAGCCGATGCCCAGGAAGGCGATGGCGAGGACGCGGACGCCGGGGATGGACAGGGCCGAGCGGTGCGGCTGGGCGCCGGGCTGGCCGGCCGCGGCGGTCAGGCCGAAGGCGGGCTGGGTGCTGCGCTGGGCGGCGAAGAACAGGCCGCCGACCAGGGTCAGCGCGGCCTCGGCGATCAGGCCGGCCGCCGGGTGCACCCCGGTGCACAGGGCGGTGGCGAGGACCGGGCCGACGACGAAGGTGAACTCGTCCGTCACTGACTCGAAGGCCGCGGCGGTCGGCATCAGAGGCGTGCCGTCCAGCTTGGCGGCCCAGCGGGCCCGGACCATGGGCCCGACCTGCGGCACCGAGGCGCCGGCGGGGACGGCCGCGAGGAACAGGGCCCAGATCGGGGCGCCGGCCAGGGCCAAGGCGACGAGGAGGGAGACGGACGCGGTGTGCACGAGCACGCCGGGGATCAGGACGGCCCGCTGGCCGAAGCGGTCGGCGAGCTTGCCGCTCTGCGGGGCGAACAGCGCCATCGAGACGCCGGTGACGGCGGCGACGGCGCCGGCGCTGCCGTAGGAGCCGGTGGTGTGCTGGACGAGCAGGACGATGCCGATGGTCAGCATCGCGAACGGCTGCCTGGCGGCGAAGCCGGGCAGCAGGAAGGAGAGTGCTCCCGGGGTGCGAAGCAGACGGCCGTAGCCGGGCCGCTTCTCAGAGACGACCGTGGACGCCACGGTCCATGCCTTTCTGCCGCCTGGTAGCGGGCCCGTGCACGGTGGTGCGGGTATCGCCGAGAGCTGTCCTCATGCGCGGAACTGCGGTAGATACCGGGCCCCACTGCGAGGACGCCGCGGCCGCCATACGGTCGCGCCAGCTCTGCGTCAGGCAGAGTTGGTTCGATCAAGTGTGCCTTCATGGTACAGGGAAGGGCGTCTTCCCGCCTGGGAAAACGCCCTCGGACCCGAATTAATGCCTCGGATTAACCGGATGTTCGCCTGGAGGGCCCTCAGGGCGAGCCACCGGAACGGCCCTTCGGGGAGCGCTTCCGTGGTTCCTTCGGCGGCCACAGGTGCGGTAGGTGGATGAGGCCGCGGGGGCTCTCGGGCGTTACGGCCGTGGCGCCGCCGGTGCCCAGCCAGCCGGCCAGCTTTCCGCCCTGGCCGACCGCCCGCAGGCGTCGCTCGGTGGCGTCCCGTACCGGGTCGGTGGCGACCACGAGGAGCTCGTCGCCCTGGCGCAGGACGGTGGCGGGGCCGGGGACGAAGCTCTTCTCCTCGCGGACGACCAGGGTGACGGCCGCACCGGCGGGCAGGCGGAGCTCGGCGACCTCGACGCCGTGCATCCGGGAGCCCTTCGGGATGGCGACGGAGAGCAGATGGCCGCGCAGCCGCTCCAGCGGGGCGGACTCGACGCCCAGGTCGGCGGCCTCGGACGGGTCCCCGAGCTCCAGGGCCCTGGCCAGCCAGGGCAGCGTCGGGCCCTGGACCAGGGTGTAGACGACGACGAGGACGAAGACGATGTTGAAGATCCGCTCGCTGCCCTCGATCCCGGAGACCATCGGGATCGTGGCCAGGATGATGGGGACCGCTCCGCGCAGGCCGGCCCAGGACATGAGGGCCTGCTCCTGCCAGGGGATACGGAAGGGAAGGAGGCTGACCAGGACCTCCATGGGCCGCGCGACCATGGTGAGGACGAGGCCGATGACGATGGCCGGCCAGAAGTCGTTGACGAGCTCGTGCGGGGTGACGAGCAGGCCGAGCAGGACGAACATGCCGATCTGGGCGATCCAGCCGAGTCCCTCGGCGAAGCCCCGGTTGGCGGGGGCGTGCGGCAGCTTGGCGTTGCCGAGCACCATCGAGGCCAGGTACACGGCGAGGAAGCCGGAGCCGTGGGCCATGGCGCCCGAGGCGTAGGCGACGACGGCGATGGCCATGACGGCGATCGGGTAGAGGCCGGAGGCGGGCAGGGCGACGTGGCGCAGCCCGTAGGCGCCGAGGAAGCCGACGGCGAGGCCGACCGCGGCGCCGATGGCGAGCTCGAGGGCGATCTCGCCGACGAGGACGTACCAGGCGTCGACGTGGCCGACGGTGGAGAAGGCGACGACGAGGATGACGACGGGGGCGTCGTTGAATCCGGACTCGGCCTCCAGGACGCCGGTGACCCGGGCGGGCAGCGGCACCTTGCGCAGTACGGAGAAGACGGCGGCGGCGTCGGTCGAGGAGACGACGGCGCCGATGATGAGGGCCTGCTGCCACTCCAGACCGACCAGGTAATGCGCCCCCGCGGCCGTGATGCCCACGCTCACCGCGACGCCGACGGTCGAGAGTACGACCGCCGCGGGCAACGCGGGTTTGATCTCCTTCCACTTGGTGCCCAGGCCACCCTCGGCCAGGATCACCACAAGTGCGGCATAGCCGATCACCTGGGTCAGTTCGGCGTTGTCGAAGGCGACGTTGCCGATCCCGTCCTGCCCGATGGCGACCCCGATCCCGAGATAGAGCAGCAGGCTGGGGAGCCCGCTCCGGGAGGAGATCCGCACCGCCGCCACGGCGATGAGCAGCACGAGCGAGCAGATGAGCAGGAGTTCGTTGAGCTGGTGGACAGTCAGTGGCCGTTCCTTCCCTCGCGTGCGGTCGGGGTCGTCCGCCGGATCGTTCCTCCAGCGCTTTCGGCACCCGACACTTCGTTACCTTACCTAATCTTTAACGTTTCCTTGACGTCTCCCTGTCGCCTCCTCGTACACCAGTGCGTATGTGCGCGGTCGTCCTGCGGTGGTCCTGCGGTCGTCTTGCGGTCGTCTTGCGGTGGTCTTCCTGACACCGCGTCCGGGCCCCGAGGACGCTGCGCCTAAGGTTGCTCCCGTACTCCAGGACCACCCTGCCCCTCGAAGGACAGCGATGCCCTCCAACACGACCGCGCCCCCCGCCAAGAAGAAGGGGCGGCGTGCCCGCCTGATCGTCCTCGTCCTGGTTCTCGCTCTGGTCGCGGGCATCGGGTACGGCGGCTACTGGGGCGTCAGCACCGTCCGGAGCTCGTTCCCGCAGACCACGGGCACGATCCGGATCGACAAGCTCTCCAGCCCGGTCGAGGTCAAGCGCGACGCCAACGGCATCCCGCAGATCTACGCCGACAACGAGGCCGACCTCTTCCGCGCCCAGGGCTACGTCCAGGCGCAGGACCGCTTCTACGAGATGGACGTGCGCCGCCACATGACGGCCGGCCGCCTCTCCGAGATGTTCGGCAAGAGCCAGGTCGACACCGACGCCTTCCTGCGCACGCTGGGCTGGCGCCGGGTCGCGCAGCAGGAGTACGACAAGGTCCTGTCGGCGGAGACCAAGAAGAACCTCCAGGCCTACGCCGAGGGCGTCAACGCCTATCTCGAGGACAGGGACCCGGCCGACGTCTCCGTCGAGTACGCGGCCCTGGCCTTCACCAACGACTACGCCATTGAGCCGTGGACCCCGGTCGACTCCGTGGCCTGGCTCAAGGCGATGGCCTGGGACCTGCGCGGCAACATGCAGGACGAGATCGACCGCTCGCTGATGACCAGCCGGCTGACCGCCCAGCAGGTCAAGGACCTCTACCCGGGGTACCCGTACGAGCTCCACCAGCCGATCGTCTCGCAGGGCGCCGTCGACAAGATCACCGGGAAGTTCGACCCCGACGCCAAGGCCGGCGGCTCCGGTGCCCGCACCAACGGTGGCGCCGCCGACGCGCTGACCGGCACCCAGTCCCAGCTCGCCGCGCTCTCCGACGCGCTCGACGGGATCCCGGCCCTGCTCGGCCCCAACGGCAACGGCATCGGCTCGAACTCCTGGGTCGTCGGCGGCGACTACACCACGTCCGGCAAGCCGCTGCTCGCCAACGACCCGCACCTCGCGCCGATGCTGCCGTCCCTCTGGTACCAGATGGGCCTGCACTGCCGCTCGGTCTCGGCCACCTGCCGCTACGACGTCGCCGGCTACACCTTCTCCGGCATGCCCGGCGTGATCATCGGCCACAACGACTCCATCGCCTGGGGCTTCACCAACCTCGGCGCCGACGTCACCGACCTCTATCTGGAGAAGGTCGGCGATGACGGCTACGTCGTCGACGGCAAGGTCAAGCCGTTCACGGTCCGCGACGAGATCATCAAGGTCGCGGGCGGCGGCGACCGCAAGATCACGATCCGCTCGACCGACAACGGCCCGCTGCTCTCCGACCGCTCCTCCGACCTGGAGAAGGTCGGCCAGAAGGCCCCCGTGGGCAACGCCGCCCCCGACCGCGGCACCGGCTACGGCGTCTCGCTGCGCTGGACCGCCCTGCAGCCCGGCAAGTCGATGGACGCCGTCTTCGAGCTCAACCGCGCCAAGGACTTCAAGACCTTCCGTGCCGCCGCCGAGCACTTCGAGGTCCCGTCCCAGAACCTGATCTACGCCGACACCGCCGGCCACATCGGCTACCAGGCACCCGGCCGGATCCCGGTCCGCGCCAAGGGCTACGACGGCACCCTGCCCGCACCCGGCTGGGACTCCTCGTACGACTGGAAGGGCTACATCCCCTTCGACGAGCTGCCCTACGAGTACGACCCGAAGCGCGGCTACATCGTCACCGCCAACCAGTCCGTCATCGACGAGAAGAAGTACCCCTACCTCCTCACCCGGGACTGGGGCTACGGCTCGCGCAGCCAGCGGATCAACGACCTCATCGAGTCGAAGACCAAGGACGGCGGCAAGATCTCGCCGGACGACATGCAGACCATGCAGATGGACAACCGCAGCGAGATCGCGACCCTGCTCAACCCGCTCCTGCTGAAGATCGACATCTCCGATCCGTACGTCCGCGAGGCGCAGAAGCTGCTCGAGGGCTGGGACTACACCCAGGAGCCGGACTCGGCGGCCGCCGCGTACTTCAACGCGGTCTGGCGCAACGTCCTCAAGCTCGGCTTCGGCGACAAGCTGCCCAAGGAGCTGCGCGTCGAGGGCGAGTGCATCAACGTCCGCGCCGCCGACGCCACGGGGCCGGTCGACGAGCAGAACAAGCTGGTGCGCGAGTGCGGTGAGCGCGACCCCGACACCGCGCAGCCGGACGGCGGCGACCGCTGGTACGAGGTGGTCCGCCCGCTCCTCAAGCAGGAGAAGAACGACTGGTGGAAGACCCCGGGCGACCGCCTGAACGCCCCCACCGAGACCCGTGACCAGCTGCTCGCGCAGGCCATGAAGGACGCCCGCTGGGAGCTGACGGCCAAGCTCGGCAAGGACGTCACGACCTGGAGCTGGGGCCGGCTGCACCAGCTGACCCTGAAGAACCAGACCCTCGGCACCGCGGGCCCGGGCGTCGTGCAGTCGCTGCTCAACCGCGGCCCGTGGAACCTGGGCGGCGGCGAGGCCGCGGTCGACGCGACCGGCTGGAACGCGGCCGGCGGCTACGACGTCATCTGGGTGCCGTCGATGCGGATGGTGGTCAACGTAGGCGACTGGGACAGGTCCCGCTGGATAAACCTCACCGGCGCCTCCGGCCACGCCTACAACAGCCACTACACCGACCAGACGGACAAGTGGGCGAAGGGCGAGCTGCTCGACTGGGCCTACGGGAGGGCGGCGGTCGACACCGCCGCCAAGGACACCCTGACCCTCCAGCCGTGAGGCAGTGGATCAGGGCGCGAAGCGCCTGACCCCGTCCGGGGTCACCACCGCGTGTACGGGGTGGTCGTGCGGTTCCTCCGGGACCCGCGCGACCACCTCGTTCGCGTAGAGCAGCACCACGAGCGCCGGATCCGCCTGCGCCCGTACGAGCCGGGCGAGGACCCGGTCGTACGAGCCGCCGCCCCGTCCGAGCCGCATGCCGCGCTCGTCGACCGCGAGCCCCGGCAGGAGCACCGCGTCCGCCTCGCACACCGCCTCGGGCCCGAGCCGTTCGCCGACCGGTTCGAGCAGCCCGCGGCCCGCCTTCGCGAGGCGCTCGGCCCCCTCGTACGGCGCCCAGTCGAGGTCGTTGTCGGGCAGCAGGACCGGCAGCAGGACCCGTACCCCCCGCTCGCGCAGCGTGTCGAGCAGCGCGCGCGTGCCCGGTTCGCGCCACACGGAGACGTACGCGGCGACCGTCTTCGCCTCCGCCAGCTCGGCGAGCTCCAGGGCGGCCCGCGCGAGGAGCCCGGCGGTGCGGGTGGTGTCCTCGGTGGTCAGCTCGGCGCGGGCGGCGAGGAGGGAGCGGCGCAAGACGGCCTTTTCGGACAGTTCCTCACGCGGTTCGGGGGTCAAGGCGGCTCGTAATCCTCTTGTATCGGGCGGTAGCGGTACGAGAGTTGGGATGGGCCGTGGGAGTCATGTCCTTCTCACAGCTTTTTCCCATATTCCTCCCATACCGAACGGCTAGGGTGCTCCGCATGACTCAGACGCCGTCCATCACCAAGGCTGTCATCCCGGCCGCCGGCCTCGGGACCCGGTTCCTTCCCGCCACCAAGGCGACGCCGAAGGAGATGCTGCCGGTCGTCGACAAACCGGCCATCCAGTACGTGGTGGAGGAGGCCGTCGCGGCCGGGCTCTCCGACGTCCTGATGATCACCGGTCGCAACAAGCGTCCTCTGGAGGACCACTTCGACCGGAACTACGAGCTGGAGGAGGCGCTGACCCGCAAGGGCGACGAGGAACGCCTCGCGAAGGTCCAGGAGTCCAGCGACCTGGCGACCATGCACTACGTACGCCAGGGCGACCCGCGCGGCCTCGGTCACGCCGTCCTGTGCGCTGCCCCCCACGTGGGCGACCAGCCGTTCGCGGTGCTGCTCGGCGACGACCTGATCGACCCGCGCGACCCGCTTCTCGCGCGGATGGTCGAGGTGCGCGAGCGGTTCGGCGGCAGCGTGATCGCGCTGATGGAGGTCGAGCCCTCCCAGATCCACCTCTACGGCTGCGCGGCCGTCGGCCCGACCGGCGAGTCGGACGTGGTGAAGGTGACGGGCCTGGTGGAGAAGCCGGAGCCGGCGGAGGCGCCGAGCAACTACGCGATCATCGGCCGCTATGTCCTCGACCCGGCCGTCTTCGCCATACTGCGCGAGACCGCGCCGGGCCGCGGCGGCGAGATCCAGCTGACCGACGCCCTGCAGAAACTCGTCCAGGACGAGCAGGTCGGCGGCCCGGTGCACGGTGTCGTCTTCAAGGGCCGCCGCTATGACACCGGGGACCGCGGGGACTATCTGCGTGCCATTGTCAGACTGGCGTGCGAACGTGAAGACCTGGGACCGGACTTCCGGACCTGGCTCCGCAGTTACGTCAGCGAGGAGATGTAGCACCTTGAGCAGCAGCACGGCACCGTCGCCGGACGGTTCGGCACCGTCGTCGGACAGTGCGGCACAGTCGTCGGGTGGTACGGCCCCGGAGGCCCACGGCCCGTCCGGCGACCCCTGCGCGGGCCCGGACCGCGCCCTGTGGTCCGTCGACGAGCACCTCGACGACATCCTGGCGGCGGTCGCCCCGCTCGAACCCATCGAGCTGCAACTGCCCGACGCCCAGGGCTGCGTCCTCGTCGAGGACGTCACGGTGCCGGTCGCGCTGCCGCCCTTCGACAACAGCTCCATGGACGGGTACGCGGTGCGGGTCGCCGACGTGGCCGGGGCGAGCGAGGAGTTCCCCGCCGTCCTGACCGTGATCGGCGACGTCGCCGCGGGCGCCGGCGGACTGCCCGAGGTCGGCCCCGGCCAGGCCGCCCGGATCATGACCGGCGCCCCGCTGCCGCCCGGCGCCGAGGCCGTCGTCCCGGTCGAGTGGACCGATGGCGGTACGGGCGGGGGAGCGGCCGGCGGGATGCGCCCGGCGAGCGCCGCCCCCGAGGGCGCCGGCGGCGAGGTCCGGGTGCACCGCCCCGCCGATGACCGCGCCCATGTGCGGGCGCGCGGCAGCGACGTGCAGGCCGGGGAGCTGGCCCTCACGGCGGGCACGGTCCTCGGGCCTCCGCAGATCGGCCTGCTCGCGGCGATCGGCCGCGGCACCGTGCGGGTGCGCCCCCGCCCGCGCGTGGTCGTGATCTCCACCGGCAGCGAACTGACCCAGCCCGGCGAGCCCTTGGCCGACGGGCAGATCTACGACTCCAACAGCTTCGCGCTCGCCGCCGCCGCGCGCGACGCCGGAGCCCTCGCCTACCGGGTCCCCGCGGTCGCGGACGACGCCGAGTCACTGCGGGCCGCCATCGAGGACCAGCTGATCCGGGCCGACCTGATCGTCACCACGGGCGGGGTCAGCGTCGGCGCGTACGACGTCGTCAAGGAGGCCCTGACGGCGGACGGAGAGGTCGACTTCCGCAAGCTGGCCATGCAGCCGGGCAAGCCGCAGGGATTCGGCATGATCGGCCCGGAGCACACGCCGTTGCTCGCGCTGCCGGGCAACCCGGTCTCCTCGTACGTCTCCTTCGAGCTGTTCGTGCGGCCCGCGATCCGCGCCCTCATGGGGCTCGCCGACCAGGGCGACCTGCACAGGCCGCGGGTGCGGGCGATCCTGAAGGCGGACCGCGCGCTGACCTCGCCGGCCGGCCGCCGGCAGTTCCTGCGCGGGACGTACGACGCCGAATCGGGCACCGTCACCCCCGTGGGCGGAGCCGGCTCCCATCTGATCGCGGCGCTCGCGCACGCGGACGCGCTGCTCGTCGTACCGGAGGAGGCGACCGGGGTGGAGCCCGGCACCGAGGTGGAAGTGGTCCTCATCGGCTGATGGGGCCCTGGTGGGGGTACCGTGTCGTCCCACACAGCGACCGGGAGTGTCACCGCCATGAGCACGCAGCAAGGACTCACCCACATCGACGAGGCGGGGGCGGCCCGCATGGTCGACGTCTCCGCGAAGGAGGTGACGGCCCGCACCGCCCGCGCCAGCGGCCGCGTCCTCGTCTCGCCGCGCGTGATCGAGCTGCTGCGCGGCGAGGGCGTCCCGAAGGGTGACGCGCTCGCCACCGCCCGCATCGCCGGGATCATGGGCGCGAAGAAGACCCCCGACCTGATCCCGCTCTGCCACCCGCTGGCCGTCTCCGGCGTCACCCTGGATCTGACGGTCGCGGACGACGCGGTCGAGATCCTGGCGACGGTGAAGACCACGGACCGCACGGGCGTGGAGATGGAGGCCCTGACGGCGGTGTCGGTCGCGGCGCTGACCGTCGTCGACATGGTGAAGGCGGTCGACAAGGGCGCGGTCATCTCCGACGTACGGGTGGAGGAGAAGACCGGCGGCAAGTCGGGCCACTGGACGCGGAGCGAGTCGTGACGCGCGCGGGCCGGGTGGGCGGGGCGCACGAGCACGAGCACGGGGCCCCTGCCCACGAGGCACAGGCCCCGGCGCCGCACGCCGGCGATGCACAGGCCCCGGCGCCGCTCGGCGCCGACGTCGGCAGCGCCCTCGTCGCCCCGTACGCCGCCCTCGTCGTCACCGCCTCAAACCGCGCGGCGGCCGGCGTCTACGAGGACAAGGGCGGCCCGCTGATCGCCGAGGCGCTGCGCCGCTCGGGCTTCGCCGTGGACGGCCCGCAGGTCGTCCCGGACGGCGCGCCGGTCGAGGCGGCCCTGCGCGCCGGGGTCGCCGCCGGGTACGACGTGATCGTCACCACCGGCGGTACGGGCATCTCGCCCACCGACGAGACCCCCGAGGTCACCCGCCGCGTCCTCGACCGCGAGATCCCCGGCATCCCGGAGGCGATCCGCGCCTACGGCCGCGAGAAGGTGCCGACCGCGGCGCTCTCGCGCGGCCTGGCGGGCGTCGCGCGGGGCACGCTGATCGTGAACCTGCCCGGTTCGACGGGCGGCGTACGAGACGGGCTCGCCGTCCTGGAGCCGCTGCTGCTGCACGCCGTCGACCAGATCCGTGGCGGTGACCACCCGAGACCCGCGTCGGAAGCGGGCCCGGAGTCATGATCCCGTCCTGGCCCGTGGTCCTGGTGGACGGCGATGTGCTGCTCCGCCCGATAAAGATGCGCGACCAGCGGGCCTGGCGCGAGGTGAACCGGCGCAACCGCGACTGGCTGCGGCCCTGGGAGGCGACCGTTCCGCCGCCCGGCCCCGGCGGCCCGGTCGCTCAGCGCCCCACGTACCGCCAGATGGTGCGCCATCTGCGGGCCGAGGCGAACTCCGGCCGGATGCTGCCGTTCGTGATCGAGTACCAGGGGCGTCTGGTCGGGCAGTTGACGGTCGCGGGGATCACCTGGGGCTCGATGTGCTCGGGCCATGTCGGCTATTGGGTCGACAGCGAGGTGGCCGGGCGGGGCGTCATGCCGACGGCGGTCGCGCTCGCCGTCGACCACTGCTTCCGCAACGTCGGACTGCACCGGATGGAAGTCTGCATTCGCCCGGAGAACGGACCCTCGCGGCGGGTCGTGGAGAAATTGGGATTCCGGGAGGAGGGGCTGCGGCCCCGCTACCTCCACATCGACGGCGCCTGGCGTGACCACCTCGTCTTCGCGCTGACGGCGGAAGAGGTGCCGGAGGGGCTGCTGCGCCGCTGGCACCAGGCACGACGCCAACACCAGTAATTGCGATAAGTGTTCGAATTTAATCACCAGTTGAACGCCAATCGATCTGAACAATCACAAAAAAGTTCAGTGATATCAGCCAGATCGTGCGACACACCGGGCCAATTGGCCGATGCCCTCCCGCGAACCCCTCTACGGTGTGAGACGTGAGCAGCAGCGGCCTCATCTACGCAGTCATCGTCGGGGCCTGGGCCGCCTACTTGGTGCCGATGTGGCTCCGCAGGCAGGACGAGCTGAACGAAGCCCGTCCGACGGAACGCTTCAGCACCGCCATCCGGCTGCTGTCCGGACGGGCGGGAATGGAGCGCCGGTACGCCAAGGAGCTCAAGGGTCGGGACCGCGCGGCGGAGGCAGTGGCGCCCGAGGTGGACCCGGACGCGGCGACGGAGCATCTGAGCTCGGTCGACGTCCGGGACTTCTGTGCGCCCGCGGCCAGGACGGAAGCCCGCCTGGAGATCCCCGAACCGGCATCCCCGGCCCGGGGCCAGGCACCGTCCCCCGCGCCCGCCCAGGCCCCGTCCCCCGCGCCCGCCCAGGCCCCGTCCCCCGCCCAGGCCTCCGGTCCCGCCCCGGCACCGGCGGCCGCGGCCGCCCGGCGCGCCGGGCGCACGCCCAGCGCGGCGGCCGAGCGCGCCCGCAGGGGCAAGGTCCTCGCCAGGCGCCGGCGCACCACCGTGCTCCTCTTCATGGCCTTCACCGCCGGCGCGGTCGTTGCGGCCGTCGGCGGTCTCGCCTTCCTGTGGGCGCCCGCCGCCCCGGCCGTACTCCTGAGCGCGTACATCGTGTACCTGCGCGCGCAGGAGCGGCGGCGCTTCGTCTACGTGATGGACCGGCGCAACGCCGAGGCCGCGGCCGCCCGCCTGCGCGAGAGCCGCCGCCCCGCCCCTGCGGAACCGGAGCCCCGCCCTGAGCGCGCCGAGCGCCCCGAGCCGGAGGCCCAGGCGGTCTCCCCGCAGGAGGCCGGCCGGCGCGCCCTGGTGGAGCAGACGGACCACGCGGAGTGGGTGGACCAGCAGCGCGAACGCGGCCCGGCCCGCGGCGACAGCTGGGACCCGGTCCCGGTGCCCCTCCCGACATACGTCACCGCCCCGGTCGCCCCGCGCGCCACGGGTGGCGTCGACATCACGGACCCGGAGACCTGGAGCTCGGCCCGCTCCTCCACGGCAGCGGACCCGGCCCCGCCCCCCGCCCCGGCCCCGCGCCAGCGCACCACCCCGCCCCGCACCCGCCGCGACCACGGCCGCACCCCGCTCTTCGACCAGTACGCGGACGACGACCGCCCCCGCGCGGCCAACGAGTGACCCACCCCGGGGGCCCGCGACGGCCCCCGGCTGACCTGCGGGGGAGCGGATTTCCAACTACGCCGGTCGGGATGCTAATGTTTCACACGTCGCAAGGGCCTGTGGCGCAGTCTGGTAGCGCACCTCGTTCGCATCGAGGGGGTCTGGGGTTCAAATCCCCACAGGTCCACAGACAATAGTTCTCGAGTAGCTCTCGGGAACGGTGACGAGATCCCGTCCGATCGCAAGATCGGGCGGGATCTTCGTCGTTTCGGGGATCGCTCGATGCCTGTTCGGGGTGGTGGATGGCGGCGTATCGGGTCCGGCAGGTTGCTGGGCAGACGCCTGGCCGTTGCCGAGGCATGCGAACCGGCCCCGGTCGCCCGGGGCTGGTGATGGTGCTGTGCGGCTGTGACGCTGCCCGATCAGAGGTTGGTCGGTGGATGCCGCCCCAGATCGAGTGGTGTGGGCGTGGGAATGTCCGCCCGGTCGCGACCTGGGGCAGCTGGAACAGATTCGAAGTCGGCGTCGGAGAGTCGGTCGCCGGTGCGTTCGTAGAGCCAGGTTTCCAGGATGTCCAGGTTTCCGATGGTCACCATGATCGCGATGAGGATCGTCTGGGCCACCTGGCCGGGTGCCGGCGGTGCATGGGGTTGCCGATGTTCATGTCGGCACCCTTGAGACGACCGTTGAGCCCCTCGTTGTGGGAGCGGATCGGCTTGTAACTCCGCTCCCAGGCGGGGCTGAGGTAGTGGCTGTCCTGTCGGAACTTGGCGATTTTCAGGTCTCCGGCTGCGTCGGCGGGGACGCTGATTGCGGAGGCCCCGCAGACGGCGGGCAGCGCCTCCTTGCCGGGAGGGTCCGTCCACTCTCTGTCAGGGAGCTGGATGGTTGGGCGAGCCGAGGCGTGGCTGGCGCGGGAGCGGCGATCCGCCAGTTTGATCACGGTCTGTGGCGGGCCCGAGGCGGTCGGTCGTGCAGGGCGGAGGCGTTCTCGGCGTGGACAGTTCACCGAAGGGGACGGTCCGGCCGCCGGGCATTGCGGGCGCACGGTTCCACGGGCGTCGGCGTTCTGCTTGAGCTTGAGGAAGTAGGGCAGTCGCTCGGCGACCAGAGGTGTCAGATCGTCGAGCCGTCGGCGGAAGGTCTTGTCGTCCATGCCGTGAGTGGCCTGAGCCAGGGCGTTGGGGATGTGTGGGCAGGCGAGGGAGCCGTCGATCAGTACGGCTCCTTGCCAGCTGCCCTGGATGCCACGGTCGGCCGCCTTGTAGTCCAGGGCGAGGCGGTAGCCGAGTCGGTGTACGGGGATCTGAAAGTTCTCCGGCGAGCAGCCGGTGTAGGCGCGATCTGCAGCACAGGTACCTGTCGGCAGTCGAAGCTCGGCGAGGTGCTTAACTGATCGTTTCAGAATGCGGTTCGGAGGCGGCGGAGGCATATGAGGCTGCAGGCCAGTTCGAGCAGGCCCTGGTGGAGGTCGGCGCGTCGCTCGTAGCGGGTGCGGGCCGTGGCGCACGCCTCCTACGGGCGGGGGAGCGGTGCCAGTTCGGCGTGGGTGACGGTGTAGCCGCCCTTGACGACGGGGGCGTACGGGGCCGGGGCCATACAGGTGCCGACCTCGGCGTCCTCACCGTTCGGCAGCAGGTTCACCCCGTTCCACGAGAAGCCCACCCGATCGGCCTTGCCGCCCTTTCCGCCGTCGTGCACGCTCAGTCCGACGCGTTTGCCGAGCAGGCCGGTCTCCTCGTGGCTGACCTTCGTGATGAGGGCCGTGACCGTCGCCGTGTTCGGGCCGGTGACCAGGCACTCCACTTGGCCGTCGAAGGTATAGGTGACGTTCTGGTCAGCCGAGTGGTGCGAGATGCGTACCGTCCCCCGCGCGTCGACAGGCAGCCCCGTGGGAAGCCCGGGCCGCGGGGTGCTGTACGGGGCGGCCACCGCGTCGAAGCTGAAGGAGCGTACATCGTTGTCGTTCAGGTACGGCAGTACGAAGTCCCCACTGCCGACAATCCGCGCCGCGCCCGGCCGGCGGTGGTCCGTGCGCTGCTCGGCGGACGAGGCGATGGGCGAGGTGTACAGGGTGAGCCCGGCCACCAGGGCCGCGACGGTAGCGGTGGCGGTGCGCCGAGCAGACAGCGACAGCGAAGTCATGACGATCTCCTTTTCCGCGAAGGGGAGTTGACTGGAGGAACGCGACCCATCCTTCGCTTTGACAGCCGGCCCGGTCGTCATCCCAAGGCCGCAAGATCGATGCCGCCTCATCGCCCGCGCGGCTGACCAGACGTCAGCCGAGGGTCGCACAGGGTGGATCACCGCCGGCCGCAGCCGTTCGCGGATCAGTTGTCGCGTTGGCGCCGCCCAGGCCCCCGGCTCAAGTGGGGCACTACGAAGACACCGTCCGTAGGAAGGACGGGATCCTGCTGCACGCCGACCGGACCCTGTCCTTCGCCGGGCGGCTGGTGAGCGGCGGGCCACCGTTGGCCCGGCACCCTCTTCACGGTCTCGCCGCCAGGCAGCTGACGGACACCGGAGTCGTCGGTCCGGCGCGCTCCAACTGATCACTTCAGAATGAGTTGAGTCGCGGGTCTTGTGCGCGACGATCTTGGTCGGCAGGGTGTCCGGGGTGCGTGCTGATCTTGTTCCTGACGACCTGTGGGAGCGGGTGGCCCCGCTGCTGCCGCCTGCTCCCGAACGGCGCCATCGCCACCCCGGGCGGCTGCGCGTTCCCGACCGAGTGGCGCTCGCCGGCGTCATGTACGTGCTGCGGACCGGTGTCGCGTGGCGCGATGTCCCCGCAGAGACCGTGGGCTGCTCCGGCGTGACCGCCTGGCGCCGGCTGCGGGACTGGACCGAGGCAGGCGTCTGGCCACGCCTGCACGCCGCCCTGTTGTCCGAGCTTCGCCGCGCCGGTCTGCTGGATCTGGACGACTGTTCCGTGGACGGGTCGCACGTCCGGGCTCTCAAAGGGGGGATCACGTGGGCCCCTCGCCCGTCGACCGCGCCCGCCCCGGCTCCAAGCACCACCTGATCGTCGACCGGCACGGAACCCCGCTCGCCGTCACGCTCACCGGCGGCAACCGGCACGACGTCACCCAGCTCCTGCCGCTGCTGGACGCCATCCCATCGCTCCGGGGACTGCGGGGACGCCCCCGCCGCAAACCCCGACGACTGTATGCGGACCGGGGATACGACTTCGACAAGTACCGCCGCCTGCTGTGGAAGCGCGGCATCAAACCACTGATCGCACGACGCGGCGTCGCCCACGGCTCCGGACTGGGCAAGGTGCGCTGGGTCGTCGAGCGCGCCTTCGCCTGGCTCCACCAGTTCAAACGGCTCCGCACCCGCTACGAACGACGCGCTGACCTCCGATCCACTTCCGCCCAGGTCAGCGCGTGCGCCCACAGCTCAGTCACGACACCACTCTGCCGTGTGCAGCCGCCACAGCTCCAGCCGATATCGAGCGGACTCCGGCAGGACAGAGAGGGTCCTTGCTCAGCCTTCTGCCTCGGGATCGACTGCCTCGGGGAAGCCCAAGCGATCCAGCAGGTTGGTGAAGACTTCCTCGGCGAACGTCTCGTCGGATCGCAAGATCTCCTCGATCGCGGTTGCTGCCACGCCGTCGCCGACTCCCGCAGAACGAGCCCAATCCAGGGCGCGGCGGGCGTCGTCGGGTACGGCGGCGTCCATCTCAGACAAGGGACGGTCCGACATTTCTGCCGCGATCTTCAGATTCAGCCACGCGTCCCACATGTCGCCCTCAGGTTCCAACCCCCAGACCAATGCGACGTCGCTGTCGTGTACCAACGCCACGCAGGCCGGAGCCCCGGTCCACTCGACCACAGCTCGCAGGACGTCCTCGGGTCTGCCGGGAAAGGTCCCGTGGAACTGCCACGTCTGCCATCCACCGGGCCGTGGCCAGCAAGCGGTTATGCCGCCCTCGTTGTCCTCTTGCGCACCGCCGAAGACCGGGGCCTCAATGAGCGGACGCTCACTGCGACCGAAGACCAACTCACCCGAAAACCCCATCGTCGCTCCTCTCCAGCACCGTTGCCCGCACGATATGGGCGACCTCTGACAATGGAGCCTCGTCGACTCCTGCCGGGCTCAGGGGTAGCGGTCAGCGGATTCGTATGGTGGTGCAGGTGAACGTCGTGTCCTGGAGCAGCGCGGGGGTGATGGCGACGCCGGTCAGGTGCTCAGCCAGAGCGAACGCCGCCGGTGAGGACAGATCCGTCTCCGGGTCGTCATCGTCGAAGTGGAAGTCGATCCGCTGCATGACGTCGAGGAGTTCGTCGGGCGGTGCGCCCCAGCGGTCCTCTGGGAACATGGGGTCGAAGCACAGTCGCAGGACCTGGTCCTCTGCCCAGAGGAACGTGCCGACGCCGTTGATGTTGACGAAGTGCGAGACCCAGCTCGCCCCGGCGGAGGCCGGCAGCGCTCGTTCTTCGGTGACCCCGAAGTAGCCGTTGGGCTCGATCAGCAGTGTCCAGCTACCCACCGTCGTCATGGCGACCAGTTGCCGGTCCCCTTCCTCCAGGTCGTACTGGGCGAAGGTCGCGTCGACGACTGCGGCTATGCCCTGCACGGGTGCCTCCGGCCGTCCTTCGAGCCGGGACATCAGCTCAGCGGGCGACAGCCCCCGCACCAGGGTGAAGCAGTACGCCTCGGCGATGTCTGGAAAGTCGTCCTCGAACCACGCGTAGTCCGCTCCGCTCTTCGTCATGCCGCCCATCCTTGCCCAGCGTCTGACAGCGGACGACGACCGGTCGTCGGCCAGGTGGGGAACGATCTCCATCGGCTTGGGAAGCGATCTTCGTACGCCTCTGGAGTGCCTGGTCAGGCGTACTCGTGAACACCCCACAGACACAGAGGATCCCGTCCGGTCGCAAGATCGGGCGGGATCCTCTGCTTTTGTGTCGTGTGCGGAACGGTCAGGACGTCTGGGCCTTGTTGTAGAGGTTCTGGGCGTCGGCGCCGAAGTACGGGCCGAACATGCGGTTGGGCAGGAACGTGTAGCCGAAGCTGTTCACCGAGGTCTGGAGGCCTGTGCCGGTGGCTTCGTTGAAGGAGGTGAACCAGGGGCCGCCGCTGGAGCCGCCGGTCATGTTGCAGGCGAGGCTGTGGTCCTGGGAGAACAGGAAGTCCTTGGACGTGTTGCCCGCGCAGTAGATCAGCTTCGTGCCGTCGTACGGGGAGGCGGCCGGGAAGCCGAAGGCGTACATCGGCTTGTTGTAGCCGCCGTTGAACTGGATGCCCTGGGCGCCGGTGACCGAGGTGAGGGTCTGGCCGTTCAGGGGGGCGACGACGGCGGCGCCGACGTCGTAGTTGATGTCCTCGCTCGCCTCCCACTGCGGGGTGGTGAGGGTCTTGGTGGCCGTCCACTGGCCGTACGGGGCGTTGCCGTTGTCGTAGGCCGGGACGAAGACCCAGTTGGTGTGCCAGGCGCCCTGGTACTTCACGCAGTGGCCGGCGGTGATGACGGTGCTCGCGTTCTGGCTGGTGACCGCGTTGCCGGAGCAGGAGGCCGTACGGCCCTGGAAGGTGAAGAAGACGCGGCCCGAGGTCTTCACCACCGCGCCGCCGGCCGTCCAGGCTCCGCCCGCCTGCGGGAAGGCGGTGGGGGAGGCGGCGGGAGCGGCGGCGTGGGCGGATGTCGCCGAGGCCTTCGTCGGGGCGATCGTGGTCGGGGTGGCCTTGCGCGGTATCTCGTGCCGGGCGGCGCCCGGCGTGACCCGGAGGTCCAGGGGAGTGGCCGAGCGCATGCGGTCCGGGGTCCAGAAGGCGGTGGCCGCGCGCTGCTCGGTGGCCTTGAACGAGTGGCCGGTGTCACCGGCGGCCTGCGCCGTTCCGGTGGTCGTCAGCGCCCCGGCGAACAGGGCGCCCACGGACAACAGCACGGCTGTGGCTAAGCGATGGCGTCTCACGCATGTCTCCTTCTGCCGGGGCAGGTGGGGGAACGAGAACGGTGCGGATCGGCGTGCGTGAGGCAGCGTGCCAGAAGGAGACGTGATTGTCAGGGGCGCGTCATGGACAAAATCGTGCCCGCCTCGGAGAGGGCCTTGCGGGTGGGCGGACTCAGAGGGGCTTCGCGAAGCAGCGGCTGTTGGGGTACTCGCGGTAGTAGCCGAACTTCGCGCACGGCTCGTAGCCGCTCGACGTGTAGAGCGCGATGGCCTCCGGCTGTGCCGTACCCGTCTCCAGGACCATGCGGGTCCGGCCGGCCGCGCGGGCGTCCGCCTCCAGGATGGCGAGGATGCGGCGGGCCAGGCCGAGGCCGCGGGCCTCGGGGGTCACGTACATGCGCTTCAGCTCGGCGTCGCCGTCGTGGTAGCCCTCGTCGTTCTCGTCCTGGGTGCGCCAGCCGCCGGTGGCGACCGGGCGGTCCTCGGAGTCGTACGCGAGGAGGTAGAGGCCTCGCGGGTGGGCGAACATCGACGCGTCGAGCGGTGTGAGATCGCCCTCACCGTCACCGTCGTCGTCCTTGTAGCGCTCGGCGTACTCCAGCTGGACGGCGTCGTTCAGCTTCACCGCGTCCGGGTGGTCGAAGGGGGTGGGGCGAATATCCATGCGAAGCATCGTACATGTATACGATGTCTGGGTGTCGGTATTCTCCCGGGATGCTCACCGTCACGTCCGTGAATGTCAATGGTCTCCGAGCCGCCGCCAAGAAGGGCTTCGTCGGGTGGCTGGCCGGGACCTCCGCCGATGCGGTCTGCCTCCAGGAGGTGCGCGCCGAGGAGGCGCAGCTGTCCGCCGAGGTCCGCGCCCCCGAGGGCTGGTTCACCGCCCACGCGCCCGCCGCCGCCAAGGGCCGCGCCGGCGTCTCGCTCTACACACGGCGCGAGCCCGACGCCGTACGCGTCGGCTTCGGGTCGGCCGAGTTCGACGGCAGCGGCCGCTACATCGAGGCCGACCTGCCCGGCGTCACCGTCGCCAGCCTCTACCTGCCCTCCGGGGAGGTCGGCACCGAGCGGCAGGACGAGAAGGTCCGGTTCATGGACGCGTTCCTGCCGTACCTGAAGGAGCTCAAGGAGCGCGCCGCCGCCGACGGCCGCGAGGTCGTCGTCTGCGGCGACTGGAACATCGCCCACCGCGAGGCCGATCTCAAGAACTGGAAGGCCAACCAGAAGAACGCCGGCTTCCTGCCCGAGGAGCGGGCCTGGCTGTCCCGGGTCCTCGACGCGGGTGACGGCGGGTACGTGGACGTCGTCCGCGCGCTCCACCCCGAGCAGGACGGGCCCTACTCCTGGTGGTCCTACCGCGGCCGCGCCTTCGACAACGACAGCGGCTGGCGGATCGACTACCAGGTCGCCACGCCCGGACTCGCCGCCAAGGCCGTCAAGGCGTACGTCGAGCGGGCCGCCACCCATGCCGAGCGGTGGAGCGACCACGCGCCCGTCACCGCCGTCTACGAGCTGTGAGCCGGTGACGCGTCAGGAGCGCAGCCGCCGGTCCAGCGCCAGCGACAGCTCCGCCTCCACCACGCTCTTCGCCAGCGGCCGCAGCCGCTGCACGTCCTGCTCGGCCGCGTACTTGCCGAGCAGCTCCGTGAAGAGCTCCGCCAGCGCCTCCGCGTGTTCGCGGACCCGGCCGCCCGCCTCCAGGACGGCGGCCAGCGGGACGCCCTCGCGGACGAGGGCGGCGGAGACGTCGAGGAGGCGGCGGCTGATGTGGACGATGTCCTCGCCGTCGGTGGCGAGGTAGCCGAGGTCGAGCGCGGCGGCCAGGTTCTCCGGGGTGACCTCGCCGGCGAAGTGGTCGGCGAGCTCCTCCGGGGTGAGGCGGACCGGCTCCTCCTCGGTGGGGGGGCCGAGTTCGAGGACCTCGCCGACGTTGCGCCCGGACTCGAAGGCGGCGGTGAGGTCGGCGATGCCGTTGAGGGTGTGCCCGCGCTCCAGGAGCGCGGCGATCGTGCGGAGCCGGGCCAGGTGGTGCTCGTCGTACCAGGCGATACGGCCTTCGCGGCGGGGCGGCGGGATCAGTCCGCGTTCGCGGTAGAAACGCAAGGTGCGCACGGTGATGCCGGCCTCGGCGGCCAGCTCGGCCATGCGGTACTCGCGCGGGGCGCCCTCCTGCCCCGGAGTCGCCGCCTGTTCTCCTGATCGTTCTGCCACGCCCGCCAGCCTATGTCGTACCGCCCGGTGCCTAAGTTGTACCGGCGGTAACTTTCCCCCGCCTTACCCCTACCGCTCGGTATGGCGCTGCTCTACAGTCCCGATTGTGCCAGTGATTGCTGGCGTAATCTTGGCCGGGCGCACGGGAGGCGGCATGGCGAAGCACGAGCACGTACGAGTGGCGGTGATCGGATCGGGGTTCGGTGGACTCGGAGCGGCCGTCCGGTTGCGCCGCGAGGGGATCACCGACTTCGTCGTCCTGGAGCGGGCCGACTCCGTGGGCGGCACTTGGCGCGACAACAGCTACCCCGGCTGCGCCTGTGACGTTCCCTCCCATCTCTACTCCTTCTCCTTCGCACCCAACCCCGACTGGCCCCGCACCTTCTCCGGCCAGCGCCACATCCGCGCGTACCTGGAGCACGTCACCGACACCTTCGGGTTGCGCCCGCATCTGCGGTTCGGCCACGAGGTGACCCGGATGACCTGGGACGGCGACGAGCTTCGCTGGGAGATCGAGACGACCGGCGGCACCTTCTCCGCCGACGTCGTCGTCTCCGCCACCGGACCGCTGTCCGACCCCAAGATCCCCGACATCCCCGGGCTCGCCGACTTCCCCGGCAAGGTCTTCCACTCCGCCCGCTGGGACCACGACCACGACCTCACCGGCCGGCGCGTCGCCATGGTCGGCACCGGCGCCTCCGCCATCCAGATCGTCCCGGCCATCCAGCCGAAGGTCGGCCGGCTCACCCTCTTCCAGCGCACGGCACCGTGGGTCATGCCCCGCGTGGACCGGGCCATCAGCGGCCCCGAGCGCTGGCTGCACCGGACGCTGCCGTTCACGGCGACCGCCCGCCGCGGCCTGCTGTGGGGCATCCGCGAGCTCCAGGTCAGCGCGTTCACCAAGCGGCCCGACGAGCTCGGCCTGGTCGAACGGCTGGCCAAGGCCAACATCGCCCGCTCCATCAAGGACCCGCAGCTACGGGCCAGGCTGACCCCCTCGTACCGCCTCGGCTGCAAGCGCATCCTGCTCTCCAACGCCTACTACCCGGCGCTCGCCCAGCCCAATGTGGACGTCGTCGCCTCCGGCCTGAAGGAGGTCCGTGGCAACATCGTCGTCGCCGCGGACGGGACGGAGACCGAGGTCGATGTGATCGTCTTCGGGACCGGCTTCCACGTCACCGACATGCCGATCGCCGACCGGGTCGTCGGAGCCGAGGGCATCACCCTCGCCGAGTCCTGGAAGACCGGCATGGAGGCGCTGCGCGGCGCGACCGCCGCCGGCTTCCCCAACTGGATGACGATCATCGGGCCCAACACCGGCCTCGGGAACTCCTCCATGATCCTCATGATCGAGTCCCAGCTGAACTACATGGCCGACTACCTGCGCCAGCTCGACGTGCTCGGCGGGCGCGCCGCCCTCGCCGTCCGGCCCTCCGCCGTCGGTGCCTGGAACCGGCGTGTGCAGGCCCGGATGGGGCGGACCGTGTGGAAGTCGGGCGGCTGCGAGAGCTGGTACCTGGACGCCAACGGCCGTAACACCACGCTGTGGCCGGGCACGACGGGCGAGTTCCGGCGCGAGACGCGGAGCGTGGACCTCTCCGAGTACGAGGTGCTGCGCGCCCCCGCGAAGGCGGCGCCGGCCCGCCGTACCTCCCGCAAGAAGGAGGCGGTCAAGTGAGCGCGAGGGAAAGGGGTGGTCAGGTGAGCCCGCGCGACGACCGCGATCAAGAAGGGGGCCGTCCGGTAAGCCCGCGTGAGACGGCCGCGATGAAGAAGGGGGCCGCCCGGTGAGCCCGCGTGAGACGGTCGCGATGAAGAAGGGGGCCGGCCGGTGAGCCCGCGTGAGATGACCGCGACCTCCGCCGACGGTTCGCCGATCCACATCGAGGTGTACGGCTCCGAGGGCGCCCCCGCGGTCGTCCTCGCCCACGGCTGGACCTGCTCGACCCGCTTCTGGGACGCGCAGATACGGGACCTCGCCGCCGACCACCGGGTCATCGCCTACGACCAGCGCGGCCACGGCCGCACCCCGGCCCCCGAGCCGGGCGGGCAGGGCTACTCGACGACGGCGCTCGCCGACGACCTGGAGGCGGTGCTCGCCGCCACCCTCGGCCCCGGCGAGCGGGCCGTCCTGGCCGGCCACTCCATGGGCGGCATGACGATCATGGCCGCGGCCGGGCGCGCCGGCTTCCGGCAGCACGCCGCCGCCGTGCTGCTCTGCTCGACCGGGCCCTCGCGGCTCGCCGCCGAGTCCCTCGTCGTACCGCTGCGGCCGGGCCGGCTGCGGACCCGGCTGACCCGCTCGGTCCTCGGCGCGAAGGCGCCGCTCGGGCCGGTCACGCCCGTGTCGAAGAAGGTCCTCAAGTACGCGACGATGGGCCCGGGCGCGGCGCCCGGACCGGTCGAGGCCTGCGCCCGGATCGTGCACGCCTGCCCGCGTACCGCCCGGGTCGGCTGGTCGCAGGTCCTGGCCGAGCTCGATCTGGAGGCGGGCGTACGGGAGTTGCGGCTGCCCGCGGCCGTGCTCGTCGGCACCGCCGACCGGCTCACCCCGCCCGTCCACTCCCGCGCCATGACGGCCGCCCTGCCGCACTGCACGAGCCTGGTCGAACTGGCGGGGATGGGCCACATGACGCCGGTGGAGGCCCCGGAGGCCGTCACCGCGCAGATCCGCGAACTGACGCTCACGTACCTGGGCGTGAAGGAGGAGGCAGAGGCATGAGCAGGGTGAGCCTGGAAGGACAGGTGGCGGTCGTCACCGGAGGAGCCCGTGGCGTCGGCGAACTCCTCGCCCGCAAGCTCTCCGCGCGCGGGGCGAGGATCGCGCTGGTCGGCCTGGAGCCGGAGCTCCTGAAGGAGGTCGCGGGCCGGCTGCACACCGAGGCCGACTGGTGGCACGCGGACGTCACCGACCACGAGGCGATGGCGAAGGTCGCGGCCGAGGTCAAGGAGCGCTTCGGCAAGGTCGACATCGTGGTCGCCAACGCCGGTGTCGCGGCGGGTGGTCCGTTCGTGGACTCCGACCCGGTCGCCTGGCGGCGGGTCATCGAGGTCAACCTGATCGGCGGCGCGGTGACGGCCCGGGCCTTCCTGCCGGTCCTGATGGAGTCCCGCGGCTACTTCCTGCAGATCGCCTCGCTCGCGGCGATGACACCGGCGCCGATGATGACGGCGTACTGCGCCTCCAAGTCGGGTGTGGAGGCCTTCGCGCACAGCCTGCGCGCGGAGGTCGCGTACAAGGGCGTGAAGGTCGGCGTCGGCTATCTCTCCTGGACCGACACGGACATGGTGCGGGGCGCGGACCAGGACGACGTGATGCGCGAGCTGCGCTCCCGGCTGCCGTGGCCGTCGAACCGCACGTACCCGCTCGGCCCGGCCGTCGACCGGATCGTCGCGGGCGTCGAGCGCCGCTCGGCCCATGTCTACGCCCAGTGGTGGCTGCGCGGGATGCAGTCGACCCGCGGATACCTGCCGGGGATCATCGCCACGGTCGGGCAGCGCGAGATGAAGCGTTTCGCGCCGCGGCTCGGTTCGGTCCCGAAGGGCCTGGTCGGCGCGGGTGGGGCGGCCGACGAGCAGGCGCGTACGGGGCGGGTGTGAGGACAACGGGGACGACGTCCGGCAGGAGCTTCACGGGCTCCGTCACGGGCCCGTCACGACCTTCGTCACGGGCTTCGTCGCGAGCTCCTTCACGGGCTCCTTCGCGGGCCCCGTTTCGAGCTTCGTCACGACCTTCGTGACGGTCCGTATTTGATCGAAATGCGCGCGATGTCCCGCCGTGTCAGTCTGGTCGAGGCCCAAGGGGGCGACACGCCCCGTATCCCTCACACCCTTCTAGGAGTGAACCTTCATGGGCATCAAGGACCAGTTCCAGGACAAGGCGGAGCAGCTCAGGGACAAGGCGCAGGACGCCACGCGCGGTGCCAAGGACGAAGCGTCCCAGCGCGCCTCGCAGGCCAAGGAGCGCGCGCAGAAGCCCTCCGAGCGAGAGCGCCAGGAGTCCCAGCAGCAGCACCAGGACGAGATGGACTTCGACGCCTGACGTCTGCCCTGTGAGGAAGGCGCACCCGGGACGCCGGGTGCGCCTTCGCGCATGTCGGCGCCGGTGCGCGGCCGACCGTCATCGGCCGGCGGTCATCGACCGATCGGTCATCGGCCGGCCGGTCATATGAATGATCGAGCCTGTGGATAACCGGCGGCGCGGAACTGGGGAGTTACGTACGGTGGCGCTCATGTCCGTACTTGAGTTCGCGATTCAGCGACTGCGCTCCGATCACGCGCCCGCCCTGCTCGCCTTCGAGCGGGAGAACCGGGCCTATTTCGCCACCACCGTGCCCGACCGGGGCGACGCGTACTTCGCCGAGTTCGACGCGCGGCACCGGGCGCTGCTCGACGAGCAGGAGAGCGGGGAGATCATCTTCCATGTGCTCGTCGCGGCGGACGGGGAGATAGTAGGGCGGGTCAACCTGGTGGACGTGGCCGACGGCGCGGCCGAACTCGGCTACCGGGTGGCCGAGAGCGCCACCGGGCGCGGGGTCGCCACCCGGGGCGTGCGGGAGGTGTGCCGGCTGGCCGCCGAGGAGTACGGGCTGCGGCGGCTGATAGCCAGGGCCTCGCCCGACAACGCGCCGTCCCGGGCGGTGCTCGCCCGGGTCGGGTTCGGTGCGGTCGGGAGTGTGATCCTCGACGACGGGCTGCCGGGGATCGCCTACGAGCTCGACCTGGGCGGCAGTTTCGGGCGCGCGAGGTCCGGCACCTCTTCGTAGCCGGGCGGGCTGGCGGCCGGGGTCTCGTCGAGCAGTGCGAGGGCGATGTGGACGGCGTCGTCGAGCTGGGCGTGCCGGCCCTCGGCCCAGTCGAGGGGGGTGCGGAGCACCGCGAGGTCGGGTTCGACGCCGTGGTTCTCGATGGACCAGCCGTATTCGGGGAACCAGGCCGCGTTCATCGGCACGGTGATCTGGGTGCCGTCGCCGAGCCGGTGGCGGCCGGTCATGCCCACGACCCCGCCCCAGGTGCGCTGGCCGACCACGGGTCCGAGGCCGAGGAGTTTGAAGGCGGCGGTGATCATGTCGCCGTCGGAGGAGGTGGCCTCGTCGGCGAGGGCGACGACGGGGCCGCGGGGAGCATTGGAGGTGTACGAGACGGGCTGGGCGTTACGGGTCAGGTCCCAGCCCAGGATCCTGCGGGTCAGTTTCTCTATCACCAGCTCGCTGATGTGGCCGCCGGCGTTGCCGCGGACGTCCACGATGAGGGCCGGCCGGGAGACCTCCATCCGCAGGTCGCGGTTGAACTGGGCCCAGCCGGAGCCGCCCATGTCGGGGATGTGCAGATAGCCGCAGTGGCCGCCGCTGATCTCCCGTACCACCGCGCGCCGTTTCGTCACCCAGTCCTGGTAGCGAAGGGGGCGTTCGTCGACGAGCGGGACGACGGCGACGCGGCGGGAGCGGCCCTCTCCCTCGGCGGGGGTGAAGGTGAGCTCGACGGTGGTGCCACCGGTGCCGGACAGCAGCGGGTAGGGGCCGGCGACCGGGTCGACCGGGCGGCCGTCGACGTGGGTGAGCACGGCGCCCTCGCGGATGCCGGTGCCGGCCAGCGGCGAGCGCGCCTTGGAGTCGGAGGAGTCGCCGGGCAGGATCCGCTTGACCAGCCAGCCGTCCTCCCGGTGCACGAGGTTGGCCCCGAGCAGGCCCTGCGGCCGCTGGTAGTGCGGCGGTCCCTCGTTGCGGCGGGCGGGGGAGACGTACGCGTGCGAGGTGCCGAGTTCGCCGAGGACCTCGCGCAACAGGTCGGCGAACTCGTCGGGGGAGGCGACGCGTTCGACGAGCGGGCGGTACTGGTCGAGCACCGCCGTCCAGTCGAGCCCGCCCAGGTCGGGCTCCCAGAAGTAGGCGCGGATGATCCGGCCCGCCTCGTCGAAGGCCTGCCGCCACTCGGCGGCCGGGTCGACCTCGTGCACGATGCGGCGCAGGTCCAGGTAGACGGTGGAGTCCCCGTCGCCCATCTCGTTGGCGGGGACGGCCCGCAGTTCGCCCTCGTCGACCACGACGAGCCGTGATCCGTCGCCGCTGACGGCGAACCAGTCGAGGTGGCCGACGAGTTCGGTCTTGCGGGCCTTGGTGATGTTGTAGTGCTCCAGGGTGGGCCGGGGCGAGGGGTCGGACGGGTTGGCGAAGGTCTCGCCGAGGGCGCCGGAGATCGGCCAGCGCAGCCAGACCAGGCCGCCGCCGGCGACCGGGTGCAGGGCGGAGTACTTGGAGGCGGTGACGGGGAAGGGGGTGACCCGGTCGGCGAGTCCCTCGATCTCGACCGTCACGGTGCCGTCGCCGGTGCCCGCCTCCTCGTCGGCGGGGTCCATGCCGCCGGCCGCGGGGCGGCCGTCGGGCAGCAGCGCGAAGGGAGAGGGGGTCGCCGAGGAGAGGGGGACGAGGTAGGGGCGGCAGCCGAGCGGGAAGGAGAGGTCGCCGGTGTGCACGTCGTAGACGGGGTCGAAGCCGCGCCAGGAGAGGAAGGCGAGATAGCGGCCGTCGCGGGTGAAGACCGGGTTCTCGTCCTCGAAGCGTCCGTTGGTGACGTCGACGATGGTGCGGGCGCCGGGGCCGGAGATGCGGGCCATCTTGATGGAGCGCAGCGAGCGGCCGATGCCCGGGTGGGACCAGGTCAGCCAGGCGCCGTCGGGGGAGAAGGAGAGATCGCGGACGGGGCCGTTGACGGAGCGGATCAGTTCGGTGGCCTCGCCGTTGGATTCCTCGGTGGCGTCGATGAGGAGGAGGCGCCCGTCGTTGGAGGCGAGGGCGAGCCGCTCGCCCTCGGGGTCGGAGACCAGCTCCTCGACCCGGCCGAGTTCGCCCGAGGCGAGGCGGCGCGGTGCGCGGTCGCCGCTGGCCCGCGGGAGGTAGGCGACCTCGATGGCGTCCTCGCCCTCGGCGTCGGTGACGTAGGCGACCTGGCCGCCGCTGCCCAGCATCTCGGGCAGCCTGACCCGTACGCCGGGGGTGTCGGTGATGGTGCGAGCGGGGCCGTCGCGGTGGGTGAGCCAGTAGAGGCTGCCGCGGACGGAGACGGCGCTGGCCCGGCCGGTCTCGTCGACGGAGAGCGCGTCCACGTGGTGGGCGGCGGGCACCTGGTAGGGGCGGCGTCCGGCGCGCGGCCCGCCGAGCCGTACGTCCAGGCGGCGGGGCCGGGAGCCGGCGGTCAGCTCGTCGACGATCCACAGTTCGCCGGCGCACTGGTAGACGACCCGCCGCCCGTCGCTGGAGGCGTGCCGGGCGTAGAACTCGTCGTGGTCGGTGTGGCGGCGCAGATCGGTGCCGTCGGGCAGGCAGGAGTAGAGGTTGCCGATCCCCTCGTGGTCGGAGAGGAAGGCGATCCGGTGCCCGCCCTCGCCCTCGGGCCCGGCGACGAACATGGGTGTGTCGAGCTGGCCGCCGAGGTCCGGGAGCAGCTGCTCGCCGTGCAGCCAGAGACGTCCCATGGCGCCGCCCCGGTAGCGCTTCCAGGAGGCCGGCTCGTGCGGCGGCCGGCCGGTGAGCAGCAGGGTGCGGCGCTGTCCCGCCGCGCCTTCGGCGGGGGAGTGGCCGAGGTCGAGGTCGGCGACGGCGATGTCGGAGACCGGGCCCCAGGGCATGCGGCCGCCGGGTGAGCCGTCGGTGGGCACGGTGTAGGCCCAGGAGAAGTACGAGAAGGGCTGGCCGTGCGAGGAGACGGCGAGGATGTCGCCCTCGGGGGACCAGCCGCACACGCGGGTGTCGGAGGAGCCCCAGTAGGTGAGCCGCCGGGCGGGGCCGCCGTCCACCGGTGCGAGGTGGATCTCGGGGTCCAGGCTGCGCCAGCTCGTATAGGCGAGGTGGCGCCCGTCGGGCGAGAAGCGCGGGTGGCCGACCCGGGTCCGGTCGACGGTGACGCGCCAGGCCCGGCCGGGGCGGTGTCCCTCGGGCACGAGGGGGGAGACCCAGAGGTCGTCCTCGGCCACGAAGCACAGCAGCTCGTCGTGGAGGTGCGGGAAGCGGAGATACGCGACGTCGTCACTCACCTCCTCATGCTTTCCGCGCGGAGGGGGTGCGGCAACTCGTACGTCAGTCCAGCCGTGTCGGGCCGGATCGTGGGACCGCCTCGGGCTGTGGCCCAGGACACGTACGAAACGGTTTCGTTTCGCTTGCTCGGGGGGTATCGTCTTGGTGTACGAAACCGTTTCGTTCGCTGACATCGGATCAGGAGGCCGGTCATGGCCAGCAGGCTCACCCCCGAGAGGGAGGCCGAGCTCTACGAAGCCGTGCTCGAGCTGCTCCGCGAGGTCGGCTACGACGCCCTCACCATGGACGCCGTCGCCGCCCGTACCCGATCCAGCAAGGCCACCCTCTACCGCCAGTGGGGGAGCAAGCCCGAACTCGTCGCCAAGGCCCTGCGCCACAACAAGCCGGTCTCGCTCGCCGAGATCGACACCGGCACCCTGCGCGGCGACTTCCGGGCCATGCTGGAGCGGACCGACGACTGCCAGATGGAGAAGGACTCCGCGCTGATGCGGGGCCTGGCCCATGCCGTCCACAACAACCCCGACCTGCTCCAGGCACTGCGCGAGCTGCTCATCGAACCCGAGATGACCGGCCTCGGCGAGGTGCTGGGCCGAGCGGTCCGGCGGGGCGAGATCGCCGCCGACAACCCGGCGCTGAAGCTCGTGCCCCACATGCTGATCGGAGCGTTCATCGCCCGCCCGCTGATCGACGATCAGCCGGTGGACCACGCCTTCCTCAGCGCCTATCTCGACGCCGTCGTGCTCCCCTCACTCGGCGTCTGACCCCCGCACCACACGCACCACGCACTTGCGCACCTCCTGACGTCGCACCGCTCACGCCGTCGGGCCGGCTCCCCATGCCCTGTCCCACTCACACCGGGAGTACGCCCCCGTGGCCACGTTCCTCTACAAGCTCGGCCGGTCCGCCTTCCGGCGCCGACGGCTCGTCGCCCTGCTCTGGGTGGCGCTCCTCGCGCTCGCCGGAGTCGGCGCCGCCACCGCGCCCACCGCGACCTCCAGCTCCTTCTCCATACCCGGCACCGAGGCACAGCGCGCCTTCGACCTGCTCGAACAGCGCTTCCCCGGCGGCAGCGCCGACGGCGCCACCGCCCGCGTGGTCTTCAAGGCCCCGGCCGGTCAGTCCATGAAGGACCCCGCCAACAAGGCCGCGGTCGAGAAGACGGTCGCCGGGCTGAAGTCCGGCTCCGACCAGATCGCCCAGGTCACCGACCCGTACACCGGCAAGGCGATCTCGCAGGACGGCTCCACGGCCTACGTCTCCGTCGCGTACAAGGTCAACGCGATGGAGCTGACCGACCGGACCCGCGAGGCACTCAAGGAGACCGGCGAGGCCGCGCAGGGCAAGGGGCTCACCGTCGAGATCGGCGGCGACGCGCTGCAGACCATGCCGGAGACCGGCGCGGGCGAGATCGTCGGCGTGGTCATCGCGGGCATCGTGCTCGTGATCACCTTCGGCTCGCTGGTGGCGGCCGGACTCCCGCTGCTCACCGCGATCATCGGTGTCGGCATCGGCGTCTCGACGATCACCGCACTCGCCAGCGTCCTCGACCTCGGCTCCACGACGTCCACCCTCGCGATGATGATCGGCCTCGCGGTCGGCATCGACTACGCCCTGTTCATCGTCTCCCGCTACCGCGCGGAGCTCGCCGAGGGCCGTGAGAAGGAGGAGGCCGTCGGCCGCGCCGTCGGCACCGCCGGATCCGCCGTCGTCTTCGCCGGCCTCACCGTGGTCATCGCCCTGGTGGGCCTGGCCGTCGTCAACATCCCGATGCTGACGAAGATGGGCTTCGCCGCCGCGGGCACGGTCGTGATCGCCGTACTCATCGCGCTCACCCTCATCCCGGCGCTGCTCGGCTTCGCCGGCGACAAGGCCGTCGGCCGCAAGCAGCGCAAGGCCGCCGCACAGGGCCTCGCCAAGGACGACAAGCCGAACGCCGGCACCCGCTGGGCCCGCTTCGTGATCCGCCGCCCCCTGATGGTGCTGCTCGTCGGCGTCCTCGGCCTCGGCGCCATCGCCGTACCGGCCGCCTCCCTGGAGATGGGTCTGCCGGACGACGGCGTCAAGCCCGCCTCCGCCACCGAGCGCCGCGCCTACGACCTCCTCTCCGACGGCTTCGGCCCCGGCTTCAACGGCCCGCTGCTCGTCGTGGTCGACGGCGACAAGGCGGCCGCCGACAAGACGGTCGGCACGATCAAGAGCCTGGACGGCGTCGTGGCGGTCACCCCGCCCACCCCGAACAAGGCCGGCGACACCGCCATGATCACGGTCGTCCCGAAGGACCGCCCTTCGTCGGTGCAGACCGAGGACCTGGTCCACGACATCCGCAGCGCGACCGGCGACGACGTCCTGGTCACCGGTGCCACCGCGATGAACATCGACTTCTCGCAGAAGATGAACGACGCGCTGCTGCCCTACCTGGCGCTGGTCGTCGGACTCGCCTTCCTGCTCCTGATGGTGGTCTTCCGCTCCATCCTGGTCCCGCTCAAGGCGGCCCTCGGCTTCCTGCTCTCCGTGGTCGCCGCCCTCGGCGCGGTCGTCGCGGTCTTCCAGTGGGGCTGGCTCGGAAGCCTGTTCGGGGTCGAGCAGACCGGCCCGATCATGTCGATGATGCCGATCTTCATGGTGGGCGTGGTCTTCGGTCTCGCGATGGACTACGAGGTCTTCCTGGTCACCCGGATGCGCGAGGCGTACGTCCACGGGGCGCGCCCCGGCGAGGCGATCGTCACCGGCTTCCGGCACGGGGCCCGGGTCGTCACCGCCGCCGCGGTGATCATGATGGCGGTCTTCGCGGGCTTCATCGGCTCCAGCGAGCAGATGGTCAAGATGATCGGCTTCGGTCTGGCCGTCGCCGTCCTCTTCGACGCCTTCGTGGTCCGCATGGCGATCGTCCCCGCGGTGCTCGCACTCCTCGGGCACAAGGCCTGGTGGCTGCCGAAGTGGCTCGGCCGGGTGCTGCCCAACGTGGACGTGGAGGGCGAGGGCCTGTCCGCGAAGGACGCCGGCGACGGCGGCCGGGACGGCGACCACGACAAGGACCGGGAGCTGGTCTCGGCCTGAGCCGACCGCCCGGCCTCATGAACTCCGGGGCCGCCGCGCGAGCGGGCGGTGCGCCCCGGACCGCGCCGGAACCCGTGGGGACGGGGACCCGACGCGGCCCTGCGCCGTCATCGCGTCGAGGTCGACGCGGTGGCGGCGTAGGTGTGCCGGATGAAGCGCATCAGGGCCGTCGTGTCGAACTGGACCACGGCCACGCCGTCGGCGGAGTGGAACTCGACCACGGTCTGGACCCGGCCGCAGGGCCACACCCCTATGTCCCCGCGCCGGGCGGGCGCGCGTAGTCCGGTCTCGAGGAGCGAGCGCGGAAAGGACCACTCGATGTTGCCGGGGAAGACGAAGCGGACGGTCGCGGGCGAGAAGTCGGCGTCATAGCGGAGGGCGACGGGGACGGGGCGGGAGAGTGGGGCGTCCGTGACGACCCGCCCCCGGGCGCGGTCTTCGACGGCATGATCATCGGTGGCGTGCGGCATCGAACGACTCCTCACACTCGTCCTCTTTGTCATCTAATGTCCCATATTTCCTGGCGGATGCGAGGGCTGAGGACGCCGCTTCTGTGATGTCTGCGCTCTTGCAAGGGCTTTGCAGGTGCGCCTTATCATTCGGGACGTGCATGTACCCGATGGATTCATCAACGCCCCCGTGTCGGCCGTCGCCGGTGTCGTCGCCGCCGGCGCCGTCGCCGTCAGCCTGCGCGGAGCCCGCAAGGAACTGGACGAGCGGACGGCCCCGCTCGCCGGCCTCGTCGCCGCCTTCATCTTCGCCGTACAGATGCTCAACTTCCCCGTCGCGGCCGGAACAAGCGGGCACCTCCTCGGCGGCGCCCTCGCGGCGATCCTCGTCGGCCCCTACACCGGGGTGTTGTGCATAGCCGTCGTCCTGCTGATGCAGGGCGTCCTCTTCGCCGACGGCGGCCTCACCGCGCTGGGCGTGAACATCACGGTCATGGGCGTCGTCACCGTCGTCGTCGCCTACGCGCTCTTCCGCGGCCTGGTCCTCGTGCTGCCGCGCACCCGCCGCTCGGTGACCGTCGCCTCCTTCGTCGCCGCGCTCGTCTCCGTGCCGGCCGCGGCCACCGCCTTCACCGCGATCTACGCGATCGGCGGCACCACCGACGTCCCGCTGCCCAAGGTCCTCACCGCGATGGTCGGCGTCCACGTCCTCATCGGCATCGGCGAGGCCGTCATCACCATGCTCACCGTCGGCGCGGTCATCGCCGTACGCCCCGATCTCGTGCACGGGGCGCGCGGCCTGAGCGCCCCGCTCAAGCTGCGCGTGGACGGCGAGCTGGTCGACGCGGCGCCCGCCACCCCCGTCGCCCCGGCCGGCTCCCCGAAGAAGCTGTGGATCGGCGGCGTCGTCACCGCGCTCGTCCTCGCCGGCTTCGTCTCCTTCTACGCCTCCGCCAGCCCGGACGGCCTGGAGAAGGTCGCCGCCGACAAGGGCATCGACGCCAAGGTCGAGCCGCACGCGGCCGCCGACTCCCCGCTCGCCGACTACGGCGTCAAGGACATCACCGACGCCCGCCTCTCCGGCGGTCTCGCGGGGGTGATCGGCGTCGGCGCGACCCTCGCCGTCGGCAGCGGCGCCTTCTGGGCCGTACGCCGCCGCAGGAACGCCACGACCGGGGCGCGGGTCTGACATGGGCGCCGGGCACGCGCACAAGCTCTACCGGCAGGGGCACTCGCCGGTGCACGCGCTGCCCCCGCATACCAAGCTGGCCGCCGTCTTCGCCTTCGTCGTCGTGGTCGTCTCCACGCCCCGCGAGGCGATCTGGGCCTTCGCGCTGTACGCGGTCCTGCTCGGCGTCGTCGCCGGACTGGCCCGGGTGCCGGCGGGCTTCCTGCTGAAGCGGCTGCTCATCGAGGTCCCGTTCGTCGCCTTCGCGGTCCTCATGCCGTTCGTGGTTCCCGGCGAGCGGACGACGTTCCTCGGGATCTCGCTGAGCGTCCCCGGCCTGTGGGGCGCCTGGAACGTGCTCGCCAAGGGCACCCTCGGCGTCGCCGCCTCCGTGCTCCTCGCCTCCACCACCGAGCTGCGCGCCCTCCTCCTCGGCCTCCAGCGGCTGAAGCTGCCGCCGCTCCTGGTGCAGATCGCCTCGTTCATGATCCGCTACGGCGATGTGATCAGCGACGAGATGCGCCGCATGTCCATCGCCCGCCGTTCCCGCGGCTTCGAGGCGAGGGGCGTACGGCACTGGGGCGTCCTCGCCAAGTCCGCCGGGGCCCTCTTCATCCGCTCGTACGAGCGCGGGGAGCGGGTCCACCTCGCCATGGTCAGCCGCGGCTACACCGGGTCGATGCCGGTCATCGACGAGGTCACCGCCACCGCCGCCCAGTGGCGGTACGCCGCCGCGCTGCCGGCCGCCGCCCTTCTCATCTGCCTTCTCGGATGGACGCTATGAGCACCCCCGCCTCCCTCGAGGTCTCCGGCCTCGCGTACGCCTACCCGGACGGCCACCAGGCCCTGTTCGGGGTGGACCTGACCGTCGGGCGCGGTGAGCGGGTCGCCCTGCTCGGCCCCAACGGCGCCGGCAAGACCACCCTCGTCCTGCACCTCAACGGCATCCTCACCGGCGGTGCGGGCGGCGTGACGGTGGCCGGGCTGCCGGTGGAGAAGCGGAACCTGGCCGAGATCAGGCGCCGGGTGGGCATCGTCTTCCAGGACCCCGACGACCAGCTCTTCATGCCGACCGTCCGCGAGGACGTGGCCTTCGGGCCGGCCTCTGCGGGCCTGCGGGGCGCCGAGCTGGAGGCCGTGGTGCAGCGGGCGCTGGCCCGGGTCGGCATGGCGGAGTTCGCCGACCGGCCGCCGCACCACCTGTCCTTCGGGCAGCGGCGCCGGGTGGCCGTGGCGACGGTGCTCGCGATGGAGCCGGAGATCCTGGTCCTCGACGAGCCCTCATCCAACCTGGACCCGGCCTCGCGGCGCGAGCTCGCCGACATCCTGCGCTCCCTGGACGTCACCGTCCTCATGGTCACCCACGACCTGCCGTACGCCCTGGAGCTCTGCCCGCGGGCGGTGATCCTCAGCGAGGGCGTGATCGCGGCGGACGGCCTGACCGCCGACATCCTGACCGACGAGGAGCTCATGTCCCGGCACCGCCTGGAACTCCCGTACGGCTTCGTGCCGAGCTCCGTGGCCTGAGGCCGGCCTGAACGCGTGAGGCCGGGCCCTGGAGGGCCCCGGAATCGGCGTGCGGCCGGCCACGTTGCACCATGGGGGGCGAACGACGAGAGGGAGTGTGGGCACGTGGACGTCCGGGGCACGGTGGCGGCGGGCTTCGAGCCGGTGAGGGACGCGTTCCTGCGCAACTTCGAGCAGCGCGGCGAGCGGGGCGCGGCGGTCGCGGTCTACCGCGACGGCACGAAGGTCGTCGACCTGTGGGCGGGCACGCGCGACGTCGACGGCGAGGCCCCGTGGGCGGTCGACACCGCCCAGGTCGTCCGCTCCGCCACCAAGGGCGTCGCCTCCGCCGTCCCGCTCCTGCTCCACCAGCGCGGCCAGCTCGACCTGGACGCCCCGGTGGGCACGTACTGGCCCGAGTTCAAGGCCGCAGGCAAGGACCGGGTGACCGTACGGCAGCTGCTCGCGCACCGGGCGGGCGTGCCGGTCCTCGACCACCCGCTGACCCTGGCCGAGGCGACCGACCTCGCGACGGCCACGGCGGCGATAGCGGCGCAGACCCCCGTCTGGGAGCCGGGCACCGCCCACGGCTACCACGCGCACACCTTCAGCTGGCTGCTCTCCGGCCTGGTCCACCGGGTGACCGGCCGCACCATAGGCCGCTGGGTCGCCGAGGAGATAGCCCGCCCGCTCGGCCTGGACCTGTGGATAGGACTGCCCGCCGACGAGGTCCACCGGGTCGGCCGCCTGGGGCCGGTGGAGGAGCTCGAGCCGGCCGACAGCCCGGCCCTGCGCCTGCGGCCGAAGCGCGCGGTCACCGAGGCGTACAAGGACCCCGACTCCCTGACCCGCCGCGCCTTCGGGGTGATCACCCCGAAGCCGGACGAGAACGACCCGCTCTACCGCACGGCCGAACTCCCCGGCTCCGGCGGCGTCTCCACCGCCCGCGCCCTCGCCCGCTTCTACGCCTCGACGATGGGCCCGGTCGACGGCGGCCCCCGCCTCTTCGCCCCGGCGACGCTGACGCTGGCCCGCACGGAGGAGTCGACGGGCCCCGACCGGGTACTGGTCGTCAACACCCGCTTCGGCCTGGGCCACATGCTGCACGGCCCGGCCTCCCCGCTCCTCGGCCCCACGTCCTTCGGCCACCCGGGCCGGGGCGGCTCGCTCGGCTTCGCCGACCCGGCCTCGGGCATCGCCTTCGGCTACGTCACCAACGGCATGCGCAGGACGGTCACGGCGGACCCGCGCGCCCAGGCCCTGGTCCGGGCGGTGCGCGCGGCGCTGTGACCGTCAGCGCGGTGCGTCAGCGGGCGTACCAGACCTGGTCGTTGTAGTCCTCGCAGTCGTACTGGAAGACCCGGCTGCCGTAGTCGAAGCCCTGGACCACCAGGCACTTGCCGCTGTTGAGGTTCTTCAGCTTGAAGGTGTCCCCGCTGGAGGTGGCGACCTTCTGCCACAGCTGGTCGGCCCAGGGTCCGCACTCGAACTGCTCGGCCTTGTTGCCGCTCTCCACGCCCCGGACGAGCAGGCACTTCCCGCTGTTGGCGTTCTTCAGCCGGTAGGTGCCGGTGGTCTCGAGGTAGGTCTCGTCGAAGACCCACTTCTGGTCGGCCCAGTCCCCGCACTCGTACTGGACGGCGGGGTTCCCGTTGTCCCCGCCCTGCACGAGCAGGCACAGGGCGCTGTTGGCGTTTCTTATCTGGAACGCCGGCTCCGCCACGGCGGACGCGGCCCCCGACGCCCCGACGACCGTGGCCGCCGCCAGAGCGGCGGTGGCCAGGGTGGTGCCCATGGTGCGCGATCTGATCATGTGATCTCCCTCGTAGGTGTACGCGATCTTGATCAGGACGATAGGCGGCCGGGTTGGACCTTGTCGCCCAAAGAGGGATGTGGAGGAAACGTTCCGGTTGAGCGCCCGGCTTCGTACCTGCCACGGCGCGTCCGCCGGCGCTCAACTCGCGTACAGCATCAGCCCGATGCCCACCACCATCAGCCCCGCCGCCGCGATCCTCGGTCCGCCGAAGCGTTCCTTGAAGAGCAGCGCGCCGATGGCCGCGCCCACGATGATGGAGGACTCGCGCAGGGCCGCGATCGGGGCGAGGGGGGCCTTGGTCTGGGCCCAGAGGACCAGGGCGTAGGCCGCGACCGACATGGCGGCGCCCAGGAGGCCCCGGGCGGCGTACGGGCGGAGTTCGCCGGCCAGGCGGGAGCGGCGGCGGTGGAGGGCGTAGGCGGGGATGACGAGGCCTTCCAGGAGCATCAGCCAGGCGATGTAGCCGAGCGGGGTGCCCGAGGCGCGGACGCCGATGCCGTCGACGACGGTGTACGCGGCGATGGACAGGCCCGTCGCGCCCGCGGCCAGCAGGGCCGGCCAGTGCGGGCGGGCGCCCTTGCCGCGGATGCCCCACAGGGCGAGGCCCGTCAGGCCCGCGCTGGCCACCGCGACGCCCGCGAGTTGCCGGGTGTCCGGGATCTCGGCCAGGAAGACGGCGGCCAGCAGGGTCACCACCAGCGGGGCCGTGCCCCGCGCGATCGGGTACATCTGGCCGAAGTCGCCCAGGGTGAAGGACTTCATCAGCAGGGCGTAGTAGCCGATGTGCAGGGCGGCCGAGACGGCCAGGTACGGCCACGCCTCCGCGGCCGGCAGCGGGGTGAAGCAGGCGGCGACGGCGCCGATGAGCGCGCCGCCGCCGGAGATGAGCGTGAAGGAGAGCAGCTGGTCCCCGATGCGCGCGGCGATCGCGTTCCAACTGGCGTGCGTCACGGCCGCGATGAGCACGGCCACGGCGACCAGTGGGGTCACGCCGTGTGCTCGCGGACGTCCACCAGCGCCCCGCCCGCGTGGGCGATCAGCGTCTTGGGGTCGAGCGCGAACACGGTGTGCGGGGTGCCGGCCGCCGCCCACACCACCTCGTGGTCGAGCAGCCCGCGGTCGGCCAGCACCCTGGTCCTGGTGCGGTGCCCGAAGGGCGGGACGCCGCCGATCGCGTACCCGGTCGTCTCCCGCACCGCTCGCGCGTCCGCGCGCGTGACGGCCTGGGCGCCCAGCTCCTGCCGTACCCGCTCCACGTCCACCCGCGAGGCGCCGTCCATCAGGACGAGCACCGGGACCCCGTCCGCCGCGAAGATCAGCGACTTGACGATCTCCGACACCTCGCAGCCGATGGCCTCCGCGGCCTGCTGGGCGGTGCGCGTCTCGGCCGGGAAGCGGCGGATCTCGACGTCGAGGCCCAGGTCCTTCAGGGCCGCGGCGAACTGGGGGTGGGCTGCGGACATGTCTGCGGTGGTCATGGGCGGCACGGTAGCGGTAGGTGTAGGCGGCACGCGACGGGATTCCGACCCGTGGATCGGTGGAGGGATCCGTGGGGGGATCCGTGGGGGGGATCCGAGGGATCCGAGGGATCCGTGGCGGGTCCTTGGATCGTGCGGCGCCGACGCCCGCCCGCCCGCGCCCCGCTACCCCGCCCGCAGCACCTGCGCCACGATCGGGCCCGCCGCGTCGCCGCCGTGGCCGCCGTTCTCGACGAAGGCCGCCGCCGCCAGGTCGTCCGAGTACCCCGTGAACCACGAGTCGGACGTCGCCTGGCCGCCGACCTCCGCCGAACCCGTCTTCGCGCCCTTGTCGCCGCCCACCGAGGCCATCGCCTTGGTGGCCGTGCCGTCGGAGGCGGTCGCGGTGCGCTTCAGCATCGCGCGGAGCTGGCGGGCCACCGAGGACGGCAGCGGGCGCTGGGCCTCGGCGAGGGTGCGGTCGTCCACCTCGGGGGCGACCAGATAGGGCTGCTTGAAGCTGCCGTGCTTCGCGGTGGCGGTGATCGAGGCGATGGTCAGCGGGTTCATCTGGACGGTGCCCTGGCCGATGTACTGCGCCGCGGCCTCGCCGCCGGTCGCCTCGGGGACCGAGCCGTCGAACGACTTGATGCCGGTACGCCATTCGAGGCCGATGCCGAAGACGTCACGCGCCTCCTTCCCGAGGGCGAAGTCGTCGCCCACCATCTCCTTCACGTCGTCGATCTTCTTGATGAAGGCGGTGTTGCAGGAGCGGGCGAAGCTCTCGGCGAAGGTCGCGCCGTCGAGCGAGAAGCCGCCGAGGTTGTGGAAGCTGCGCCCGTAGTACGTGACGTTCGGCGGGCACTCGGTGACCTGGTCGGCCTTGACCAGGCCCTTCTCCAGGAGCAGCGCCGCGGTGACGATCTTCAGGGTGGAGCCGGGGGCCTTCGTGCCGGAGAACGCCGTGTTGAAGCCGGTGGCGGGGTTGTTGGCGACCGCCCGTACCGCGCCGGTGGACGGCTTGATCGCGACGACCGAGGCCGTGCCGTACCGTTTCACCGCCTGCTCGGCCGCCGCCTGCACATCGGCGTCGATGGTGGTCTCCAGCTTGCCCGGCTCGCCCTTGGCGAGGGTGAGCAGCGTGGTGTTCGGCACGCCCTCGACGCCGGAGTCGACGAAGGTCTCGATGCCGGGCCTGCCGCCCGTCGTGGCCCCGTACCGCTCGCGCAGCTCGTCGAGGACGGGCCCGAGCGAGGGGTACTTCTCCGCGGTGAGCACCCGCCCCCTGCGGTCGACGGCCCGGACCTCGGCCGACTTGGCGCCGCCGGTGCGGATCGACGCCGACTTCGAGGTCAGCTTGGGGTGCAGGACGGCCGGCTTCCAGTCGACCAGCGGCCGGCCGGTGGTCAGCCCGCGCACGACGGTGAGCTGCGAGGAGTACGTCCAGGGCTTGGAGACGCCCTGGTACGTGACGGTCGCCCGCACCGTGAACGGCACCGTCGTGCCCGTCACGGGCCCGGGCGTGATGGTCGCGGCGGACACCTTGGCCTGCTCCCGGAAGCCGAGGAGGGCCGGACCGGCGTCGACCGGGTTGTTGGTGAGCTGCGCGGCCCGGTCGGACTCGCCGGTGGCCCAGGCCCCGAGGAAGTCCTTCACGGTCGTCGTCACCTCCTCGGTGCCGAGCGGCCCGGATCCGTGCGTGGACTCCGCGCGCGTCCCCGTCCCCGACGACCCCCCGTTCATCGCGGTCCAGAGGTTGTAGCCCCCGTACCCGACCCCGCTCGCCACGACGACGAACGCCCCACCGACGATCGCGACCTTCGTCCCACTGCGCATGGCTGCGCTCCCTCCCCCAGGTGACTTCGCGTCAGCCTAGGGGTCAGGAGTGACGGGGAAGACGACCGTTACCGGAAAGCGACCGGACCGTCTGTTTTCCGCTATACCCAGGTGTCGAGCCACATCCGGTTGCGCCACTGGTCCATCGGAATGGTCTGTCCGGTGTACAGGGGCCAGAAATAGATGAAATTCCAGACGATGAGCAGGACGAGCACACCCGCGCCCACCGCCCCGAAAGTGCGGCGCCTTTCCGAGGAACCCGGGGGTCCCAGGATCGCCCCGATCATCATCGTCACCGCGAGGCACAGGAACGGTACGAACACCACCGCGTAGAAAAGGAAAATGGTGCGGTTCTGGTAGAGGAACCACGGCGCCCAGCCGGCCGCGATGGCGCAGGCGATCGCACCGGCCCGCCAGTCGCGGCGGAAGAACCAGCGCCACAGGACGTAGAGGATCGCGAAGCACGCCGCCCACCACAGCAGCGGGGTGCCGAGCGCCAGGACCTCCTGGGCGCACTTCTCGGCGGCGTTCGCGGGGCAGCCGGCCGTGCCGGGGGCGGGGGACTCGTAGAAGTACGAGACCGGGCGGCCCAGGACGATCCAGCTCCACGGGTTGGACTCGTAGGTGTGCGGCGTGCTCAGCCCGACGTGGAACTTGTAGACCTCGGTCTCGTAGTGCCACAGGCTGCGCAGCCAGTCCGGCAGCCATCCCCAGGTGCCGCCGCCGTTCAGCTTGTCCTGCTCGGCGGCCCAGTTGCGGAAGTAGCCCTTGTCGGTGGCGATCCAGCCGGTCCAGGTGGCCAGGTAGGTGGCGATGGCGACCGGGACGACTGACACGAAGGCCGGGACGAGGTCCCGCCTGGCCACCGCCGCGTACGGGCGGAACGCGCCGGCCGTACGGCGGGCGCCGAGGTCCCACAGGACCGCCATCAGGCCGAACGCGGCCATCACGTACAGGCCGTTCCACTTGGTGCCGGCCGCGAGGCCCAGCATCACGCCGGCCGCGAGCCGCCACGGCCGCCAGCCGAGCCGCAGGGTCTCCGCGACCGAGGCGTCAGGTCGCAGGACCCCCTCGTCGTCCTCCGGCAGCGCGGCCGCGAGCCGGGCGCGTGCCTTGTCGCGGTCCACCACCAGGCAGCCGAAGGCCGCGAGCACGAAGAACATCAGCACCTGGTCGAGCAGCGCGGTGCGGCTCATCACGAAGTGCAGCCCGTCCACGGTGAGCAGCGCGCCGGCCAGACAGCCCAGGAACGTCGAGCGGAACAGCCGCCGCCCGATCCGGCACAGCATCAGCACCGACAGGGTGCCGAGCAGCGCCACCATGAAGCGCCAGCCGAAGGGCTCGAAGCCGAAGATCTTCTCGCCGATGCCGATGACCCACTTGCCGACCGGCGGGTGCACGACATAGCCCGGGTCGGTCGGCACGAGCACCGTGTCCGGCGCGGTCAGGATCGTCTTGTCGATGTCCTTCGGCCACGCCCCCTCGTACCCCTGGTTGATCAGGGCCCAGGAGTCCTTGGCGTAGTACGTCTCGTCGAATATCACCGCGTGCGGCTTGCCCAGGTTCCAGAACCGCAGCGCGCCCGCGACCAGCGCGACCAGCAGCGGACCGCCCCAGGAGGCCAGCCGCCAGAGCCGGTCGGCGACCGCGGGGGAGACCCCGAGCAGCGACCAGAGCCGTGGTGAGGGGCGGGTGTACGGGGGCACGAGCCGCTCCCGCAGCCCGATGGACAGGGAGCTCGTGGTGGCCGGGCGGTAGCCGAAGCGCCGCAGCCGCTGCTGCCACGAAGAGGGCTCTGCCACGGTGTGCTGACCCTCCAGGGCCTCGGGTGCGGTACTGGTCACCGCGCCATCGTAGGGAACGCGCCTGTGCGCGTCGCCTGTCCGGGCTGGGAGGATGACCCTTGTGACAGGAACGCTGGTACTCGCAGGGACCCCCATCGGCGACATCGCGGACGCCCCGCCGCGGCTCGCCACCGAACTGGCGAACGCGGACATCGTGGCCGCCGAGGACACCCGAAGGCTGCGCGGGCTCACCCGCGCGCTCGGTGTCCACACGACCGGCCGGGTCGTCTCCTACTTCGAGGGCAACGAGTCCGCCCGTACCCCGGAGCTGGTCGAGGCGCTGGCCGGCGGGGCCCGGGTGCTGCTCGTGACCGACGCCGGCATGCCGTCCGTCTCCGACCCCGGCTACCGCCTGGTCGCCGCCGCCGTCGAGCAGGACATCAAGGTCACCGCCGTGCCGGGCCCGTCCGCCGTGCTCACCGCGCTCGCCCTGTCCGGGCTGCCCGTGGACCGCTTCTGCTTCGAGGGCTTCCTGCCCCGCAAGGCCGGCGAGCGGCTCGGCCGGCTCCGCGAGGTGGCCGCCGAGCGGCGCACCCTCGTCTACTTCGAGGCCCCGCACCGGCTCGACGACACGCTCGCCGCGATGGCCGAGGTCTTCGGCGCCGAACGCAGGGCCGCCGTCTGCCGCGAGCTGACCAAGACCTACGAGGAGGTCAAGCGCGGCCCGCTCGGCGAGCTCGCGGTGTGGGCGGCCGAAGGCGTACGGGGCGAGATCACCGTCGTCGTCGAGGGCGCCCCCGAGACCGGGCCCGCGGAACTGGACGCCGAGGAGCTGGTGCGCAGGGTGCGGGTGCGCGAGGAGGCGGGGGAGCGGCGCAAGGAGGCCATCGCGGCGGTGGCCGCCGAGGCGGGGCTTCCCAAGCGCGAGGTGTTCGATGCCGTGGTCGCGGCAAAGAACGCGGCTGCGCCGGGCCCCGGAAACGGTAAAGGACTAATCTGAAAGGCAAAGCGGAACCCGGCGGCGGGCCCGCCTGAAGGGCCTTAGGGCAAGGAAACGCCAAAGAGCGTCCATTCTTTTCCCGACGCTGATGCGCTCCGGCCCGAAAAGGCGTCCACTGGATCAGTGGAGAGGAGCTGGAATGAGTGAGATCACCGGCACCGGAACGCCCGTCGCCCATGAGGCGTACGCCTTCGCGTGCATGCGCTGCGGTTACGGCTGGGAGCAGGCGTACGACATAGAGCACCACGTCGACGCGAGAGGGCACGAGTTCGTCGTCTACAAGGCCGACGGGGAGCGGGTCCCGTCGCCGCTCGCCAAGCCCACCTGCATGAACTGCGGCGGTCATGTCGTCCGCATCATGCGCGCGGGCCAGGTGTCCTCCGTACTCGACATGATGGCCGCGGCCGAGCGCCACAGCCGCGGGGCCAGGGCGACCAAGCCGGTGTCCATCGCGGGACCCATCGGCCAGGAGCTGACGGAGGACGTCCCCGCCGGCCCCGAGGAGGAGAGACCCCCGGTCCCGCACCACTGGCACCTCTCCGACCTGCTGCATCCGTTCCGTTCCCGGCGGTAGTGCCTCGCGGTTGAACTCATGGCCCTCGTACGATCGGGGCCATGAGTTCCAAGGACGCCCCGCCGCCGCTGCCCGAGCCCCTGCTGGTCCCGGTCGCGGACTCGCACACCCACCTCGACATGCAGTCCGGCACCGTCGAGGAGGCGCTGACCAAGGCCGCCGCCGTCGGCGTGACGACGGTCGTCCAGGTCGGCTGCGACCTGAAGGGCTCGCAGTGGGCCGCCGACACCGCCGCCGCCCACGCGAACGTGCACGCGGCCGTCGCCCTGCACCCCAACGAGGCGCCCAGGATCGTCCTCGGCGACCCGGACGGCTGGTCACGCCAGGGCGCCCGCGAGGCCGGCGGCGAGACGGCGCTCGACGACGCCCTCGCCGAGATCGAGCGGCTCGCGGCCCTGCCGCACGTGCGCGCCGTCGGCGAGACCGGCCTCGACCGCTTCCGTACGGGCCCCGAGGGCATGGCCGCGCAGGAGCGTTCCTTCCGCGCCCACATCGAGATCGCCAAGCGGCAGGGCAAGGCCCTCGTCATCCACGACCGCGAGGCCCACGCCGACGTGCTGCGGGTCCTCGACGAGGAGGGCGCCCCGGAGCGGACCGTCTTCCACTGCTACTCCGGCGACGCCGAGATGGCCGAGATCTGCGCCGCCAAGGGCTACTACATGTCCTTCGCCGGCAACGTCACCTTCAAGAACGCCCAGCCGCTGCGCGACGCCCTCGCCGTCGCCCCCCTGGAGCTCGTCCTCGTCGAGACGGACGCCCCGTTCCTCACCCCCGCCCCCTACCGGGGCCGCCCGAACGCCCCGTACCTGATCCCGGTGACCGTCCGGGCCATGGCGGCGGTGCGCGGGATCACCGAGGAGGAGCTGGCCGGGGCCATCGCCGCCAACACCGCACGGGCCTTCGACTACTGATCACGCCCGCTGTCCCGCCACTGATCGCGCGGGATGGTTGCTGATCCATAACGGTTACAGCGGGTGTACGGGTCGCTTTGGAGAGTGACCGTAACTCCCGCTAGGGTCCCGGCCTCGTGAGCACCCCTCAGACCGGTCACCGCGCCGGAGCCCGCCGGGCCGCCCGGCGGCGCAAGGCGTCCCCGCCCGCCGGAGAGGGCCTGCGGCGGATCCTCCCGCAGGCCCTCGTCGTCGCCTTCCTCGCCGGCGGAACCAGCGCCTTCGTCGCGGACGACAAGGCGGTCCGGCTCTCCGTCGACGGCGTCCCGCGCACCCTGCACACCTTCGCCGACGACGTCGAGGAGCTCCTCGCCGACGAGGGCCTGACCGTCGGCGGCCACGACATCGTCGCCCCCGCCGCCGGTGCCGCCCTGGCCAGCGGCGACGAGATCGTCGTCCGCTACGGCCGCCCGGTCGCCCTCACCCTCGACGGCCAGCGCCGCCAGGTGTGGACCACCGCCCGCACCGTCGACGGCGCCCTGCGCCAGCTCGGGGTGCGCGCCGAGGGCGCCTATCTGTCGGTCTCCCGATCCGCGCCCATCTCCCGGCAGGGCCTCGCCCTCGACGTCCGCACCGAGCGGACGGTCACCTTCCTCGCGGACGGCCGCGAGCGGACCGTCCGCACCAACGCGGCCACCGTCCGCGAGGCCGTCGAGGAGGCCGGACTCACCCTCGCGGGCCAGGACACCACCTCCGTACCGCCCGGCTCCTTCCCGCGCGACGGCCAGACGATCACCGTCCTGCGGATCACCGGCACCCAGGAGATCCGCGAGGAGCCCGTCCCGTACGCCGTCGAGCGGGTCCGCGACCCCGGGCTCTTCGCCGGCACCGAGGTCGTCGAACGGCAGGGCGTCCCGGGCGTGCGCCGGGTCACGTACACCCTGCGGACCGTCAACGGCGTCCGCCAGAAGCCCCGTCGCGTCGGCGAGGAGACCGTGCGCGAACCCGTCACCCAGAAGGTCCGGATCGGCACCCGCCCGCTGCCCACCTCCGTCGCCGGGGCCGACGGACTGGACTGGGGCGCGCTCGCCGCCTGCGAGTCCGGCGGCCGCCCGAACGCCGTCGACCCCTCCGGCACCTACGGCGGCCTCTACCAGTTCGACCCGGGCACCTGGCGCTCCCTCGGCGGCAGCGGGGTCGCCCAGAACGCGCCCGCCTCGGAGCAGACGTACCGGGCGAAGAAGCTGTACGTGACGCGGGGGGCGAGTCCGTGGCCCCACTGCGGCCGTAGGCTGTACCGGTGAGCACCACCGATCCTGACGCCCTCCTCGGCCCCGCCGACATCCGTGAGCTGGCCGCCGCCCTCGGCGTGCGCCCGACCAAGCAGCGCGGCCAGAACTTCGTCATCGACGCCAACACGGTCCGGCGGATCGTCCGCACGGCCCAGGTGCGCCCCGACGACGTGGTCGTGGAGGTGGGCCCCGGGCTCGGCTCCCTCACCCTCGCGCTCCTGGAGGCCGCGGACCGGGTGACGGCCGTCGAGATCGACGACGTCCTCGCCGGCGCCCTGCCGGCCACCATCGCCGCCCGCATGCCGCAGAAGAAGGACCGCTTCGCGCTGGTCCACTCCGACGCCATGCACGTCGAGGAGCTGCCCGGACCTCCGCCCACCGCGCTCGTCGCCAACCTGCCGTACAACGTCGCCGTGCCGGTCCTGCTGCACATGCTGGACCGCTTCCCGAGCATCGAGCGGACCCTCGTCATGGTCCAGGCCGAGGTCGCCGACCGGCTCGCCGCGCAGCCCGGCAACAAGGTGTACGGCGTGCCGTCGGTGAAGGCCAACTGGTACGCGGAGGTCAAGCGGGCCGGCGCCATCGGCCGCAACGTCTTCTGGCCCGCGCCGAACGTCGACTCCGGCCTCGTGTCCCTGGTGCGGCGCACCGAGCCGGTCGAGACCACCGCCTCCAAGAAGGAGGTGTTCGCCGTCGTCGACGCGGCCTTCGCCCAGCGCCGCAAGACCCTGCGCGCCGCGCTCTCCGGCTGGGCCGGCTCGCCCGCCGCGGCCGAGGAGGCCCTGGTGAAGGCCGGGGTCTCGCCGCAGGCGCGCGGCGAGGCGCTGACGGTGGAGGAGTTCGCCCGCATCGCGGAGAACAAGCCGGGCGGCGAGCCGGCGGGCGCGCCGCGGAAGACGTCGTCGAACGAGGAGGGCGGCGCGTGAGCGTCACCGTACGGGTCCCCGCGAAGGTCAACGTCCAGCTCGCGGTCGGCGGCGCCCGCCCCGACGGCTTCCACGACCTGGCCAACGTCTTCCTCGCCGTCTCGCTGTACGACGAGGTGACCGCCACCCCCGCCGGGACGCTGACGATCACCTGTGAGGGGCCGGACGCGGACAAGGTGCCGCTCGACCGGACCAACCTGGCGGCGCGGGCGGCCGAACTGCTCGCCGCCCGGCACGGCATCGCTCCCGACGTGCACCTGCACATCGCCAAGGACATCCCCGTCGCGGGCGGCATGGCCGGCGGCAGCGCGGACGGCGCGGGCGCCCTGCTCGCCTGCGACGCGCTGTGGGGCCTGAACTCCTCGCGCGGTGAACTCCTGGAGATCTGCGCCGAGCTGGGCAGCGACGTGCCGTTCAGCCTGGTCGGCGGCGCCGCCCTCGGCGTCGGGCGGGGCGAGCAGCTGACCGGGCTCGAGGTCGGCGGCGCCTTCCACTGGGTCTTCGCCGTCGCCGACGGCGGGCTCTCCACCCCCGCCGTGTACGGCGAGTTCGACCGCCTCACCGCGGGTGTGGACGTGCCCGAGCCGGTCGCCTCACCGGTCCTGCTCGACGCCCTGCGCACCGGCGACACCACCGCCCTGGCCGGCGCCCTCGCCAACGACCTGCAGCCCGCCGCCCTCTCCCTGCGGCCCTCGCTGGCCGCGACCCTGGAGACCGGGCTCACGGCCGGGGCCCTGGCCTCCCTGGTGTCCGGCTCGGGCCCGACGACCGCGTTCCTGGTGAAGGACGCGGAGTCCGCCGAGTCCGTCGCCGCCGCCCTGATCGCCTCGGGGACCTGCCGTACGGCACGGGTGGCGACCTCCCCGGCGGGCGGGGCGACGATCCTCTAGGAAGCCCGCCGCTCAGGGGCCGCCGACAACAGTCGACGGCCCCTGACGATCAGCGACGGTCAGCCGTCGCATCGGGCCGAGGCCGCTTGCTACGGCTCGAGCAACTCCGCCTGGAGCTGCGGCGACGTGACCTTGCCGAGGGTTCTGGTGATCGAAGTCGCGGCGAAACCTGTGTTCTGGAACGCGTTCAGGGAGATCGCATCGCCGACGTTCAGCTGGACGATCGTGGACACCTCCTGCGAGTCCTGGCCCCCGAGGGTGGGGCCGATGGTCGCGGTATCCAAGGCGAACGGGGAGTCGTTGACGTCAATGGTGAGCTGGCGGATGGACTCGACCGTGTCGTTCTGGGCGATGAACCACAGAAGCCTTCCCTTGAGGAGGTAGCGCCCGGGAGTCTTGACCACCAGAGTGTCGGTCGCATTGTCGAACATCGTGTCCGTGTCGATGTCGGCTGCGTCGAAATTGACCTTGGTTCTGATCGCGCTCGGGATGTTCTGGTCCGTAGTGGCGTAGATGCTCGCGCCGACGTCGACCGTGTTCCCGGCAGGTCCGGTGGCGCCGGTTGCACCTGTGGCTCCGGTGGCTCCGGTGGGGCCGGTGGCTCCGGTGGGGCCGGTGGCTCCGGTGGGGCCGGTTGGGCCGGTGGCTCCGGTGGGGCCTGTGGGGCCGGTGGGGCCGGTGGCTCCGGTGGGGCCTGTGGGGCCGGTTGGGCCGGTGGCTCCGGCGGGTCCGGTGGAGCCGGTTGGGCCGGTGGCCCCGGCGGGTCCGGTGGAGCCGGCAGGTCCCGTCGCGCCATCCATACCGTCCGTGCCGGTGGGTCCGGTGGGTCCGGTGGGTCCGGTGGGTCCGGTCGGCCCCGTCGCCCCGGCAGGGCCTGTCGCCCCGGTCGGACCCGTGGCACCCGCTTCGCCCGGAGGGCCGGTGGGCCCGGTGGGGCCCGTGGGGCCGACCTGGCCGTTGGGTCCGTCGTGGTTCCCGCCGTGGTCGGGCCGACCGTGGTGGTCGTGACAGCGTTCCTTGGATATCCACCAGGCCTCGCATTCGTCCCCGCGCAGGACGCCGGCGGCTCCGAACGGGGCCCAGGCCCGGAGGTCAGGCTCGACCGCGTCCAGCGTGGGCGTTGCCGCGGGGGTCCGTGGGGCAGCGACGGCGGAGGTCGAGATGCCCAACAGCGCAATGGCCAGCGTGGCCATGGTTCCGCTGACCAGCCACCTTCGGCCACGGGGAAGAGGGCCGAGGCCCAACCGGGTCCTGTTCTCAGGACTCATTGATCACTCCTTGTGAAGTCCGGGGTATTGACTCCAGAGGCGCGGATGCCTCCAGAGGCATGCATGGGTCGCCAGGAGGCGGCGCTACCGCGCCTACGCCGTTCCTCAGGCCAATGGCAGACAACGGCGGGGGCCGATCGGGCGAATGCCCGGCGCGCTGTTCCGCCGTCGGGGAGGACCACCTCTATCTTTCGCGCCTATTCCCCGGCTTCGACCGCCCATCGCGGATCACCCACACCCCAGGCCGGACCACTGCGGTCAGGAGCCGGCGATCCGCCGCCGCACCGGCAGCGGATCCGACGGCGACTCGTTCACGAACTGCGGAAGGGCATGCTTGTCCCGTCCGGCAGCCTTCAGTCCTTGTTCTTGGAGATCCGGGCCAGGAGCAGGTTCGGGTCCGGGTTCACCGTGGCGAAGTAGGCCGCGCTGTTCACGTAGACGCTCTTGTGGCGCACGGCCACGGAGGTCGGGTTGCGCAGGCCGTCCTGTTCGGTGAGGACGGTCTTGTGGGTGCCGTCGGGGCGGACGAACTCGATCTCGCTGTCCATGATCAGCGCGGCGAGGACCGTGTCGCCGTGCCCGGTGAAGGCGAAGTCGTCGATCGCCGTGAGCCCGGTCGCCCGCGTCTCGACCGGGCCGGCGGGCCGGTCGTCGCCGGGGCCGATCGGGATGCGCAACAGGGTCCCGCGGTCGGAGTTGGACACCCACACCGCACCGTCGTGCAGCTTGAGCCCGTTGGCGCCGAAGCCGCCCGCCGCGGCGGGCTCGAGCGCGGGCCCCTCGGCCCACACCGTGGGCTCACCGCCGTCCTGGCGGATGCTCCACACCCTGCCGAGCGCCGAGTCGGCGGTGTAGAGGGTGCCGCACTCCTCGTCGAGGGCGAGGCCGTTGGGGAACGAGCCGGCCGGCAGCTGCGCGATCTGCTCGGGCGCGCCGCCGTCGCGGGGGATGCGCCAGATGCCGGTCTCGGCGGTCCCGGTGGCGAAGCCGACGTACAGGGTGCCGTCGTGGGCGCGGGCGATGCCGGTGACGATCGCGGCGCCGATGTTCGGCGTCTGCGGGTTCGTCACGGCGGGCAGGGTGGCGAGGACGGTCGTGCCGCCCTTCCGGTCGACGCGGACGACCTGCCGGGCGAAGGCGAAGGTCAGGTCGGCGGAGCCGTCGGGTTCGAGGGCGATGTTCTCCGGGGTCTGCCCGGCGGCGAAGTCGAAGTGGGCGACGACCTGCGCGTTCGTCACGGTCGGGTCGCCGCCCGAGGCGGGGCCGGCGGCGAGCACGGTGAGGGCGGCGCCGGCCACGGCGAGGGCGGTCAGGCGGGTGGAGCGGGGCATGGTCTCTCCTTAGGGGAGTCGCGACACCAGACGAACATGACGGATCGTCGGTTCGGGGGTGCGGCAGCCGGGGCCGGGGGGTCGCCCACGTGGCCGAGGGCGGCCCGCCATCCGTACTCATGCGCGGGATGAGTATCCGGACGCTGACGGCGGGCGGGGCGGGCGCGGGACCGTGCCCGCATGGGAATCAGCGAACTCGCCGCCGCCACGCCCGCGTCGCGCGACCGGTACGTCGATCTGCTGCGGGTCGCCTCGCTCGCGGTCGTGGTGCTCGGCCACTGGCTGATGGCCGCCGTGACGGCCGACGGGCAGGTCGGAAACCTCCTCGCCGTCGCCCCCGGCCTCCAGGCGCTGACCTGGGCGCTGCAGGTGATGCCGGTCTTCTTCTTCGTCGGCGGCTTCTCGCACGCCCTCGCCCACCGCTCCCGCCCGCGGTACGCGGCCTTCCTGCGGGCCAGGCTGCAGCGGCTGCTGCGCCCGACGATGGTCTTCATCGGCGTGTGGGGCGCCGCCGCGCTCGCCCTCCAGCTGCTCGGCGCGGACGGAGGCCTGACCGGCGTCGCGCTGCGTCTGGTCACCCAGCCGCTGTGGTTCATCGGCATCTACCTGGCCATGGTGGCCTTCACCCCACCGCTGCTCGGGCTCCACGAGCGGTACGGCTGGGGCGCGTTCGCCGGTCTGGTGGCGGGCGCGGTCCTGGTGGACGTGCTGCGGTTCGCGGCCGGGGTGCCGTACGTCGCGTTCCTGAACTTCGCCTTCGTCTGGCTGGCGGTCCATCAGCTCGGCTTCCTGCGCGCCGACGGCATGATCCGCCGCCCCGCGCTGCTGGCCGTGGCGGGCCTCGCGGGTGCGGGGCTGCTCGTGGCCCTCGGGCCGTATCCGCTGTCGATGGTCGGCATGCCGGGCGAGAAGGTCTCCAACATGGCCCCGCCCACGCTCGCCCTGCTCTGCCACGGCCTGTGGCTGGTCGGCGCGGTCGAGCTGCTGAAGGGGCCGGGGGCCCGGCTCACCGCCCGGGCGGGCGTCTGGCGCACGGTGGTCGGCGCCAACGGGATCGCGATGACCGCCTTCCTGTGGCACCTGACGGCCATGCTCGGCGTGTACGGGGCGCTGCTCGCCCTCGACGTGGCGCTGCCGGCGCCCGCCACGGCCGGCTGGTGGGCCCAGGTGCCGCTCCGGATCGGCGCCGCGGCCGTTCTCACCGCCCTGCTGGTCGCCGCCTTCCGGCGCTTCGAGCATCCGGTGCCGGCCGCCCCGTCGGCCCGCACCGGGGGCCTCCCCCCGGTCTCCGGCCGGGGGGAGGCCCATCTCGCTTCGCTCGCCGCGCTCGGCGTCACCCTGGCCCTGCTCGGCGTCCTGGGCCTGTCGATGACCGGCTTCGGCGGCCTCCTGGAGGGCCACACGGCGACCCTGGTGGTCCTCCGCGTGACGGCCCCGGCCGCCGTGGCGATGGCGCTCACGGGCTGGTTCCTGGTGGAGCGGGCGGGCCGCGGCTAGTGCCTCAAGCGGGCTTCGAAGCCGTCGAGGACCGCCCTGAGCCCGAACGCGAAGGTGCTGTCGGGCGCCGTGGCGCAGTCCGCCCCGCGGGTGGCGCCGGCGACGCGCTCGCGCAGGCGCGGGAAGGCCATGGCGACCTCCGCGGCCGCCGCCATGGTGTCGGCCGGCTCCTTCTCCGGGTCTCCGGACCTGCCCAGCCGCCGGGTCAGCGAGACCTGGGCGGCGGAGCCCAGCGCGCTGCCGAGCACGAAGACGAACCGCATGCCCCCGAACCTACTTGAACAAAGTTCAGGCCCTTGTCTACCGCCGTCCGACCGTGCAGCCGTGTGCCTTCGCCGAACGCTCGGCGAAGGCCCGCAGGGCGGTGCGGAGGCCGGGGTGGTCCAGGGCGAGGCCGGAGACGGTGAAGGAACCGCCGCGGGCGGGGGCGACGGCGTAGGCGGCGCGGTCCGCCGCGCCACGGCAGTCGGCCCACAGGACGTAGCGGCCGTCCGGGGCGTCGCCCGCCGGCCCGTCGGCCAGGTCCTCCAGGCGCTCCCTCTGGGCCCAGTCGAGGGCCTGGCCGTACGACGCGGTGAACGTGTAGAGCGGTGCGCCCCGCAGGCCGCCCAGCGTGCAGCCCTCGACCGGCTTCGGCCCCGGCGCGGTCTCGACGGCCGTACGGACGCCCCAGCGGGCGGCGGTCCCGGCGTCCACGATGCCGGCGCAGCTCCCGGACACCGACCCGAACGGCTCGTAGTCCCACGCGTTCACCGAGACCCCGACCTCCCGCACCGCCTCGCCCTCGGCGGCCTCGCACCCCTTCTGCCGGGCGTAGGCCGTCGCCGTCCGGGTCAGCACGGCGGCGAGCCCGGCGCGGGTCTCCGGCCGGCCGAAGTCGGCGCGGGCGATCCTGGCGCGCACCTCGGCGGTGACCGCGCCGCCCGGCTCGCCGCCGCAGTCGAGCAGGAGGGAGGCGCTCGCCTCGCCGCGCCTGTCCTGGTCGGGGTCGAACGAGAAGCCGCCGGTCCAGCCGTGGCCGAGCGGTGCGTCGGTGCGGGCCGCCGCCAGGTCGGCGGACCGGTCGTCCGAGTGGCTCACCGTCACGCGCAGGTCGACGCGGCCGGCCTCCTCGTCGTCGACCTCGCTCACCCGGCACTGCCACCAGTTCCGGTCCGACCTGATCCCCGCCGTCACCTCGGCCCCGCCCGCCAGCTCCCGCACCGGGTCGGCCGCCAGGGCGCCGTCGCACGCCGAGTCCAGGGCCCGGTCGTGGCGCCAGGCGTCCCAGCCTCCCGACAGCCAGAACAGGCCCCCCGCGACGGCGACGGCGCCCGCCGTCAGGCCCGCGGCGAGGCGCAGCCGGCGCCGCCGCCGGAAACGCTCCAGGATCTCGTCGCTCATGTCCACACCTTCCCGAGGACCTTCGTGTCACGGCAGTCGCCCGACGCGTCGAGGTAGCGCGCGAGGAGCGCGTCGGCGCGGGCGAGCAGCAGCTCGCGGTCCGCGCCCTCCAGGCCCAGCCGGTGCAGGGTCCGGCCGCCCGCGCACCGCGACTCGGCCCAGACGGCGAGCTCGTGCTTCTTCGCCCGCGCGTCCGGTGCCTTGCCCCGCCCCGCGCCGGCCAGTTCGTGCCCGTACTCGGTGCGCACCTCCGGCAGGACCTCGCCCCACCAGCTCGCGGAGCTCACGGCCACACCGCCGCCCGCCTGGGAGAGCGTCGTGGAACAGGCCCGGGCCCACGCGTGGGTGGCTCCGTACGCGGACTGCTCGGCGCCCTTCAGGCCGGGGCCCAGCGCCGGACGGAACCAGGCGCACTCCGCCGGGGGCCCGTCCGCCGCGTCGTCCTCGCCGGACGGCGTCACCGGCCGTACGTCGGTCTCCCGTACCGGGGCACCGCCGCAGCGCCCGCTCGTGCGGACGTCCTCGGCGACGGCGGCGACCAGCGCACCGAGGTGTTCGACGGCCTCGCTGCCCGTCGAGGCGTGCACGCGGAAGGAGGTGACGGGCCTGGGGTAGCCGGGCAGCCCGTGGGGGCAGGGCACCGTGATCCGCTCGTCGGCCCGCTCGTGCTCCCGGGCCCAGTCCGGCGTCTCCTCGTACGGCGTGCGCCCCACGACGTCCTCCGCCCGTACGCCCTTCAGCGGCGGGTCGAGCACCGGCTCCGCCGTCACGGAGAACCCGGGGTCGTCCTCGCCTTCCCCGTGGAGCGAGCACGCCACCAGACCCCGGGGCCCCGGCCCGGTCAGCAGCCTCCACCGGGAGTCGTCCGGCAGCAGCTCCACCGCGTCCTCCCGCGGCAGCACGCCACCACAGGCCCGCCCCAGCGCGTCCTCGTTGTGCCGGTCCCGCTGCTCACCCCGTACGAGCACGAACCCCGCGATCACCACCGCGGCCACGAGGACCAGGGCCGCCTGCGGCAGCCACCGGTGCCGGCGGAACCGCACCCACGCCGAATCGTCCATCCCCGCCCCCGTTTCGGCATCGCACTAGCGAACGAATCACCGCACGCTATCCCACCCGCCCCTCCCGTCTACCCTGGACATCGATCGATCCCCCGGTACAGGAGTGAAATGGCCGTCAACCTGGTCAATGTCGAGTCCGTCAGCAAGGTGTACGGCACCCGTGCCCTGCTCGACGGGGTGTCCCTCGGCGTCTCCGAAGGGGACCGGATCGGGGTCGTCGGCCGGAACGGCGACGGGAAGACCACCCTCATCCGGATGCTCGCCAAGCTGGAGGAGGCCGACACCGGCCGGGTCACGCACAGTGGCGGACTGCGGCTCGGGGTGCTGACCCAGCACGACTCGCTCGACCCGAAGGCGACCATCCGCCACGAGGTCATCGGCGTCATGGCCGACCACGAGTGGGCGGGCAGCGCCAAGATCCGTGACGTGCTCACCGGGCTCTTCGGCGGGCTCGACCTGCCCGGCTTCGAGAACGGGCTCGACACCGTCATCGGTCCGCTGTCCGGCGGCGAGCGGCGGCGCATCGCGCTCGCCAGGCTGCTCATCGAGGACCAGGACCTGATCGTCCTCGACGAGCCCACCAACCACCTCGACGTCGAGGGCATCGCCTGGCTCGCCAAGCACCTCCAGGAGCGCCGCTCCGCGCTCGTCTGCGTCACCCACGACCGGTGGTTCCTCGACCAGGTCTGCACCCGCATGTGGGACGTGCAGCGCGGTGACGTGCACGAGTACGAGGGCGGCTACTCCGACTACGTGTTCGCCCGCGCCGAGCGCGAGCGCATCGCGGCGACCGAGGAGGCCAAGCGGCAGAACCTGATGCGCAAGGAGCTCGCCTGGCTGCGGCGCGGCGCCCCCGCCCGTACCTCCAAGCCCCGCTACCGCATCGAGGCCGCCAACGAGCTGATCGCCGACGTGCCGCCGCCCCGCGACACCTCCGAGCTGATGAAGTTCGCCAACGCCCGGCTCGGCAAGACGGTCTTCGACCTGGAGAACGTCACCGTCACCGCGGGACCCAAGACCCTGCTCAGGCACCTCACCTGGCAGCTCGGCCCCGGCGACCGCATCGGTCTGGTCGGCGTCAACGGAGCCGGCAAGACCTCCCTGCTGCGCTCCCTCGCCGACGCGGCCGTCAGCCAGGGCGAGGAGCAGCCCGCCGAGGGGAAGATCGTCGTCGGCAAGACTGTACGGCTCGCCTACCTCTCCCAGGACGTCACCGAGCTGCCCGCGACGCTGCGCGTCCTGGAGGCCGTGCAGCAGATCCGTGACCGGGTCGACCTCGGCAAGGGCCGGGAGATGACCGCGGGTCAGCTGTGCGAGCAGTTCGGCTTCTCCAAGGAGAAGCAGTGGACGCCGGTCGGCGACCTCTCCGGTGGCGAGCGCCGCCGCCTCCAGCTGCTGCGGCTCCTGATGGACGAGCCCAACGTCCTCTTCCTCGACGAGCCGACCAACGACCTCGACATCGAGACCCTGACCCAGCTGGAGGACCTGCTCGACGGCTGGCCCGGCTCGATGGTCGTCATCTCCCACGACCGGTTCTTCATCGAGCGCACCACGGACCGGACCTTCGCGCTGCTCGGCGACCAGACCCTGCGCATGCTGCCGCGCGGCATCGACGAATACCTGGAGCGGCGACAGCGGATGATCGAGGCCGCCACGCCGGCCCCGGCCGCCCCCGCCGCGCCGAAGTCCGGTGCGTCGGCCGCCGAGTCGCGCGCCGCGAAGAAGGAGCTGCAGAAGGTCGAGCGGCAGATCGACAAGCTCTCCGAGAAGGAGACCAAGCTGCACGCCCAGATCGCCGAAAACGCCACGGACTTCGAGAAGGTGGCGAAACTGGACGCGGAGCTCCGGGAACTCGCAGGTGAGCGCGAGGAGTTGGAGATGCGATGGCTGGAGCTCGCCGAGGACGCGTAGAGAAGTCGTAGAGGACGCGTAACGACGGCATCACGGGCCGGTCCTCCCTTGGGAACAAGGGACGGACCGGTCACTTTTGCGCCATCCCCCGAGTGGTAGAAAGAAAACCCGCTCACTTTCTAGGGGGAAGCGCTGATGACCCAGCCGCCCAGCAACCAGCCGCCGGGAGGCTTCGGCGCTCCGGATCCCGGTCAGGGGCAGAGCGTCCCGCCGATGCCTCCGGTCCCGCCGCAGGCTCCGCCGGTGCCGCCGCAGGCCCCGGGCCAGGCTCCGCAGACGCCGCCGCCCGCCCAGCCGGGACCGTACGGATACCCGCAGCAGGCCCCGCAGCAGCCGGGCCCGTACGGCTACCCGCAGCAGCAGCAGCCCGGCCCGTACCAACAGCCCGGCCCGTACGGCCAGCAGCCGGGCCCGTACGGCCAGCAGCCCGGTCCCTACGGCCAGCAGCAGAACCCGTACGGGGGCTACCCGACCGCCGCGATGCAGCCCCCGCCCCCCGGCGGCGGCAAGAACCCGTTCAAGGGCAAGCCGGGCGTCGTCATCGCGGCGGCCGCCGCCGCGCTGCTCGTCATCGGCGGCGGCACCTGGTTCGCGCTCGGCGGTGACGACGAGAAGGAGCCGGTCGCCAAGCCGACCAGTTCCTCCAGTTCCGTGCCCAAGCCGACCGAGTCGGTCGACCAGGGCAACGGCAGCGGCGACGGCGAGAACGGCGACCAGAGCCTCAACGCCGGCCGCAAGGACGGCGAAGCCAAGATCAACTGGCTGCTCAAGAACGACACCGACCTGCCCAAGAACGGCTCCGACGTCTTCGGCCCGTGGATCGTCGGTGACACCGTCGTCAAGGCCATGTACAAGGGCGTCGACGGCTACAGCCTCGCCGACGGCTCCGCCAAGTGGCACATCGACCTGCCGTTCGAGCTGTGCGCCGCCCCGCCGGAGCCCTCCGCGACCGGCGTCATGGTCTTCGGCTACAACGACAGCGCCGGCGACCGCGCCAAGTGCACCCAGCTCCAGCAGGTCGACCTCAAGACCGGCAAGGCGGGCTGGAAGAAGGCCGTGCCGAAGGCCACCGGCCTCTTCGCCTTCTCCGACAACACCCTCGCCATCAGCGGTAACACGGTCACGGCGGCCGGCTCCAGCTCCGCCTACGGCTTCTCGCTCACCGACGGCCACCAGCTGTTCACCGGCCCCACCAGCGGCTGCAAGCCCTTCGCGTACGCGGGCGGCAGCAAGCTGATCGCCGCGTCCAAGTGCCCCTCGGGCGACGTCAACAAGGAGTCGCAGGCGGTCAGCGAGGTCGACCCCAACACGGGCAAGGCCAAGTGGACGTTCAAGCTCCAGGTCAACTGGGAGGTGGACCGGGTCTACTCCGTCGATCCGCTCGTCGTCTCCGCCACCCAGCGCGAGGAGAAGAAGTGGGCCATCTTCTCGCTCAACGCCAACGGCACCGAGCGCTCGCAGATCCAGGGCGGCAAGGACAAGTTCTCCCCGCGCTGCGGCGGCGCCTTCGTCGTCTTCGGCAAGAACCTCCAGGGCTGCACCGGCGTCGCGGCCGACGCGAACACCTTCTACATGGCGACCGAGACCGCGTACGGCACGCCCAACGAGGTCATCGCCTTCGACCTGAGCAACGGCAAGCCCAAGTGGCGCTCCAAGGCGCCCGGTGAGCAGCAGATGACGCCGCTGCGCATGGAGGGCTCGGAGGTGCTGCTCTACATCGAGCCGCGCTACGACACGGGCGGCGCGGTCGCGACCCTCGCCCCGACGGGCGGCGCGCCCAAGGTGCTGCTGCAGCACCAGGCGGCCGTGTCCACGGTCGAGAGCTCGTTCTTCGACGCGGGCTTCGCCTACGGCAACGGCACCTTCGTGATCGCCGCCGGCCGGGTCTCCGCGGCGAACGACAAGGACGAGAAGGAGACCAAGACGATGATGGCCTACGGCAAGTGACGCCCCGCCCGTCCCGCCCGCTCTCCGACACCTCCGAGGTACCGACGCCATGACGCAGCCGCCCCCGCCCCCGCCGCCGAACCAGCCACCGGGCCCGCCGCCGGGACAGCCCCCGGCCGGTGGCTTCGGCGCGCCGCAGGATCCGCCGCCGGGCGGGTTCGGCGCGCCGGCGCCGCCTCCGGAGCAGCCCGGGCAGTACGGGCAGTACGGGTACCCCCAGCAGGCGCCGGAGCAGGCGCCGTACGGGTATCCCCAGCAGCCGCCCGCGCCGCCGGCCCAGCCGCCCGCCCAGCCGCAGTACGGCTACCCGCAGCAGCCGCCCACCCAGCAGGAGTACGGGTACCCGCAGCAGCAGCCGCCCGCGCAGCCGGGCCAGTTCGGCTACCCGACCCAGCCGCAGTACCCGCAGTACCAGCAGACGCCCCCGCCGGGCTCCGGCGGCGGCAGGAAGCTGTCGGCGCAGCTGCAGATCGTCATCGCGGCGGTCGTCGCCGTCGTCCTGCTCGTCGGCGGCGGCATCTGGTACGCGAGCTCCGGCGACGGCGACGAGCCGGGCAAGGAGGCCAAGGGCACCTCCGGCGCCGCCACCGGCGGCAAGGACGGCGGTACCAACGGCCTCGGCGGGGGCGGCAAGGAGAAGGTCCCGGCCAAGACCGCGGCCAGGATGACCGTCCAGCTGCCGCAGCCCGCCGTCGGCGACGTGACGGACGTCGCCGGCTCCTGGCTCACCGACAAGGCGTACGTGAAGACCGGGGTCAACTCGATCGTCGGCTACGACCGCGACAAGGGCACCGTGCTGTGGACGCTGCCGCTGACCGGCCAGGTCTGCGGCACCTCCAAGCACGTCACCGCCGACGGGAGGACGCCGATCCTGTTCGAGGCGACCAAGCGCGTCGCGCCGAAGTTCTTCCAGCCCTGCACCGAGGTCGGTCTGATCGACCTCGGCACCGGCAAGCTGATCTGGTCGACTTCCGTCACCGGCGGCACGTCAGGCGACAGCAAGGCCAAGTTCAGCGAGGTCACGCTGAGCGGCGCTACGGTCGCGGCCGGCGGCACCGACGGCGGCGCGGCCTTCGACGTGGCCAACGGCAACCCGCGGTGGAAGCCGCAGGCCGACGACCAGAGCTGCTTCGACATGGGCTACGGCGGCGGCGAGGGCCTGGTCGCGGCCCGCAAGTGCGGCCGGTACCCCAGCCAGTACGTGCTGATCCAGAACCTCAACCCGGCCACCGGCGCCCCGATCTCGCAGTTCCGCATGCCCGCGGGCGTCGACTACGCCTCGATCGTCTCCACCAAGCCGCTGGTCGTGGCCGCCGACGTCGGCGACACCGCGGACGACGGCTCCGGCATCTCGGACTTCTTCTCCATCGACGAGAAGACCGGCAAGCTGAAGGTGAAGATCACGGCGGACGCCGACCGCTACGGGGCCCGCTGCCGCTCCACCGAGGTGGAGAACTGCACCAAGGTCGTCGTCGGCAACGGCCGGCTCTACCTTCCGACCGAGGAGCACGAGGGCAGCACCGGCGAGTACGGCGACGAGACCAACGAGATCGTCGCCTTCGACCTGAACACCGGCAGGACGGCGCCGGAGAAGGCCGACGCGGGCGACCGCTACACGCTGGTCCCGCTGCGCATGGACGGCGGCAACATCCTCGCGTACAAGGAGGCGCCCTACGACAAGGGCGGGCAGATCGTCTCCATCGACGGCGGCACCATGAAGGAGACGCTGCTCCTGGAGAACCCGTCCGACGCCTCCATCCGCAGCGCCGAGCGGACCTTCTCCTCGGACTACGTCGAGGTCGTGTACGCGGACGGGCGGCTGTTCCTGTCCGAGGTCATGATCTCCAAGCCGAGCACCTCGTCCTCCAGCACCAAGGAGTACCTGGTCGTGGGGTACAGCACGCACTGACCCCGCACGCATGTTCGCGTTGACGTTCCGTCATCCGGCAAGCCCGGCGCACCGATTCACATCGGTGCGCCGGGCTGTTTGCATGTGACCCTCTTTGGCGAAGAATTCGACAGTCTGGGGGGTCAGGGAGAGATGGGGGTCAGATCGATGGGCGTTCGGCTCGTGGTGGTCGACGACCACCGATTGCACGCCGAGGCGCTGGCCTCGGCACTGAAGCTGCGCGGGCACCGGGTGCTCGCGTCGGCGGCGCCGGTGGCGGGGGCGGCGGAGCTGGTGGTGAGCCGTGCGCCGGAGGTCTGTCTGCTCGGCACCTCGGCGCCCGCCGAGCCCGGCGCCTTCGACCCGGTCGTACGGATCAAGCGGGAGCGGCCGCAGGTGGCGGTCGTGGTCCTCGGGCCGGTGCCCTCGCCGCGCGGGATCGCGGCCGCCTTCGCGGCCGGGGCCTCGGGCTATGTCCGGCACGACGAGCGGATCGAGGGGGTCGAGCGCGCGCTGGTGAAGGCGCGGGCGGGGGAGGCGGCGGTGGCGCCGCAGCTGCTGCACGCCGCGTTCGCGGAGCTGCTCAACCCGGCGGCGCAGCCGGACGACGAGGGGCAGCGGCTGTTGCGGCTGCTCACCCCGCGCGAGGTGGAGGTGCTCGTCCGGGTGGCGGAGGGGGAGGACACCCGGCTGATCGCGGCGGGGATGGCGATCGCGCCGAGCACGGCGCGGACGCATGTGCAGCGGGTGCTGATGAAGCTGGGGGTCGGGTCGCGGCTGGAGGCGGCGGCGCTGGCGGCGCGGAGCGGGTTGCTGGACCGGGCTTTCGTGCCCGGGTTGGTGCCGGGGCCTCGGCTGTAGTTCGTTCGGGTGGTCGGGCGTGGGTGAGCGTTGACCTTCGCTGTTTGATTGTGGTTTTTTATGGGTGGTTCTGTGCGATGCTCGATGGGAGCCCCCGTGAAAAGGCCCGCCGTGAAGAAGACCGTCCGCCGCCTCGCCGACGGGCGTGAGCTCATCTACTTCGACCGGCACGACGACGCCGTGCGCGACGCCGTGGACCGCCGTCCGCTCGAGCCCGTCACGTCCGCGTCCGAGATCCGCCACGACCCGCTCCTCGGCGAGAACGTCGCCATCGCCTCCCACCGACAGGGCCGCATCTACCACCCGCCGGCCGACACCTGCCCGCTCTGCCCGTCCACCGAGGACTGGCAGAGCGAGATCCCCGCCGCCGACTACGAGGTCGCCGTCTTCGAGAACCGGTTCCCCTCCCTCTCCGGGGAGAACGGGCGCTGCGAGGTCGTCTGCTTCACCGCCGACCACAAGGCGTCCTTCGCCGACCTCGGCGAGGACCAGGCCGCCCTCGTCCTCGCCGCCTGGACCGACCGCACCGCCGAGCTCTCCGCCCGCCCCGGCGTCGAGCAGGTCTACTGCTTCGAGAACCGCGGCGCCGAGATCGGCGTCACCCTGGCCCACCCGCACGGCCAGATCTACGCCTTCCCCTTCACCACCCCCCGCACCGCCACCATGCTCCGCAACGCGGTCGAACACCGCGCCCGCACCGGCCGCAACCTCTTCGAGGACGTCCTGGCCCACGAGCGTGCCGAGGGCGGCCGGGTGGTCCTCGCCGGCGAGCACTGGACCGCCTACGTCCCGTACGCCGCCCGCTGGCCCTACGAGGTGCACCTCCAGCCGCACCGGCGGGTCGCCGACCTCACCGGCCTCGACGAGGAGGCCCGCACGGAGTTCCCGCGGCTCTATCTGGAACTCCTGCGGCGCTTCGACCGGATCTTCGGTACGGACGAGCCGCCGACGCCCTACATCGCCGCCTGGCACCAGGCGCCGGTCACCGGCGCGGGCCGCGAGGAGTTCGCCCTGCACCTGGAGCTTTTCACCGTCCGCCGGGCCTCTGGCAAGCTGAAGTACCTCGCGGGCACCGAGTCCGGCATGGGCGCGTTCATGAACGACGTGTCGCCGGAGTCCGCGGCCGACAGACTCCGAGAGGTGGCAAGCAGTTGAGTAAGTACCTGGTGACGGGTGGAGCCGGCTATGTGGGCAGCACGGTCGCCGCCCACCTCCTCGAGGCGGGACACGAGGTCACCGTCCTCGACGACCTCTCCACCGGCTTCCGCGAGGGCGTCCCCGCCGGGGCCGCCTTCATCGAGGGGCGCATCCAGGACGCCGCGAAGTGGCTCGACGCCTCCTTCGACGGTGTGCTGCACTTCGCCGCCTTCTCGCAGGTCGGCGAGTCCGTCGCCAAGCCGGAGAAGTACTGGGACAACAACGTCGGCGGCACGATGGCGCTGATCGCCGCCATGCGCGAGGCCGGGGTGCGGCGGCTGGTCTTCTCCTCCACCGCCGCCACGTACGGCGAGCCGCAGACCGTGCCGATCACCGAGTCCGCGCCCACCGCGCCGACCAACCCCTACGGCGCCACCAAGCTCGCCGTCGACCACATGATCAGCGGCGAGTGCGCCGCGCACGGCCTCGCCGCCGTCTCGCTGCGCTACTTCAACGTCGCAGGTGCCTACAAGGAGTGCGGCGAGCGGCACGACCCCGAGTCGCACCTGATCCCGCTCGTCCTCCAGGTCGCCCTCGGCAAGCGCGAGGCGATCAACGTCTACGGCGACGACTACCCGACGCCCGACGGCACGTGCGTCCGCGACTACATCCACGTCGCCGACCTCGCCGAGGCCCACCTCCTCGCGCTCGGCGCGATGACCCCGGGCGAGCACCTGATCTGCAACCTCGGCAACGGCAACGGATTCTCCGTGCGGGAGGTCGTCGAGACCGTCCGCAAGGTCACCGGCCACCCCGTGCCCGAGGTCATGGCCGAGCGCCGCGCCGGAGACCCGGCCGTGCTCGTCGCCTCGGCCGGGTCCGCGCGCGAGCGGCTCGGCTGGAACCCGTCCCGCCCGGACCTGGCGGCCATCGTCGAGGACGCGTGGGCGTTCGCACGGAAGAAGGAGCAGGGGTAGGCATGAGCGGTGCCGGGGCCGGCGTGGCGGCGGAGTTCCGTGAGCTGTACGGGGCAGGGCCCGAAGGGGTCTGGGCCGCGCCGGGGCGGGTCAACCTGATCGGCGAGTACACCGACTTCAACGAGGGGTTCGTCCTGCCGCTGGCCCTGCCGCACACCGTCGTGGCGGCGGTGTCGCGGCGCGCTGACGGCGTGCTGCGGCTGCACTCCGCCGAGGCCGGCGGCGGGGTCGTCCGGCTGGACGTCGCCCGTCTGGAGCCCGGCTCCGTCCAGGGGTGGGCCGCCTATCCGGCGGGGGTGGTGTGGGCGCTGCGGGAGGCCGGGCATCCGGTGGGGGGTGTGGACGTCCATCTGACGTCCACGGTGCCGACCGGTGCGGGCCTCTCGTCGTCCGCCGCGCTGGAGGTCGTCACCGCGCTCGCCCTGAGCGATCTGTTCGGGCTCGGTCTTTCGCGGCCCGAGCTCGCCGTGATCGCCCAGGCCGCCGAGAACCGCTTCGTCGGTGTGCCGTGCGGCGTGATGGACCAGATGGCCTCCGCGTGTGCCACCGAGGGGCACGCGCTGTATCTGGACACCCGGGATCTGTCGTACCGGCAGGTGCCCTTCGACCTCGCGGCGCAGGGGCTGCGGCTCCTCGTCGTCGACACCCGCGTGCAGCACGCGCTGGGGGACGGCGCGTACGCGGAGCGGCGCGCCGGGTGCGAGGCCGGTGCGCGGGCGCTCGGCGTGCGCGCGCTGCGTGACATCAGCGCCGTGCAACTGTCCGACGCCCTCGGACGTTTGAGTGATGAAACGGTTCGTCGCTATGTCCGGCACGTGGTTTCGGACAACGAGCGGGTCGAGCGGATCATCGGGCTGCTCGACGCCGGGGACGCGCGTGGCGTCGGTCCGGTCCTCACGGAGGGACATCTCTCGCTCCGCGACGACCTGCGGGTCTCGTGCGAGGAACTGGACCTCGCGGTCGCCTCGGCCAACGCGGCGGGGGCGCTGGGGGCGCGGATGACCGGGGGCGGGTTCGGGGGATCGGCCGTCGTCCTGGTGGCGGCGGAGGCCGCCGGCGTCGTCGCGTCCGCGGTGGAGAAGGCCTTCGCGGCGGCCGGGTTCGCCGCCCCGGGGGTTTTCGTCGCCACCCCGTCGGTGGGCGCGCGGCGCGTGGGCTGACGCGGCGGCCCCGACCGGCCCCGGCCGGCCCCGACTTCGGATACTTCCGAGAATCCGCCACCCTCGCCCCCTCCCACCCGTACCCTGGTGCGCAGCGCCGGTGGGGGCCGGCGCTGATCAGGGGTATCGAGACCCGCCGGGTACGGCGCCCGGGGCGGGGTAACTGTCATGGCACGGCGGCGGCCGTGTGACCGGCGGACCCGCCCCCGGCGCCGTGCCCGCGCCGGGCCGTTCCTCGAGCTTTGGGGGTGTCCGTGGCCCGTATCCGGGTTCTGGTGGTGGACGATCACCGCATTTTCGCCGAGTCCCTTGCCGCCGCTCTCGCGGCGGAGCCCGACGTCGACGTGGCCGCCGCGGGCAGTGGGCCCGCCGCGCTGCGCTGCCTGGACCGAGGGGTGGCCGAGGGGCGGCGCTTCGATGTCATGCTCGTCGACTCGGACCTGGGCGCCTCGGGGGCCGGGGACGGGATCTCGTTGGTCGGCGGGGTCCGTGAGCGGGCCGGGCTGCGATGCGTGGTGCTCGCCGAGCGGGACGACGCCCATCGGGCGGCGCTCGCCCTGCAGGCCGGGGCCTGGGGGTGGGTGGCCAAGGACTCGTCGCTGCAACGGCTGCTCGCCGTCGTCCGTGGCGTGCTGCGCGACGAGACGCATCTGCCGCCCGCGCTGCTCACCGGTGTGCTGCGGGAGCTGACCGAGGTCCGCAGGCACCGGACCGAGAGCGAGCGTCTCGTCGAGTCGCTGACGCCGCGTGAGCAGGAGGTGCTGCGGTGCATGGTGGCCGGGCTCGGGCGCAAGGCGGTCGCCGAGCGGCTGTTCCTGTCGCCGCACACCGTGCGTACGCACATGCAGAACGTGCTCGGCAAGCTGGGCGTGCATTCGACGCTCGCGGCGGTCGCGCTGGCACGGCGGGCCGGTGTGGGGCCCGCGGAGGACCCGGATCCCGTCCTAGCCGGGGATGTTGTCGAACGGGGCGGTCAGCTGGCGTAGCAGGGCCGCCAGTTCGCCGCGTTCCACGCGGGAGAGCCGGGCCAGGATGGCGCGCTCCTGGGCCAGCAGGCCGGCGAGCGCCTGGTCGGCGCGGTCGCGGCCTTCGGGGGTGAGGCGGACGAGCACCCCGCGCCGGTCGCTGGGGTCGGGGAGGCGCTCGACCAGGCCCTTCTTGGTGAGCCGGTCGATGCGGTTGGTCATCGTGCCCGAGGTGACCAGGGTCTGGGTGAGCAGCTGGCCCGGCGAGAGCTGGTAGGGCGCTCCGGCTCGGCGCAGCGAGGTCAGGACGTCGAACTCCCAGGGCTCCAGCTGGTGCTCGGAGAAGGCGAGTCGACGTGCGCGGTCGAGGTGGCGGGCCAGCCGTGAGACACGACTGAGCACCTCGAGCGGTTCCACGTCGAGGTCCGGGCGCTCGCGGCGCCATGCAGCGACCAGTCGGTCGACCTCGTCCTCCATGACGATCAGTGTAGAGGGTCTGTTGACGTAAAGTCTCTTGGTATTAAGTCTCTCGTTTCCAAGAATCTTGATGTCGAGATATAGTCTTCTTGACTACGGGGAAGAGACCCGGCCGGAACTTATTCCGCTTCGGCATCTCGTTCCAGCAAGGGGGCTTCGAACATGCATTCCGTGGACTCTGCCGCACCGACATGGGACCCACAGCAGTACCTGCGGCACTCCGGGCACCGAACCCGGCCGTTCCTCGACCTGCTCGCACGAATACCGCAACTGCCGAACCACGGCCGGCCCGCCCGCATCGCCGACCTCGGCTGCGGACCCGGCAACGTCACCGTTCTCCTCGCCGACCGCTGGCCCGACGCACACATCACCGGTCTCGATCTGTCTCCCGAGATGCTGGAACGGGCCGAGAAGGACTGGGCGGGCACCACCTCGGGCGGCGGCTGGCTCGACTTCCGGCCGGCCGACGCCGCGCACTGGACGCCCGAGGAGCCGTACGACCTGATCGTCTCCAACGCCGCCCTGCAGTGGGTGCCCAACCATCCCGAGTCCTTCGCCACCTGGATCGACGGTCTGCGCCCCGGCGGCACCCTCGCCTTCCAGGTGCCCGGCAACTTCACCGCGCCCAGCCACGCCCTGCTCGGGGAGCTGTGCGAGAGCCCCGAATGGCGCGACCGGATCGGCGACCAGGGGCGGCGCTTCGTACACATCCTGGATCCCGACGAGTACCTCCAGCGGCTCACCGAGCTGGGCTGCGAGACCGATGTCTGGGAGACCACCTACTACCAGATGCTCGTGGGGGAGGACCCCGTCCTCGACTGGGTCAAGGGCACCGCCCTGCGGCCCGTGCTCACGGCGCTCAAGGACGACCGGGGCGCCGCCGACGCCTTCCTCGCCCAGTACCGCGAGCGGCTGCGCGAGGCCTATCCACCGGGCCCGCACGGCACCGCGTTCCCGTTCCGCCGGATCTTCGCCCTCGCACGGAAGGCCGCCTGATGTTACGAGGCTTCGAGTACGGCCGGCTCACCGTTCCGGGCAGCACCGAGACCTCGGTCCGTGCCGTACGCGACGGCTGCCGGTCCAGCGGGGCGGGAGGTGCCGGTGTGCGGGGCGACTACGCGGCCCGCCTGGAGAAACGCGGGGGAGACGACGCTCCCTGATCGGTCGGGTGCCGCCGGGTCCGTCCCGGCGGCACCCGCGCCACCCGCGGTCAGCTCTTGCGGTGGCCTATCAGGCGCGGCTTCTGCTCCAGGCCGTCCAGGCCGTGCCACGCCAGGTTCACCAGATGCGCCGCCACCTCCGCCTTCTTCGGCTTGCGGACGTCCAGCCACCACTGGCCCGTCAGGGCCACACTGCCGACCAGCGCCTGGGCGTACAGCGGGGCCAGCTTCGGGTCGAAGCCGCGGGCCTTGAACTCCAGGCCCAGGATGTCCTCCACCTGCGTGGCGATGTCGCTGATCAGCGAGGCGAAGGTGCCCGTGGACTGCGCCACCGGCGAGTCCCGGACCAGGATCCGGAAGCCGTCCGTATAGCGCTCGATGTAGTCGAGGAGCGCGAACGCCGCCTGCTCCAGGAGCTCGCGCGGATGGCCGGCGGTCAGGGCGCCGGTCACCATGTCGAGGAGCTGGCGCATCTCCCGGTCGACCACGACCGCGTACAGGCCCTCCTTGCCGCCGAAGTGCTCGTACACCACCGGCTTGGACACCCCGGCCTTCGCCGCGATCTCCTCCACCGACGTGCCCTCGAAGCCCTTCTCGGCGAACAGCGTGCGACCGATGTCGAGGAGCTGCTCCCGGCGCTCGGCGCCCGTCATCCTCACCCGGCGGCCGCGCCGGGGCTTCTGTTCACTCGTACTGCCGTCGATCGCCACGTCTTCCATCATGCCGCGTCGGCGGGCGCACTCCGGCGCCGGGCGTCGATCCGCTCCCTGGCCGGCCAGCGCACGTCGTACGCCCAGCCCAGCTGCTCGAACCAGCGGATGATCCGGGCGCTGGAGTCGACCTGGCCGCGCAGCACCCCGTGCCGCGCCGAGGTCGGCTCCGCGTGGTGCAGGTTGTGCCACGACTCGCCGCACGACAGCACCGCGAGCCACCACACGTTGCCCGAACGGTCACGGGACTTGAAGGGGCGCTTGCCGACCGCGTGACAGATCGAGTTGATCGACCACGTGACGTGGTGCAGCAGCGCCACCCGGACCAGGGAACCCCAGAAGAACGCCGTGAACGAGCCCCACCACGACATCGTCACCAGACCGCCCACCACCGGCGGGATGAGGAGGGAGACCAGCGTCCACAGCACGAACTGGCGCGAGACCGCGCGGATCGCCGGGTCCTTGATCAGGTCGGGCGCGTACTTGTGCTGCGGGGTCTGCTCCTCGTCGAACATCCACCCGATGTGCGCCCACCACAGCCCCTTCATCAGGGCCGGCACCGTCTCACCGAACCGCCACGGCGAATGCGGGTCGCCCACCGCGTCGGAGAACTTGTGGTGCTTGCGGTGGTCCGCCACCCACCGCACCAGCGGACCCTCCACCGCCAGCGAGCCCATCACCGCGAGCGCGATGCGCAAGGGACGCTTCGCCTTGAAGGAACCGTGCGTGAAATAGCGGTGGAAACCGATCGTGATGCCGTGACAGCCGATGTAGTACATCGCCGTCATCAGCCCCAGATCCAGCCAGCTCACCCCCCACCCCCAGGCCAGCGGCACCGCCGCGACCAGGGCCAGGAAGGGCACCGTGATGAACAGCAGCAGCGTGATCTGCTCGATCGAACGCTTGTTGTCCCCGCCCAGCGTGGCGGAGGGCAGGCCGGGGGCGTCGTCGCGTACCCCGGAATCCGAGGTCACCTCGGGGCTTGTGGTCATGGGTGTCCCCTGGGGGGTGAGGGTGAGGGTGACGTAGGGAAAAGACGCCGTTGCTACGGTTCCGTAACCTACGGCGACGTAAGTATGGCAGCGCGTCGGCACGCGGCAAGAGCGCGTAAGGCGGGGCGTGGCCCGTGCCGCGGAGCGGGACACCTATCCTGTGTGCGTCGGACAGCGCGGTCCGCAAGCCTCCAGTACCCCTCCAGACGTGCTCAAACACTGCAAGGAGCCGCACCTGTGAGCAGTGCCGACCAGACCTCCACCGCCAGCGCCGAGCTGCGCTCCGACATCCGCCGACTGGGCGATCTCCTCGGCGAGACGCTCGTCCGCCAGGAGGGCCCGGAGCTCCTGGAACTCGTCGAGAAGGTCCGCCGCCTCACCCGCGAGGACGGCGAGGCCGCCGCCGAGCTGCTGCGCGGCGTCGAGCTGGAGACCGCCGCCCGCCTCGTCCGGGCCTTCTCCACCTACTTCCACCTCGCCAACGTCACCGAGCAGGTCCACCGCGGCCGCGAGATGCGCGACAAGCGCGCCGCCGAAGGCGGGCTCCTCGCCCGCACGGCCGACATGCTCAAGGACGGCGACCACGCCCACGTACGCGAGACGATCAAGAACCTCAACGTACGGCCCGTGTTCACCGCCCACCCCACCGAGGCCGCCCGGCGTTCCGTCCTCAACAAGCTGCGCCGGATCGCCGCCCTTCTGGAGACCCCGGTCATCGACGCCGACCGGCGCCGCCACGACCTCCGGCTCGCCGAGAACATCGACCTCATCTGGCAGACCGACGAGCTCCGGGTCGTCCGGCCCGAGCCCGCCGACGAGGCCCGCAACGCCATCTACTACCTCGACGAGCTGCACGCCAACGCCGTCGGCGACGTCCTGGAGGACCTCGCCGCCGAGCTGGAGCGGGTCGGCTTCGAACTGCCCGCCGGCACCCGACCCCTCACCTTCGGCACCTGGATCGGCGGCGACCGCGACGGCAACCCCAACGTCACCCCGCAGGTCACCTGGGACGTGCTGATCCTCCAGCACGAGCACGGCATCACCGACGCCCTCGAACTCGTCGACTTCCTGCGCGGACTGCTCTCCAACTCCATCCGCTACACCGGCGCCACCGAGGAGCTCCTGGAGTCCCTCCAGGCCGACCTCGAGCGCCTGCCGGAGATCAGCCCCCGCTACAAGCGCCTCAACGCCGAGGAGCCCTACCGGCTCAAGGCCACCTGCATCCGGCAGAAGCTCGTCAACACCCGCGAGCGCCTCGCCTCCGGCACCCCGCACCAGGACGGCCGCGACTACCTCGGCACCGCCGAACTCCTCCGCGACCTCACCCTCATCCAGACCTCGCTGCGCGAGCACCGCGGCGGCCTGTTCGCCGACGGCCGGATGGACCGCACCATCCGCACCCTGTCCGCCTTCGGCCTCCAGCTCGCCACCATGGACGTCCGCGAGCACGCCGACGCCCACCACCACGCCCTCGGCCAGCTCTTCGACCGGCTCGGCGAGGAGTCCTGGCGGTACGCCGACATGCCGCGCGACTACCGGCAGAAGCTGCTCGCCAAGGAACTCAGGTCGCGCCGCCCGCTCGCACCGACGCCCGCGCCGCTGGACGCCGCAGGGCAGAAGACCCTCGGCGTCTTCCACACCGTCAAGGAGGCCTTCGAGCGCTTCGGCCCCGAGGTCATCGAGTCGTACATCATCTCCATGTGCCAGGGCGCCGACGACGTCTTCGCCGCCACCGTCCTCGCCCGCGAGGCCGGCCTGATCGACCTGCACGCCGGCTGGGCCAGGATCGGCATCGTGCCGCTCCTGGAGACCACCGACGAGCTCAAGGCCGCCGACGTCATCCTCAACGACATGCTCGCCGACCCCTCCTACCGGCGCCTCGTCTCACTGCGCGGCGACGTCCAGGAGGTCATGCTCGGCTACTCGGACTCCTCCAAGTTCGGCGGCATCACGACCTCCCAGTGGGAGATCCACCGCGCCCAGCGCCGCCTGCGCGACGTCGCCCACCGGTACGGGGTCAGGCTGCGCCTCTTCCACGGCCGCGGCGGCACCGTCGGCCGCGGCGGCGGCCCCTCGCACGACGCCATCCTCGCCCAGCCCTGGGGCACCCTGGAGGGCGAGATCAAGGTGACCGAGCAGGGCGAGGTCATCTCCGACAAGTACCTCATCCCCTCGCTCGCGCGGGAGAACCTGGAACTGACGGTCGCCGCCACCCTCCAGGCCTCCGCCCTGCACACCGCGCCGCGCCAGTCCGACGAGGCCCTCGCCCGCTGGGACGCGGCCATGGACACCGTCTCCGACGCCGCCCACGGCGCGTACCGCAGGCTCGTCGAGGACCCCGACCTGCCCGCGTACTTCTTCGCCTCCACCCCCGTCGACCAGCTCGCCGACCTGCACCTGGGATCGCGCCCCTCGCGCCGCCCCGACTCCGGCGCCGGGCTCGACGGACTGCGCGCCATCCCGTGGGTGTTCGGCTGGACCCAGTCCCGGCAGATCGTCCCCGGCTGGTTCGGCGTCGGCTCCGGCCTGAAGGCCCTGCGCGAGGCCGGTCTGGACGCCGTGCTCGGCGAGATGTACGAACGCTGGCACTTCTTCCGCAACTTCCTCTCCAACGTCGAGATGACGCTGGCCAAGACGGACCTGCGGATCGCCCGCCACTACGTCGACACCCTCGTACCGGACGAGCTGAAGCACGTCTTCGAGACCATCGAGACCGAGCACGCGCTCACGGTCGCCGAGGTCCTGAAGGTGACCGGCGGGCAGAAGCTGCTCGACTCCAACCCCGTCCTCCAGCAGACCTTCGCCATCCGCGACGCCTACCTGGACCCGATCTCCTACCTCCAGGTCGCCCTGCTCGACCGCCAGCGGTCCGCCGCCGAACGCGGCGAGGACGCCGACCCGCTGCTCGCCCGGGCACTCCTGCTCACGGTGAACGGTGTGGCGGCGGGGCTGCGCAACACCGGCTGACACCTGCGGCGTCATCGCCGTACGCAGGAGAGTGCCCCCGCGGAGTACTTCCACGGGGGCACTCTCCTGACGTCGTACGTCAGTGCTGCCGGGCCTTGCGACGGCGGCTCACCAGGAACGCGCCGGCACCCGCGAGGGCGACGGCGACCGCGGCGAGGACGCCGACCGGGGCACTGGAGCCGGTCTGGGCGAGGCCGCCCTCCGCGGACTCGGAGGCGCTCGGCGCGGGCCCGCCCGCGGCGGAGCCCTCCGAGGACGAGGCGGTCGGCGAGACCGACCCGCCCGGGGTGCCGGACGGCGTGCCGCCGGGGGTCTGGGACGGCGTACCGGAAGGCGTGCCGGTCGGGGTGCCGGTCGGGGTGCCGGGCGTACCGGGGTTCTCCTCGCCCGGCTTGTCCTCACAGTCGACCCAGAAGGTCTTCTGCTTGGCCTTGCCGTTCTCGCCGTCGAAGTTCCAGTACAGCTTGTAGTGGCCGTTCGGCAGCGAGATGTCGGCCGTCCGCCCGTGACCGGAGCCGTCGAGGGTCAGCGTGCCCTCGGTGCCCTTGAGGCCGGCGGTCGGAGCGTGGCCCTCGATGTGCCACGTCACCTTCTGCGCGGAGTCGAACTTGAAACCGTCGAGGTAGAACGCGCAGACGTGCGGCTCGTTCTTCATGAGCTCTTCGCCGGTCTTGGCGTCGTGGATCTTCACCGTGCCGTTGTCGCCGTGCGGCTTTCCGGTGGCGGAGGCCGCCGGCGCCAGCATCAGGGAGCCCGCCACGGCCGCGACAAGCGCGCCGGCGGGAATGAGGGATCGTCGCATGTGCAGTCGTCCATCTGGGGTGAGGGGGATGCCGTGGGGGGCAGCGCGGAGGCAGCCTAGCCGCCTCTTCAAGTCGCCCTTAACCCAGAGGTCATAACGATCCGATCAGATCGCGACACGCTGTCCGAAACACATCAGAGTGCGAAGAACGCCCCCAGCAACAGCGCCGCCCCCGCCCCCGCCACCGACCACGCCGTCCGCGGCAACCGCATCCCGCCACCGATCAGCGGCGCCGCCAGCAACAGCGCCCCGCCCAGCGGCAGCCACGCGTGCAGACCCCCGCCCCAGCCCGTACGGACCGCCTCCTCCGTACCCGGCTTCACCACCACCGGCAGCGTCTCGCCCTTCTCCGCCGCCACCGAATGCGCGATCGTCAACGCCCGGTGCTTCGACGCCGGATCCTCCGGCACATAACGGCCGCTGCACGTCTCCTCGTTGCAGCCCGTCACCGTCAGCGTGCCGTGCTCACGGCCCTTCGCGAGCAGGACGTGCTGGGCCGTGTCCCAGGACGACCAGGCCCCCGCGACGAGCAGGAGCAGGACGACGAGGGCCATGGCCGCGTTACGGGCAAGCATCATGACCCGCGATCGTACAGTCGTACCCCACAGCGGGGGACCTAGGAGTTGTACGCCGACTGCGCCCGCTCCAGACCCTCCGTCACCAGGCACTCCACCGCGTCCGCCGCCCGGTCCACGAAGTAGTCCAGCTCCTTGCGCTCGGTCGACGAGAAGTCCTTCAGGACGAAGTCCGCGACCTGCATCCGGCCCGGCGGCCGGCCGATGCCGAACCGCAGCCGGTGGTACTCCGCGCCCATCGCCTTCGTCATCGACTTCAGACCGTTGTGGCCGTTGTCGCCACCGCCGATCTTCAGCCGCAACACCCCGAAGTCGATGTCCAGCTCGTCATGGATCGCCACGACGTGCGCCGTCGGCACCTTGTAGAAATCACGCAGCGCCGTCACCGGACCGCCCGACAGGTTCATGTACGACATGGGCTTCGCGAGGACCACCCGGCGGTTGTCCGGACCTGGCGCCCCCATACGGCCCTCGACCACCTGCGCCTGCGCCTTCTGCGCCCGCTTGAACCTGCCGCCGATACGGTCGGCGAGCAGGTCCGCCACCATGAAGCCCACGTTGTGCCGGTTGGCCGCGTAGTCCGGGCCCGGGTTGCCGAGGCCGACGATCAGCCAGGGGGCGTTCGCGTCGTCCGTCATCTGCGTCTCGTCTCCTCGTGTGTACGCGTGGTCGCAAGAGAAACGGGGCGACAGGCCGTTCCCGGCCCGTCACCCCGTCACGTCAGGCAGAGCCTACGGCTCAGGCCTCGGCGCCCTCGGCGGCCTCGCCCTCGGTGGCGGCCTCGGCGGCCGGCTCCTCGGCCTGCGCGGCCAGGACCTGCAGGACCACGGCGTCGGCCTCGGTCACCAGGGTCACGCCGGACGGCAGGGCGATGTCCTGCGCCAGGACGGAGGCACCGGCCTCCAGGCCCTCGACGGAGACCGTGACGGCCTCGGGCAGGTGGGTGGCCTCGGCCTCGACCGAAAGGGTGTTCAGGACGTGCTCCAGCAGGTTGCCGCCGGCGGCGAGCTCACCCTCGGCCTGGACCGGAACCTCGACGGTGACCTTCTCGCCACGCTTGACCAGGAGCAGGTCGACGTGCTCCAGGAAGCCCTTCAGCGGGTCGCGCTGGGCGGCCTTCGGGATCGCCAGCTCGTTGCGGCCCTCGATGTCCAGGGACAGCAGGACGTTCGGGGTGCGCAGCGCCATCTGGAGCTCGTGGCCCGGCAGGGTGACGTGAACCGGGTCCGAACCGTGACCGTAGAGGACACCGGGGACCTTGTTGTCACGACGGATCTTGCGGGCGGCGCCCTTGCCGAACTCGCTGCGGACGGACGCGGTGATCTTCACCTCGGACATGTGCACTCCTCGTAGTGTGGTGACGAAAGACGACTGTCACCCGGCCACGACTGGCGATGGCCTGCTACGAAGAGCGCGTCGATAACGGACCGCCGGGACCGCGTACGACGTACGCATGGGTCCGGCCTCCCTCGCCGAGCAACCACGACAGTCTAGCGGCCAGCCACGGACCGCCCAAATGGATCACCGGCGGACCCCCTCCCGGGAGCCCCGGAGCCCCTCCGGGCACGCGACCGGAGCCCCCTCCAGGCACGCGACCGGAGCCCCCTCCAGGCACGCGACCGGGCCCCTTCCGGGCACCAGAAAGGCCCGCCTCCCGTGCGAAAAGGAAGCGGGCCCTCTCTCCGGATTTACTCGGAGACTCAGTGCTCCTCGAAGAGGCTCGTCACCGAACCGTCCTCGAACACCTCACGCACCGCGCGCGCGATCGTCGGCGCGATCGACAGCACCGTGATCTTGTCCAGCTCCAGCGAGCTCGGATCCGGCAGCGTGTCCGTGAAGACGAACTCGCTCACCTTCGAATTCTTCAGGCGATCGGCCGCCGGGCCCGACAGGATGCCGTGCGTCGCCGTCACGATGACGTCCTCCGCACCGTGCGCGAACAGCGCGTCCGCAGCGGCGCAGATCGTGCCGGCCGTGTCCACCATGTCGTCCACCAGGACACACACACGGCCCCGCACGTCACCCACGACCTCGTGGACCGTCACCTGATTGGCCACGTCCTTGTCACGACGCTTGTGCACGATCGCCAGCGGCGCGTCCAGACGGTCGCACCAACGGTCCGCCACCCGCACACGACCCGCGTCCGGAGACACGATCGTCAGCTTCTCGCGGTCCACCTTCGCACCCACGTAGTCCGCGAGCACCGGCAGCGCCGACAGGTGGTCCACCGGACCGTCGAAGAAGCCCTGGATCTGGTCCGTGTGCAGATCCACCGTGAGGATCCGGTCCGCACCGGCCGTCTTCAGCAGATCCGCCACCAGACGCGCCGAGATCGGCTCACGACCACGGTGCTTCTTGTCCTGACGGGCGTACCCGTACGACGGGATGATCACGGTGATGCTCCGGGCCGAGGCCCGCTTCAGAGCATCGATCATGATCAACTGCTCCATGATCCACTTGTTGATCGGAGCCGTGTGGCTCTGGATCAGGAAGCAGTCCGCGCCACGCGCCGACTCCTGGAAGCGGACGTAGATCTCACCGTTGGCGAAGTCGAAAGCCTTGGTCGGCACGATGCCGACACCCAGCTGGTGTGCGACCTCCTCGGCCAGCTCGGGGTGGGCGCGGCCGGAGAAGAGCATCAGCTTCTTCTCGCCGGTCGTCTTGATCCCGGTCACAGCACTGTCTCCTCGACGGGTTCTCTGGCCGCAACCGCGCTCCCGTGCGCGTGTACGAGCCAGCCGAATTTGTGTGCACGTATCACGGTACGCCGAGTTCGACGTACTCGTTTCCGGTCAGCTTTCGCCGGCGGACGTCTCTGCGGCAGCCTGAGCAGCCTGCGCGGCGGCACTACCCGGCCGCTTGCGGGCCACCCAACCCTCGATATTCCGCTGCTGGCCACGGGCGACGGCCAGCGAACCGGGCGGCACATCCTTCGTGATGACGGAACCGGCAGCGGTGTACGCCCCGTCCCCGATCGTGATGGGTGCCACAAACATGTTGTCCGAACCGGTCCGGCAGTGCGAACCGATCGTCGTGTGGTGCTTCGCCTCACCGTCGTAATTCACGAACACGCTCGCCGCGCCGATGTTCGTGAAATCGCCGATCGTCGCGTCACCGACATACGACAGATGCGGAACCTTCGTCCCCTCCCCGATGACGGCGTTCTTCATCTCCACGTACGTACCGGCCTTCGACCCCGCCCCGAGATCCGTCCCCGGACGCAGATACGTGTACGGACCGACCGACGCACCCTCACCGACCACGGCCGAATCCGCCACCGTGTTGTCCACCCGCGCCCCCCGCGCGACCCTGGTGTCCTTCAGGCGGCTGTTCGGACCCACCACGGCATCCTCACCGACGTGCGTCGCACCCAGCAACAGCGTGTTCGGCAGCACCACGGCGTCCGGCTCGAACGTCACCGTCACGTCCACGAACGTCGACCCCGGGTCGACCACCGTCACACCCGCCAGCATCGCCCGCTCAAGAAGGCGGGCGTTCAGCAGCGCACGAGCCTCCGCCAACTGCACACGATTGTTGATCCCCAGGATCTCCCGGTGATCCCCGGCAACCGAAGCACCCACCCGGTGCCCCGCCTCGCGGAGGATCGACAGCACGTCCGTGAGGTACTCCTCGCCCTGGCTGTTGTCCGTCCGCACCTTGCCCAGCGCGTCCGCGAGGAGCGCACCGTCGAAGGCGAACACCCCGGAGTTGATCTCCCTGATCGCCCGCTGCGCGTCGGAGGCGTCCTTGTGCTCGACGATCTCCTTCACGGCCCCCGTTGCCGCATCCCGCACGATCCGCCCGTACCCCGTGGAGTCCGGCACCTCGGCCGTCAACACGGTCACGGCGTTGCCGTCCGCCTCATGCGTCGCAGCCAGCGCCCGCAGCGTCTCCCCGGCCAGCAGCGGCGTGTCACCGCACACCACGACCACGGTGCCCTCAGGCGTCCGCCCGAGCTCCTGCAGCGCCATCCGCACCGCGTGCCCGGTCCCGTTCTGCTCCTCCTGCACCGCGGTCCGCGTCCCGGCGTAATGGGCGTCCAGATGCCCCCTGACCTGCTCCCGCGCATGCCCGACGACCACGACCAGGTCCTCGGGCTCCAGCTCACGAGCGGCGGACACGACATGCCCCACGAGCGACCGCCCTGCGATCTCGTGCAGGACCTTGGGAGTCTTCGACTTCATGCGGGTGCCCTCACCCGCTGCGAGGACGACGACGGCTGCCGGGCGGTTGGCGCTCACGGGAATGCCCTTCGGCTTCGGGTGGTGGACTTCCGAAGGATAGCGGGGGGTGCCGGGCGGAGAACGAGCGCGGGTCCTGACCGAGGAGGTCAGGACCCGAATGTGAGCATGGGCTCCCCTGCCAGGACTCGAACCCGGACATAGGACTCCAAAGGTCCCAGTGCTGCCGATTACACCACAGGGGATAGCGGACTGGATCAAATCGGACATTGAGTCCCGTTGATCGAGTCGACGGCTCCTACTATGCCGCACCACCAGCCCTCGATGCGACGGTACAGCTCGGCACCCTGGAGAACGCGCACGGATAGACAGCCGTGATAGTCGGCCCCCACGTTCTTCCGGTTCGTCTTCGGGTTGTGCCTCTTGAGCGAGGTCTTGCCGAACTGCTCCGGCTTCGCATCGGTAACGCTGGCCCAGTAGGCCTCGGCGGCGGCGACGTCCGCCGACTCGTGGATCTGGACGAAGAAGCGGAGTCGGTCCTCCGCAATGCCTAAGAGGCGCAGCCATCGCAGGAAGAGCCGCACCATGTTCGGGTCGCTATTCGCGAAGTTGATGTATGCCTGCGGCCTGGCCTTCGCACCCTCGGCCCAGTAGAGGGCCGTTCCGATGAGGAATAGCTCCCGGTCTGTGAGCGTGCCGATCTCGCCCATCGCGGTCTGTCGTGTCGCTGCGTACTCGATGAGTCGGCGCTCGTGGGCCTCGCGCCTTCCTTGCTGCGCCCGACGCATATCGGTGCAGACGGGCAGTGCCCGCCGCTCCGGCTTCGGCAGGTCCCGTACCCACAGCGAGATCGAGCTCTTCGAGCAGCCCAGCTCGACCTGGATCTGGTCGTACGTCTTGCCCTCCAGGCGCAGCTCGCGTGCTCGGGCGCGGGGGCCGTCCTTGGCGTTGGGGCGGCGGGTCCAGTCCGGTGGGGGCTCTCCCTGCAAGAGGCGGTTGAGGACGTCGTTGTTGTCGACGCGGAGGCGGTCACGGATCTGGCGGCGGCTTAGCCCTTCGCGGCGTAACGCGATGGCCGTTTCGCGAAGCTTCTCGAAGTCCGCGTACTTGCTCGTGCTGGAGGTCATGCGAACACCCTCGTCCGGAATGCGGACGGCCGGGTCGAAAACGCTGTCGATTCACCAGTTCGAGGGACTGGTGTGTGCACACGTTGACGTGCGCCGCTCCGGGTCCCGTCGGCGGCGGGAAAATCGGTGGCCCTCGCCCGTAGGGTGGAAGGCATGACCACAACGGGGGCGGACCAGGACGCGGCGGGCATGCAAGCCCCGCGTACGTGGTGGTGGTGGGGGAGACGGCGCAGTGTGGTGCTGGATGTCGGGCTGGCCGTGGTGTCCGCGCTGGAGTGCGGGCTCGAAGGGGTCGGGTTCGCCCGGCAGGCTTCGCTGCCGGTGCCGGTCGGGGTGCTGTTCGGGCTGATCGTCGGGTCCGTGCTGCTGGTGCGGCGACGGTGGCCGATCACCGTCGTGCTGGTCTCGATCGCCGTCACGCCCGCCGAGATGGGCTACCTGATGGGGATCGTCGGCCTGTACTCGCTGGCCGCCTCCGAGGTCCCGCGCCGTTTCACGGCCGCGCTCGCCGGCATGTCGACGGTCGCCGTGTACATCGTGACGATGGTCCGGCTCCGCCAGGACGTCGCCCAGGCCGACGTGAACCAGCAGGACTTCGACCCGAGCGGCTGGTACGTCCCTGTCGTCTCGCTCTTCATGACGCTCGGCCTCAACGCCCCGCCGCTCCTCTTCGGCCTCTACATAGGCGCCCGGCGCCGGCTCATGGAGTCGTTGCGGGAGCGGGCCGACAGCCTGGAGCAGGAGCTGTCGCTGCTCGCGGACCGGGCGGAGCAGCGGGCGCAGTGGGCGCGGCAGGAGGAGCGGACGCGGATCGCGCGGGAGATGCACGATGTGGTGGCGCACCGGGTGTCGTTGATGGTGGTGCACGCGGCCGCGTTGCAGGCGGTGGCGTTGAAGGATCCGCAGAAGGCGGTGAAGAACGCGGCGCTGGTGGGTGACATGGGCCGGCAGGCGTTGACCGAGTTGCGGGAGATGCTGGGGGTGCTGCGGGAGGAGATCCCGTCGGCTTCCACGGCGTTGCCGCTGGCCGCGGTCGGCCGTGCGGCGGCGGCTGCCGCCGAGGCCGCGGCGGAGGACGGGGGTCCGTGTCTGGAGGCGCTGGAGGCGTTGGTCGAGCAGTCGCGGCAGGCGGGTGCGGTGGTCGACCTCGTGGTGATGGGCGAGGTGCGGGTGTACGGGGCCGAGGTGGAGCAGACGGCGTACCGGGTGGTCCAGGAGGCGTTGACGAACGTCCACAAACATGCGGCCGGCGCGAAAGTGGTGGTGCGTCTGGCGCACCGTGAGGCGGAGGTCGCGATGCAGGTGGAGAACGGTCCGTCGGACGCCACGGCCGCGGATGCGCATTTGCCGAGCGGTGGGAACGGTCTGGTGGGGATGCGGGAGCGGGTGACCCGGCTGGGTGGGGTGTTCGTTTCGGGTCCGACGGACGCGGGGGGTTTCCGGGTGAGCGCGGTGCTGCCGGTGGGGCAGGGCGCTTAGGCCGTGGCTCTTGCGGCCTCGCCGCCAGCGTCGTCGGCTGGGGGGCGCTGAGGCCCTGGCTCCTGCGGGTCCGCCACCAGCGTCGTCGGCTGGGGCGCTGAAGCCCTGGCTCCTACGGGCCCGCCACCAGCGTCGTCGGCTGGGGCGGTGAGGCTCCGGCTCCTACGGGGCTGCCACCAGCCTCGTCGGCTGTGACCCCGTGACGAGGGTCGACAGGGCGGTGTCGATGTCCTGGCCCAGGTACCAGTCGCCGGTGTGGTCGATGCTGTAGACGCGGCCCTCGATGTCCATCGCGAGGACCGCCCGGTGGTCGCCCTCCTCGCCGAGCGGGGAGAGTTCCGTGTCGAGGGCGCGGCCGAGGTCGCCGAGGGTGCGGGCGAGGTGGAGTCCGGCGAGGGGGTCGAAGCGTACGGTCGAGGGTGCGATCTGGCGGCCCTGGCCGGGTGCGGTGATGTGCAGGCCGCCGAATTCGGCCCACGCCTCGACGGCCGCGGGGAAGACGCTGTGCCGGTGTCCGGCGGGGGAGACGTGGGCGCGCAGGGCGTCGGCCCATTCTTCGGCGAGCTTGATGTCCCAGCGGCCGGGCTGCCAGCCGGCTTCGCGCAGGGCGGCGTCGACGTTGACCGGGAATCGGGTGCTGTTGAGGTCGGGCATGGGGTTGGGGTGAGCCGTTCTAGCCGTTGGTCGGTGCGGTGGTCGGGTCGACGGTGCGGACTCCGAAGTGCGCGAGCATCGCCGTACAGGAGCGGCAGGGCGCGGCGTAGCTGCCGTGCAGCGGGTCGCCGTCCTCGCGGATGCGGCGGGCGGTGAGCTTGGCGTGTTTGAGGGAGCGGCGGGCCTCGCCGGGGGTGAGTGGCTTGCGCTGGGCGCGCTTGGAGCGGGTGCTCTCGGTGGCGGCGAGGTGTCGGGACAGCAGGATGGCTTCGGGGCAGCGTCCGGTGAAGCGTTCGCGCTGGCCGCTGGTGAGGGTGTCGAGGAAGTCCTGGACGAGTGGGTGGAGGGTGGGTGCCTGGTCGCCGCGGGCGGCGGTGCAGGTGAGGGTCTCGCCGCGGACGGAGAGGGCGGCGCCGACGGTGGGCAGGATGCCGTCGCGGCGTTGACGCAGTAACGGTGCGCGGTGGCTGTCGGTGTCGCTGCCCCAGTTGAGGCGTGGGTCACCCTGTGTGGGCAGTGGTGCTGGTGTGGTGGTTGCGTGCATGGTGCTGGTCTTCCCCTCCTGCAATCCCCCGAGTTGCTGGAACAGCCTGCCAAACAGGGTGCCGGATGGGGAAGCCGGGCCGCTGAAACGTGGCTTCGGTGTGTCGGAACCATGGCGGTGCTGTCATGCCGTCGTGACACTTGGTCACCATGGGCGGGGTGGCGGCCTCGGGCCGGGTCTGGGCCTTGTGGCACCGCTTAGGCTGTGCGGACCAGCCAGTAGAAGCCACTCAGGGGGCAACCGCCATGACGACAGGTCGGCTCGGCCAGGACACCGCGCCGCCGAACGCGGCGTACGCCGGGCAGGTCGTGCACTTCCCGGACCCGGTCCGGGCCTCCCGTCACCCCAGAGGGGTGCGGGTGGACGAGCGTGGCCACCCGGACTTCTCTCCGTACGCGCGGGCGGCGGCGGAGATCGCGGATCCGCCGGAGGGTTTCGGCGTCGACGAACTGCGCCTGACGGATTACGTGTCGGCGAACGCGGCGCTGGCCGCGACCGGCCACGAGCTGTGGGACACGATTCCGTCGGTGGCGACGCCGCACGGCTGGACGTGGCACCACGTGGCGCACTCGCGCCGTCTGGAGCTGGTCCCGGTCGAGGTGAAGGCGTTGCTGCGGCATCATGCCGGGGTGACGACGGCTGCCGTGGACCAGTCGAAGCGTGGTACGCGGCCGCTGCAGGAGACCCGGCCGGCGCATTTCGGGCTGCCGAAGCGTGTGGTGTCGGTGTCGGAGCAGCAGCTTCAGGGCGTGGAGGAGGATCTGGGCTACCGGCTGCCGGGCGCGTACCGCTCCTTCCTGAAGGCGGCGGGCGGTTGTGCTCCGCTGGGTGCGGCGCTCGACGCGGAGCTGGGGCTGCTGGTGGACCAGCCGTTCTTCACGGTGCGCGAGGAGGCGGGTGTCAACGACCTCGTCTACGTCAACAAGTGCCTGCGGGACCACCTGACGAAGGACTACCTGGGGGTGGCGTTCGTGCAGGGCGGTCTGCTGGCGGTGAAGGTGAAGGGCGAGGCGGTCGGTTCGGTGTGGTTCTGCGTCTATGACGACGCCCGGGACCGGGACGGCTGGACGGTGAACGAGCGGGCGGAGCGGCTGCTGCTGCCCTGTGGTGCGGATTTCGACGATTTCCTGCAGCGTCTCGCGGGCAATCCGCCGGAGCTGGAGACGGTGGCGAACCTGATGGTGGACGGCGGCTTCGCGCGCGCCGTGCCCGTGGTCCCGGTGGGGGAGTGAACTGGCTGTGGTGACGTTCGCGCAGGCGCAGGAGCGCGCCGAGGAGTGGATCAACGGCGATGTGCCGGCGTATCTGCACCGTGAGGTGCGGGTGCGGGAGTTCGGGCTGGGCTTCGTGGTCTGGGCCGAGGACCGTGAGGAGGCGCCGACCCCGGACGGGGGCCGGCAGCGTCTGGTCATCGCCCGCGACAGCGGCGAGGCGACGCTGTGGCCGGGGCTGCCGGTGGGTGAGGTGATCCGCCGGTACGAGGAGGAGTACGGGGCTGCCGCGGAGCCGTCCGCCCCGATCCCGGCCCAGGCGGCGCGTATCGACCTGAACCAGACGTCGTTCCTGTTGAGCCCGCCGGAGTGGCTCCAGGAGGCGGCGGACAAGATCGGCCTGCCGCCGGTGTCCTCGAACGCGTCGCAGGCGTCGGCGGGGGCGTCGGCGGAGGGTGTGTCGACGTCGCCGGAGGGCGGGGTGCCGGCCGAGGCTGCCGGTGCCGCCGCCGGTGGTTCGGCTGTGGCTGGTGCGCCGGGCGGTGCGAGCGGGGCTGCGGCGCCTGTTGCTGGGCCGGGTGCGTCCGGGGCGTCTGGTGGGCAGGAGTCGGCCCAGGGCGCTGCGGTGGATGCGCCGGGTGCGCCTGGTGCGCCGGGTGTGCCTGGGGTTCAGGGCGGTGCTGATGTGCCTGGTGGTGGTTCGGCTGGGGCTGGTGCGCCGGTTGTCGCGGCTTCCGCGCCTGCCGGGCTCGGCGCCTCGCCCGAGGCCGGTGCGCCGGGCTTCGGGTCTTCCGCGCCGGAGGCCCCGTCCGCTGAAGCCGGCTCCGCCGCTTCCGGTGCCTCGTCCGAGGTGTCCGGCTCCTCCGGTTCCGGAGTGCCGTCGTCCGACGCGGCCGCTTCGGGCGCCCCCGCGGCCTCGCCGTGGTCCGGCCCCGCGTCGTCGCCCTCGGCCGCCGGCGACTCCGACGGCGCCGGCCACGAGCCGACCGCGTCCGGCGGTGTGCCCGCGCAGAGCCCCTGGGCGGACGCGAACGCGAGCGCCGGCGGTGCCGACGGAGCCGTACCGCTGCCGGCGACGGTGTTCGCACCGCCGCTTTCGGGGGCGGACGACGAGGACACGCCGCCGCCGTCGGTGGGGGCGGACGCGCCCACCGCGCTGATGAAGGGGGGCAGCGCGCTGCCGCCCACGGCCATCGCGCCGCGCCTGAACACGGACGGGACCTTCTCGAGGGGCGGGGCCGCCGTGCCGTCGCCCCCGCCCGGGGCGCCCGGCGCCGCGGACATCGCCGACGCGGTGACGAGCAAGGCGCCCACGACGCCGCCCGCAGGGGCGTACGTCCGCACGCAGTTGGTGTCGCAGCTTCCCCCCGAGGGCCTCCAGTCGCCGGGTACGCCGCCCGGTACGCCGCCGGGACCGCCCGCGCCGCCGGCCCCGCCCGGGCCTCCCGCGCCGCCGTCGGCGACGCCGCCTCCCGCAGTGCACCAGGCGGCGACGATGCTGGCGCATCCGAGCCAGGGTGGGCCGGGCGCGCCGCCGCCTCCGCCCCCGCCGCCGGGGGTGCCGGGTACGCCTGGCACGCCGCCCGGTGGGGTCGCGTACGCCGCGACGATGCTGGCGCATCCGAGCCAGGGTGGGCCGGGCGCGCCGCCGCCCCCGCCCCCGCCGCCGGGCATGCCGGGTGCGCCGGGTGCGCCGGGCACTCCGCCGGGCGGGATCGCGCATGCCGCGACGATGCTGGCGAGCCCCGGTCCGGCCGGCCCGCCCCCGCCGCCCGGCCCTGCTCCGGCGCTTGCCCAGGCGCCGGGGCAGCCGCAGCCGCAGGCGCCCGCGTACGGGTACCCGCAGCCGGCCGGGCTGCCGATCGTCGGTCCGGGCTACCAGGCCGTGCTGCGCTACCGCGCGCCCGACGGTTCGGAGCAGCAGATCATCCGCCGCTCCGCGCCCGGCACGCCGCACCCGGAGTGGCAGATCCTGCACGAGCTGCGGGCCATGAACGTGCCGCCGCAGCAAGTGCTTGAACTGCACACGGAGTTGGAGTCCTGTGAGCTGCCGGGCGGTTACTGTGCGCGGATGATCCGGGAGACCTGGCCGCAGGCGCGGATCACCAACATCGCGCCGTACGGCCGTGATCACGCGGGCCGCCAGCAGGGCATGCGTCAACTCCTCACCCATCAGGGCGAGTTGCATCAGGTCGCGGACGGCCCGGCGCGGCCCGCGCCGGTGCGGGCGCCGTTGCCGCAGGTGCAGCCGGCGCCGCCGCTGCCGCCGGACGGGGTGGCGCAGGAGCTGGCCGGGGCGTTCGGCCCGGGCATCCTGCGCTTCGACCAGCGCGCGGTGTCCCGGCAGGGCGTACCGGAGCTGGTCGCGGTCACGCTCGTCTGGGCGGGCCTGCCGGCCGACTTCGGGCCGTTCTTCTGGGCGCAGCCGGCGATGCCGGTGGTGCCGACGCTGGCGGAGCTGGCGGCGCAGCGGCAGATCCAGCCGGCGCCGGACGCGGGTTCGTACCTGGTGCTCGGTTCGGACTTCGGCCGGGCGATCTGCGTCCAGTACGGTACGGCGCACATCGTCGCCGTACCGGTGGAGGCCGGTCCCGGCGGGCAGTCGGTGGCGCCGCAGTTCGTGAACACCGGGCTGCCGGAGTTCGTGCGCTGCCTGGCACTGCTCGGCCGGATGTGGCGGCTGCGGTTCGGGCTCAACCCGGAGCAGGCGGGGCGCTGGACGGTCGACTTCCAGGCGCAGTTGGCGATGCTGGACCCGGCGGCGCTGTCGTCGCCGGAGAACTGGTGGTCGGTGCTGCTGGAGCAGATGTGGGACGGCCTGCTCTAGGGGGTGTCCGGTCCTGATCCGGCCGGACACGCCCCGGCCCCTCCATGGGGGCGGGATGTGACGAAAGGCGCTCGGCGTGTGCTCACGTCGCGCGCCTTTTGTCCCTTCTGATGCCGCATCCTTGATGTTTGAGGGCATGAGGGAGTCGAAGGGGCGTCAGGGATGAGTTTCGCCGTCGGACGGGGCCGCGGTTACCGCCCCGAACAGGTCGACCGCTACCTGGCCGCGCTCTCCGAGGAACGCGACGGCGCGTGGGAGCGGGCGGCGCGCCTGACCGTCCTCGCCGAGGAGCTGGAGGCGGAGGCGGCCCGGCTGCGCGAGGCCGTCGCCGGGCTCGCCCCGCAGCGTTACGAGTCCCTGGGGGAGCGGGCCCGCCGGATCCTGGAGCTCGCCGAGGCCGAGGACGAGACCCTGGTGCGCGCCGCGGAGGCCGAGGCCCAGGCGCTCGCCGAGGCGGCCGACGCGGCGGGCCGGGCGGCGGCCGAGGCGGCGGGCGCGTACGCGGACGGGGTCACCGCGGCCGCGGACTCGGCGGCCCGCGCGGCCCTGAAGGAGGCCGAGGTCCAGGCGGAGTCACTTCGTTCCGCCGCCCGCCGTGACGCCGAGAAGGAACGATCCGCCGCCCGCACCGCCCACGAGACGGCCCAGCGCGAGAGCGCCGCCCTCCTCGACGCCCAGCGCGCGGAACAGGCGGCGGCCCGCGAGGAGGCCGACCGGTCGGCGGCCGAGCGTGCGACCGCCCTCGACGCCCGCCACGCCGAGCTCGTCACGTACGCGGAGGCCGGACTCGCCGACGCCCGGCGCACCCTCGCCGAGGCGGAGGAAGCCGCCCGCCACGGCCAGGAGAACGCGGACGCGAAGGCCTCCGAACTCCTCACCGAGGCCCGCCTGGAGCGGGAACGCACCGAACGCGCGACGGACCGCCTGCTCCGCGAGCACGCCGAGGCCCGCGACGACATCCACTCTCACATGGAGCACATCCGCTCCTCCCTCGCCACCCTGACCGGCCGCGCGGACCCCGGGGCGAAGGACGACGACGCCGGCGAGTAGGGCGGGCGGACCGGGCCGTGCGGGCGGAAATCCCGTTCCGCCGCCGGGTTTCGCCGATCTACGCTCGGGCCATGTCGCAGCCGATACGCCTCCACGTCCTGATCACCACTCTCCCGGGCCGCGGCCGGGACCAGATCGAGGCGTACGAGCGCCTCGCGCCTCTCGTACGGGCCGAAGACGGGTGCCTGCAGTACGACCTGCACCAGGTGAGCGGCGACCCCGACCGTTTCGTCCTGGTCGAGCACTGGTCGTCGAGGGAGGCGCTCGCCGCGCACGACGTCGCGCCCCACATGGCCGAGGCCGACGCGGCCGCCCCGGCGTTCCGGGCGGGCCCCGCCCAGGTCGTCGAGCTCGTCGCCGAGCCCCTGGCCTAGGTGTTCTGTCCAGGGAGGTTGTGGACGGGTGATGCAGGTCTCGGCTGAGGGATCTTGAACGGGTGAGGGCCTTCCGGGTTCGGTGTGGATTGCGAC
>NZ_JBITTJ010000015.1:0-224466 GCF_044541845.1 Streptomyces sp. NPDC085481
GCCGCCCAGGCCACCGTGAAGCTCGACGAGACCGCGAGCACCCGCGTCACCCTCCAGGCCGGCGACATCACCATCGGCCGCCTCACCGGCCCCGCCCAGATCGGCACCCAGAAGGGCGACCTGACCATCACCGAGGCCCACCGCGGCACCGTCACCCTGCGCACCGAATCCGGCGACATCACCGTCGGCGCCGCCCGCGGCACCTCCGCCACCCTCGACGCCGGCACCACCTACGGCCGCATCCACAACGCCCTGACCAACACCGACGGCACCACCGCCGGCCTGAACATCCACGCCACCACCGCCCACGGCGACATCACCGCCCGCAGCCACTCATGAGGAGGAAGCGCACGCCTCATGGGCAGCTGAGGCTGCCCGAGTGGCGCGGCCTGCGCCCTCAGGAACGTACCGAGGACGGCACCTCCGCCTCCGCCCGGTACAACCGGCGCAGGCGGACCACACCGAGGTCCTGCTGGTACGTTGACGCCCCGCTGGTCGGTCTTCTCGGAGAAGCAGCCGCACCCGGTCTCCCGGATGCGGAACTTCGCAAGCATGGAAGCGTCAGGCCCGACGTACGGCACTCGACCCCAAACTCCTCGTCTTCACCGGCCCGTTCGACGGCGGGAGCGGCGAACCGCTCCAGGCGCAGTCGCCCTCCGGGGAACGTTCTCCACGGCCGCGAGGAGGGGTTCGGGTCCGCACGGCCAAAGTCCTGATCTCAGGTGAGATGTCTTGCCGATCACGGCTGTTGGAGGTGCGATCTGCCTGCCGAGGGCTGGGCCGTGCGCACTCGCACATTCGCGAACCCCTACCCTGGTGCCCGCCACACGGCGAATTTCGAACAGTGCGACGAACGGGATGTGACAGGTGACGGGGGAGAACGGCGCGGATCTGACCGGCGAGGTTCTGGGCGGGCGATACCGCGTGACCGCGACGATCGGCCGCGGTGGCATGGGTGTGGTCGCCCGGGCGGTGGACCAGTTGCTGAACCGCGAGGTCGCCGTCAAGGTCCTGCGGGCCTATACCGACGCCTCCCCGGCCGAACTGGCCGACCTGCGGGTCCGGATGCAGAGGGAGGCCCAGGCCGCCGCCCGCATCCGGCACAGCGGTGTGGTCACCGTGCACGACGTGGTCGAGGAGCAGGGGCTGCCGGTCATCGTCATGGAGTTGGTCGACGGGCCGTCCCTCGACGACGTGCTGGCGGAGCGCGGCTCACTTGATCCGCGCGAAGCGGCCGCGATCGGTGCCAAGCTGATGGACGCGCTCGACGCGGCACACCGGGCCGGGGTCCTCCACCGGGACGTCAAGCCCGGCAACGTACTGCTGGAGCGTGGGGGCACCTCCCCTGCCGGAGGCTATGGGGGAGGCCGGGTCGTTCTCACCGACTTCGGCATCGCCAGCATGGAGACCTCCGGCGACGAGGCCCTGGCCAAGCTGACCCAGAGCGGTCAGATCGTCGGCTCTCTCGACTACCTTCCACCGGAGCGCGCCCAGGGCCAGGTACCGGGCGCCGCATCGGACATCTGGGCGCTCGGCATGACGCTGTACGCGGCCGTGGAAGGGGCTTCGCCCTTCCGTCGTACGTCGGTGTGGTCCACGCTGGCGGCGATCGTCGGCGAACCGCTGCCGGAGCCCCGGCGCGCCGGACCGCTCGCCCCGGTGCTGCGGGCGCTGATGGCCAAGGACCCGCAGCAGCGGCCCGACGCCGCGCAGGCGCGCGAGATGCTGGAGGCGGCCGCCGGCGGCAGGAGGGCGGACCTCGCGGCGGCACCGGCGCCCCAGCCCGTCACTCCCCCCGGCTTCGGTCCCGCCGTCGCCGCGCCGTTCTCCCAGCCCGCTCCCCCGCCCGTCGCTCAGGCGGGCTTCGGTCCCGCCGCCGCACCGCTCTCCGGGCCCGCCCCCCAGCCCGTCGCTTCCCCCGTGTCGGCCGGCGTCTACGCCGCTCCTCCGGCGGCGGGCGCACCGCAGCCTGGCATGGCGCCCGGGATACCCGCCGGTCACTACAGCCGTTCCGAGACCCGTGCCACGATGGTCCGGGCGCGGCGCCGGCGCACCCGTACCATCGTCGCGGTGGCGGCCGCCACCGTCCTCACCTGCGGCGGAGTCGCCTACGCCCTGATGGACATGCGGGGCGTCGAGGGCGGCGGCGAGCCGGACACGGCACTTCCCGCGGCGAGCACCACCGCCGGCGGTGACCTGTCCGACGCCGGCGACACGACCGGCGGTCCGACCTCCCCGGGGGACTTGACGTCCGTCAACCCCGGCGAGACGCCGTCCAGCACCCCCTCGAAGAAGGATGAGGACCAGCAGACGGGTCCCACGCCGGCGCCCAGCGACCGAGGTGACAAGCCGGCCGGGAGCCCGGCAGCCTCTCCGAAGGCGACGCCGAAGGCAACGGTGAAGGAGCCCACCCCGGTATCGACGGCGTGCACCGGCTGGGCCCACTCGAACAGCAGCAGCGGCTACGGCCGGGCGTCCCAGAACACCCACCTCTACACCGGGCCGTACGCGGAGTGCTCCTATGTGACCGAGCTCAAGTCCGGCACGAAGATCTCCTACGAGTGCTATGTCACCAACGCCCATGCCAACAAGTGGATCTACGCCCGTATCTCGGGCACGGACACCGAAGGCTGGGTGTTCGGCGACAAGTCCACCGTCGACGGCGGCACTCTCGCCCGCTGTTGACGCTCCGCCGCCGGCTCGCCGCCCGGGCGGAAACCGGCACGCCACGGGGCAGACCGCCACGGGGCCTACCGGAGCCGGGACGCGGACCGCGGTCACGCGAACGGGGCAGGCGGTGCGGACGGCGCTCGTGACCTGCGAGCGCTTCCGCGCGAAGACGACGAGGCGCACCGCGAACCGCGCGACACCGGCGAGCGCGGAGGCGGACAGGTGGACGACCTGCTCGAGCACCGCACCGGGCTGCGCCATCAGGTGATGCAGGACGGACATCGCCACGCAGGTCACCACGTACGCGGCTGCCGCACACCGACCTGCTGACCGCTAGCCTCGGCACCATGATTGTTTGGCTCAACGGCACCCACGGCGCAGGCAAGACGACGACCAGTGCGCTTGTGCGGCAACTGATCCCGGATTCACGGGTGTTCGACGCCGAGAAGGTCGGCGAGACACTCATGGACATCACGCCGGGGCTGCCCGCCACGGACAACTTCCAGCACTGGCCCCCGTGGCGGCCACTCGTGGTCGAGACCGCCCGCCGCGTCCTCGACTACACCGGCGGCACGCTGGTGATGCCCATGACCGTCCTGGTCGAGGAGTACTGGCGCGAGATCAGTACGGGCCTCGCCCGCCATGCCATTCCGGTACGGCACTTCGTCCTCCACGCCGATCAGGACACCCTGCGCGGACGCATCGAGGGGGACGTCGTCTTGGGCCCCTCATCCTTCCGCCTCCAACACCTCGAGCCCTACGCCGAGGCAGCCCGCACGTGGCTGCACGGCGAGGCCGAGGTCGTCGACACCACACACCTCACGCCCGCCCAGGCCGCCCTGCGGATCGCCGAGGCCGTCACGGGGTGAGGCCGCCGGCCCGGCTGCCCGCTCGCCATCGGGGCGGGCGTACGAGCGCCGCGGCGATGGCGGGCGATCTCGACACCCGCGTACAGCCCAAGGGACCGCCCGAACTCGGCCGTCGAGCGGATCACCCCGAGCGGCGACACCAGCGGCGGACCCTCCGGCGGGCACGCGAGTCGTGGTCGGTGCGCCTATCCGGGTCACTTCCGGACGTCCCCCGAGCGGGAGACGCCCGGTGGGGGTAGGTCGTTTCGCGCAAGGTGGCCTTGGGACTCACGAGGAGATCAGCGATGTACGCGGTGATTCGGCGTTACGAAGGAGTGACCGACTCTGCCGAGGCAGGTCGCCGGGTGGACGAGGGATTCGTGCCTCTCCTCCGCCGGGTCCCCGGTTTCGTGGCTTACTACTGGGTGGACGCGGGGGACGGAGTGATGGTCTCCACCAGCGTCTTCGAAGACCGGGCCGGGGCCGAAGCGTCGGTCAGGGAGGCGGCGGACTTCGTCAGGGACAACCTCGCGTCGCTGCTCCCCAACCCTCCTCAGGTCACGGCCGGCCCGGTCGTGGCTGCCGGGTAGCGCCCGGCGAAGGAGTCGCCGGGCCCCGACCGAGCGAGCGGGCTCCGGGTAGGGCGCGGGTTCAGTCGGTGATGTACCAGTCCTTCTTGAGGTACTCCAGGGTGTAGCTGCCGAGGTCGCTCTCGGAGAACGTGGCGGAGGCCCGGACCGCTTCGACCGGCATCTCGATCTTGTCCGGCGTGCGCACGACGATCCGCTGCGGGTCGACCGTCGCGGTCTGCAGGGCCTTCTTCTGCGCGGGCGAGATCATCTGGAACACGGCGACGTACGTCGACGTGCACGGGCCGAACCCCTCGTCCTGTGCCTTCTTCGCGGCCGGCCCGGCCACTTCGCAGACCGTGTCGATGTCCTCACGGCCGAGGGCGTGGAGGTACTGCTCGTACCGCCGGATCGCGCCCTCCTTCGTCCTGGGCGCGAGCTGGTCGCCGGCCGGAGGGGCCGACGGCTTCCCGGTCCGGGCGGACACGGACGGCGCGGCCGACGGCTCCTTCGCCGGTGTGGACGCCGACGGCTGCGAAGGCTTCGCACCGGCGTCCTCCTGCGACTTCCCCGGACCGCACGCGCACGCCACCAGCGCCACACAGGCCGATACCGCCACGCCCACGATCGTCCGCGCTCTCATCCGGTCCCTTCCGGTCGCCTCGCGTCGTTGCAGACCACCCGCGCACACCCGAACGCCCTGGCCGGCGCGGAACGCTGAGGCCCGTTCGGATGGCGGCGGAAGGAATGGCGAAGCTGCATGCCCATCACCGTACGCCAGTTGGTCTACGGCTTGTGCACGGAGGGCGCAGTGCTTCCGTGCCGGGCGTGGCGCCCCGACCGGTCCTCAGGCGGGGCGCCTGGCCATGATGACCACGCCGGGCCCGCTCTGCTCGTCCGCGGGGAGCCGGAGTTCGGCTACCGGGCGCAGTCCGGCCTGCTCGATCAGGTCCACGAACTGTTCCGGCCGCCATTGGTGAGTGGTCCAGCGGACGGGCATTGCCCCGTAGGCCTCGGTGCGCACCAGGTCTTCGTCGCCGACGTGCGTTGCGGTGATGAGGTGGCCGCCGGGCTTCAGGGCACGCGCGAAGTGAGCGAGAACCTGGGGAAGGACGTCGCGGGGGAGGTTGAACAGTGACCACCACCCGAGCACGCCGCCCAGGGAGGCTTCTCCGAGGTCGAGGTCGGTGGCGGAGGCGACGCCGAAGCGGCATTGCGGATGGAGGCGGCGCGCGTTTTCGATCATGCGGGGTGAGAGATCGACCCCGGACACGTCGAGTCCGCGTTCGGCGAGGTAGGCGGTCACCGTTCCGGGCCCGCAGCCGACGTCGAGGACGGGCCCAAGGCCGCTCACGGTGTCGGCGAAAGCGTCGATCGATGCCTTGAGCCATGGGTGGGTGCGGATGTCACCGACTCCCGTCGTCACCACCATGTGGGCGTAGTTGTCGGCCACGCGGTCATAGGACTCTCGGACGACGTCGAGATCTGCCGGGCGGTCGATTCGGTGTGCGCGCATCAGCCAACGATAGGGTAGCCGTCTCGAGGAGCATCGGCTCCGCCGAGTCGTCGGGCGGCTGTCAGCAGCGCCGGCCCTGGCGCGGTGGCAGCGACGCCGCTCGGGGTCCTTCCCCGAGCCGGAACAGGGCGACGAGGAAGGTCAGGGCGATGCCCGCCGCCACCACGAACAGGGCGTCGCTGATCCCTTGGGCGGTGCCCTCGCGCAACTGCTGCCCCGTGAGTCCGTCGAGGCCCGCCGTCGCCACCAGCACCAACAGCGCGAGGCCCACGGCGGCGCCCATCCCGGAGCCGGTGGAGGCGATCCCCGCGGCGATGCCCTGATCCCGGTCGGACACCCCGGTGCCGGCGGCGATGAACATGCCCGTGAAGACGATGCCGTCACCGGCGCTCAGCGCGACAAGGCCCGGGACCAGTTCTGCGTACGAGCCGTCCGGGGAGACTGCCGCGCCGAGCAGCAGGGCACCGACCGCACCGACGGCGAGGGCGCCGAGCAGTGTGCGTCGCAGGCCGAAACGCGTCACGAGCTGCCCCGCGATCGTCGATCCCGCGACGACGACCGCTGTCGGGACGACGAAGCCGGCGCCGGTCTCCAAGGCGTCGTAGCCGAGGACCTGCTGGAAGTGGAGCGAGAGGAAGTACAGCACCGAGCCGAAGGTCGCCATGAACATGAACCCGATGACGACGCTCGTGACAAGGCTGGCGTTGGCCAGCAGCCGTGGCGGCACGAGTGGGTCGCTGCTCCGCCGCTCGACGAGCACGAAGACCGCCAGCAGGAGGAGTCCGGCCGCCGCACTGAGCAGGATGCCGGGCGAGAGCCAGCCGAGCCCCGGTCCCTGGACCAGCGCGAACACGATCAGGGTGACCCCGAGGGTGACGCTGAGCGCACCGGGCAGGTCGAATCTGCGGGTCCGGTCGCGCCGCGGGTCACGGGGGATCAGGACGAAGGCGAGGAGGAGTGCGGGGACCGCGAGGGCCACGTTGACGAGGAACACCGCCTCCCAGCCGAAGGCGTGGGTCAGCAGCCCTCCGAGGAGTACGCCGACCACCAGTCCGGCGGCGCCGGCACCGCCCCAGATCCCCAACGCGCGGTTGCGTACGCGGCCTTCGCGGAAGGTGACGTTGATGAGGGCCAGCGTGGTGGGGAAGACCAGCGCTCCGCCGAGGCCCTGGACCGCGCGGGCGGCCAGGAGCGTTGCGGGCGCGGTCGCCAGTCCGCCCACGAGCGCCGCGGCCGCGTAGAGGGCGAGGCCGGTGGCCAGGATCCGGCGCCGCCCGAGGAGGTCCGCGGCCCGTCCGCCCAACAGCAGGAAACCGGCGGAGGAGACGGCGTAGGCGCTGATCACTGATTGCAGGGTCTGCGCGGAGTAGCCCAGGTCGAGGGCGATGTCGGGCAGTGCGACGACGACGATGTACTGGTCGAGCGAAACCGTGAACATGGCGAACGACAGCAGCGCGAGGATCGCCGTGTCACGGTTCCAGCCGAGCCCGCTGGGTCGCGTCGCCCCGACAGATGCCACAGCAGCACTCCTTGGCGGGGAGCCCGTAGGGTTCGGCACGTACAGGAATGCACCAGTATGTCACGAAGGTCCCTGATGGCGGCGCGCGTGGGAGGTGGCAGGCGGTGTCGCGGGGGCGGGTCCGGGCTGTGCTGTGACCCCGGCCCGCGGGCCCCCGCCGTAATTCGCTTGCCGTGGCCGCGGGTCGACGATGCACTGTGGCCGGGCGCCACGAGAGGTGGAGCCGGAATCCCGAGGAGGCAACCGCAGCAATGGAGATCCGTTCCACGACCGATGACGACCTTGACGTCTTCGTCGACACCGTCCATGCCGCGTTCGGGCGCTTCCCGGAAACCCCGGTCGAGGGCGGTGGGCTGTGGTGGTCGGCACTCGAAACGGACCGGTGCCTGCTCGCCGTGACGGCGGAGGGGCGGCCCGTCGGCACCGCCGCCGCGTACTCCTTCGATCTCACCCTGCCCGGTGGGAACCCCGTCCCGGCCGCCGGGGTGACCGCCGTCGGCGTCCTGCCCTCGCACCGTCGCCAGGGCGTGCTCAGCACGATGATGCGGCATCAGCTCGCCGAGTTGCAGGCCCGTGGGGAGTTCCTCTCCGTGCTGCTGGCCTCTGAGGCCCCGATCTACGGCAGGTTCGGCTACGGCCCGGCCACTTACACGCAGCGGCTTACGGTGCGGCGCGACCAGGCGGCCCTCGCCGTTCCCCGGGCGCGTACGACGGCCGACGGGCCAGGCGCCGGCTCGGACTTCGGCTCGGGCAGCAGCTCGGGCCTCGGCCCGGACACCGGCTCGGACACCGGCTCGGTCGAGGTGCTGCGTCGCGCCGAGTGCGGCGGGATTCTGGAACAGGTCTACGACCGCTACCGCCGCGCACAGCCCGGCGCGCTGTCCCGGCCGCACCGCTGGTGGGCGCTGCGCGCGGGGCAGCCCCCGATCTCGCCGGCGCCGCGCTACGTCGCCGTCCACCGGGACGCCGACGGCGTCCCGGACGGGTACGCCAGCTACTCGGTCGGCGACCCCGCGACCTTGACGGTCGACGAGACCATCGCCACCGACGACGCCGTCTTCACGGCCCTGGCCCGGTTCGTGCTCGGACACGACCTGGTCTCTCAGGTCGTGTTCAAGCACGTCCCGCCCGAGCACCCGCTGCGCTGGCAGTTCGCGGACTTCCGCGCCGGCGAGGTGAGCGGCGACACCGACTGGCTCTGGGTGCGGCTGCTTGACGTCCCGCGTGCGCTGACCGCGCGCGGCTGGTTCGCCGACGGCGAGGTCGTCCTCGATGTCGACGACCCGTTCCTCGGCGAGCATGACCGGTATCTGCTGACCGTCCGGGGCGGCAAGGCCGAATGCGTCGCGACGGACCGGAAGCCCGACCTGTCCCTGGACGTGAGCGACCTGGGCTCGGTCTACCTGGGCGGCACCGCCCCGAGCACTCTCGTGCGTGCCGGACACATCCGGGCCCACCACCCGGGCGCGGCCGCTCTCGCTGACACCCTCTTCCGCGCCGAGCGCTCCCCGCACTGCCTGCACTGGTTCTGACCGCGCGCTCGCCACGGGGCCGGCTCTCTGACGTCGCCACTCGACGGCGATGTTCTGCCGAGGGTGAAGACCGGCCCGACCACGCTCGACAGTCAGTACCGTCAGTCTCATGACGACAGTCACCACGCGCACGGTCGAATACCCGGCCGACGGCCTGACGATGATCGGGCACCTCGCCCTCCCCGACGGTGGCGACCGCAGGCCCGCTGTCCTGATCGGGCCCGAGGGGACGGGCCTCAACGACTTCCAGCGCCGCCGGGCCGACGCACTCGCCGAACTCGGGTACGTGGCGCTGGCCTTCGACATCCACGGCGGGCGCTGGTTCACCGACCCACAGGAGATGCTGGCGCGCGTCACCCCGCTGCTCGCCGACCCCGGCCGGATGCGGGACATCGGCCACGCGGCACTCGATGTGCTGCGCGCCGAACCGCGGACCGACCCCGACCGCATCGCCGCCATCGGCTACGGCACCGGGGGCGCGATCGCGCTGGAACTCGGGCGGAACGGCGTCGACCTGCGCGCGATCGGGACGGTCAACGCGCTCACCACGGGCCGACCGGGCGAGGCGGCGCGCATCCGTTGCCCCGTGTGGGCCGGGGTGGGGTCGGAAGACCCCATCATGTCGCCCGCGCAACGGGAGGCGTTCACGGCCGAGATGCAGGCCGCGGGCGTCGACTGGCGCCTGGTGGTCTACGGCGGAGCCCTGCACGCCTTCCACCACCCGCCGGTCGACCAGGAGGTGGTCCCCGGAGTCGGCTACCACCCACAGCACGCGCAGCGAGCGTGGCGCGACATCGTCGAACTGCTCGCCGATTGCCTGCCCGTGGCGCCATGAGCCAGAGCGCGCCGGGCGCACGGACCCGCCGCCGGTTCGGGCCCGCGGCGGCGGTTTCCGGTCGCGGGGAGTAGCGCGTGCTGGTGAGCGTCGACCCGGTTCCGGGCGGCGGGGCCAATGCGTACGCGTACCCCACCGGCGCCGGCCCGACCCGGTGACGGCAGCACGAGCACGTCGGTGTCCGGCCGCGTCGCGCGACGCGGCCGGACACGCGCGACTGAGAGCGCTCCCAAACTCTTGACCGGGGCACGACAACAGGGTTCACTCGACCACGCTCAAGTCCAGACCTTCCTGGAATCGAGGCCCTCCATGTCCGTGCCTTCACTCAGCCGTGCGTTACGCCTTGCGGCGGTCGCCACCGCCGCTCTGACCCTCGCCCTCAGCTCGGGACCCGCCACGTCGGCCACCCCGCGACCCGCTCCGGCGGCGGCCGCCGGCGCCGTCACCTTCGAGGACACCTTCGACGGCCCGGCCGGCGCGGGTGTCGACCCCGGCAAGTGGCAGATCGAGACCGGGGACAACGTCAACAACCATGAGCGGCAGTGGTACACGCCGGGCGCGGCCAACGCCGCTCTCGACGGTGGCGGCAATCTGGTGATCACCGCCCGGCGCGAGAATCCCGGCAACTACCAGTGCTGGTACGGCCGGTGCGAGTACACGTCCGCCCGGCTGAACACCGCCGGCCGGTTCACCCAGACGTACGGGCACGTCGAGGCCCGGATGAAGGTGCCGCGCGGGCAGGGCATGTGGCCGGCGTTCTGGATGCTCGGCCATGACATCGGCCAGGTCGGCTGGCCGAACAGCGGCGAGATCGATGTCATGGAGAACGTCGGGTACGAGCCGTCGACCGTCCACGGCACCCTCCACGGGCCGGGGTACTCGGGCGGCGGCGGGATCGGTGCCGCGTACACCCTCTCGGGCGGCCGCGCCTTCGCCGACGACTTCCACACGTTCGCCGTCGACTGGGCGCCGGGCTCCGTCAGCTGGTCGGTGGACGGGCAGGTCTACCAGCGCCGCACGCCCGCCGATCTCGGCGGCAGGCAGTGGGTGTTCGACAAGCCGTTCTTCCTGATCCTGAACCTCGCGGTGGGCGGCGACTGGCCGGGCAACCCGGACGGGTCGACCCCCTTCCCGAGCCGGCTCGTCGTCGACTACGTGCGCGTCACCACGTCGGACGGCGGCGGGGGCGGCGGTCCCACCGGCACCTTCGTCGGCCTGGCGGGCAAGTGCCTGGACGTGGCCGGGGCGCAGTCCGCCAACGGTACCCAGGTCCAGCTCTACACCTGCAACGGCACCGCCGCCCAGCGCTGGACGCTGCCGGGCGACGGAACCGTACGGGCACTCGGCAAGTGCCTGGACGTCAACGGCGGCTCCACCGCATCGGGCGCCAAGGTCCAGCTGTGGGACTGCAACGGCACGGGTGCCCAGCGCTTCGACTACAACGGCACCACCCGGGACCTGGTGAACATCCCGGCCGACAAATGCGTGGACGTCCGCGAGAACAACTCGGCCGACGCGACCCCGGTACAACTCTGGTCGTGCAGCGGGAACCCGAACCAGAAGTGGACCTTCACGGGTTGACCCCGGCCGCCCGGCTCGAGACCGACCTCGCCCAGCGAGTCACCCTGCGCCGCCGCGTAGCGGGCCGACTGCCTCAGACGTCGGCGTCCTGCGGGTACCAGCGCAGTTCGACGGTGTTGCCGTCGGGGTCCTTTACATAGACCGACTGGGCCGAGCCGCGGGCGCCCCAGCGCGGAACGGGGCCCTCGATGACGTCGAACGTTCCGGAATCGATGACCTCCTGCCAGTCGAGGGGGTCCACGACCAGGCAGATGTGGTCGACGTTGGACTCGCCGCGCGGGCGGGCGAAGAGGTCGATGACGGTGCTCTCGTCGATGCGTATGGACGGGAAGGACACCTTGCCGGCCCGCCACTCCTCCACCCGCTCGGGTGCCAGGCCCAGAGCGCCGGTGTAGAACTCCAGGGCCTTGTCGACGTCCGTCACGTTGAGGACGAGATGGTCGAAGGCTTTGACACGCATGAGGGATCCTCGGGTCGTGTGGGACTGCCCCACCACGGGCCGGCGACCGGCCGTGCGGGTGGTGCCGGTCGGGCACCAGGGATCTTTCTACCTTGTTGATCACCAGCGCGTGCCGGGACCGCCGCGAAAGCCGCACCCGCCTCCCCCGACCTCATCAAGTCGGGCCGGGCCGGGCCGGCGGTTTCGCACCGGTGGCGAGGAGGCCGTCGACGAGGATGAGCAGCTGATCGGCGGCGAAACCGGGGCGGGCGTGCCCGAGGGCGGGCGACGAGTCCGTCCATGAACAGGCCGCGGAGGGTGCGCCGGTAGGCCTGGGGGTGACCTCGTCCGAGTAGATCCGGGCAGTCGGACCTCCCGCGCTCTCAGCCGGCGTGGAGGACGCGCAAGTGGTCGGGCTTCTCCGGGTCTCGGTCGACGACTTGGATGGGCGTCCCGGTCCATTGCCACACACCGACGCCCGGCGTGCGCGAGAAACGGATCCTTCCGCGGGTGCCTTCGACGGCGACGTGCGGCCAGGCTTCGGCGATGCGCGCCCGGTCCGTGCCGTGAGAGCGCAGCAGATCGGCGAGGACGGCGATCGTGTCGTAGCCCTCGAAGGCGACGAAGGAGGGCGCTTCTGCCAGCCGCTCGCGAAGGGCCTTCTCGACTCGTGCGCCGAGTGGGGTGAGGCGCTCGGGCAGGTAGCGCAGGAACGGGATCCCGGCGCCGTCGTCGCCGAGCGATGACGCCCATTCGGCGAGCTCCGGTTGCCCGGCAGGAGCGCCCATCACGATCTCGGCGAGGCGCTGGTCGTTGCGGACGGACTTGACGATCGACACTGCCGGCTCCGGGTGGCCGACCAGGAGGAGGAGAGCGGTCGCGCGTTGGTCGACGAGTTCGTCGCACACCGCCGCGGGGGTGAGCGCACTCATGTCGAGCTCGAAGACGGAGCCGCCGCGCGGAGCGAGGTAGTCCCGCAGAATGCGGGTCCCGGATGCCCAGTAGACACTCGGCTGGGCCGCTACGGCGATCCGGCGGTGGCCCGCGCCGAAGAGGAAGTCCGCGTAGACGTGCCAGCCGCGGGACTGCGGCGGGCAGAGGCGGGCCACCCACCCAGTCGGCTGTTCGGTGAGCGCGTCGAGAACCGCTGACGAGCAGAGGTACGGCAGGCCGAGGGCGTCGGCCCTGGCAGCGGCGGCGCGAGCGACGACGCTGTGATACTCCCCCGCCAGGGCAGCCACGCCCAGGCCGGCCAGTTCGTCCACGACCGCCGCGGCCCGCTCCGGATCGGCCGCGGTGTCCCGGACCACCAGCTCGAGCGGCTTTCCGGCGATTCCTCCGGCGTCATTGACTTCGCGTACGGCCAGCTCGAGTCCGGCCGACAAGTGCCGGCCGGCCTCGACCCAGCCAGGCCGGGTCAGCGGAGCGAGGGCGCCGATCCGCACGGTCGGTCCGTCGGTCCGCTCCGCTCCCGGTGGCGATGGTGGCGTGGTCATACGACGGCGTCTCCCCAGTGACGGTTCGGAGGCAGCTTGCCCACACGGCTGAGTGGACGTCAGTGGCGCCGAGAGTAACGGAGCCGTTGATGGCCGGTTTCGGCAGCCCCGGCCCATGACCCCGCCGGCCCCCGGGCCCCAGTCCCTGCAACAGGACCACGCAGCCCCGCCGGGCAGTCGTGTGAGGTGGTGGCTCCTGACGTCGACCTGCCGCGGGAGCGGGCAGGGCGGCGATCGGCTCCGGGAGCTCGGGAGGGTGTCGCACCACGGTCCTTCCTTCCCGGGAGTCACGCGCGGTCCGGTACGGCCACCTGCTCTGCGGAGGCCGACAGGAGCCCGAGGGCCTCGCCGAGGCGCCGGCGGGCCTCCGGATCGGTGATGAGCCCGTCGGCAGCGAGCGTTCCCCGGTCCACCGGGAGCCTCAGACAGGCCGGCAACACCACGTGGGCGCCGGTGTATCCGAGCACGGTCCGCAGGGTGGCCTCCGCTCCCTGACCGCGGCCGGGGGCGGCCGCGTTGACCCAGGCGGCCGGCTTGTCGGTGATCTCGGTGCCGCCGACCGTCCAGTCGAGCAGGTTCTTGAACGACCCCGGCAGCGTCCCCGCGTACTCGGGGGTGCAGATCAGGAGGCCGGCCGCCTGCTCGATGACCGCCCGGAGCGCGGTCACGGGCGCCGGAAGCGGGTCGGTGTCGTCGTCGGGGCTGAAGTGCGGAAGGTCCGCGAGGCCCTCGTAACGGACCGCGCGCAGTCCGACCGAGGGAGCGAGCGCTTGCGCGGTGCGCAGCACGGCCTCGTTGGTGGAGGCGGCCCGCAGGCTTCCCGACAGCAGGAGGATCAACGGTGGAGTCGACATCCTCCCAACCTAGGCAGATCGTCGGGCCCTTGGCCAACGTGTTGTCGCCGGGGGGCTCGGCGGGGCGCACACGTGCCCCGCCGAATACGTTCGTGCGCCCGCCGAATGCCTCGCACCCTTCCCATGCCGCGACCTCCGCGAGAGCCAAGATCGACGAACGTCTCCGGCTCGTTCGTCGAAAGGTCGACCCGCCGTGTCCGTCCCCGCCCCGGATCACTCCGCTTCCGGTTACTCCCTGTCTCATGCCTATTGGCTCGCCCAGGCCGCCCGTGCCGCCTACAAGACCCCGGAAGAGGCCGAACGGCAGGCCCGGGAATGGGGGTTCGACCGGTTCCGGCACTTCACGTCCCCGCACACGATGCCGTTCCCGATCGAGGACACCCAGGCCTACGTCGCCGCCTCGGACCGCATGGTGCTGGTCGCGTTCCGCGGCACCGAGTCCCAGCAGATCCGCGACTGGCTCACCGACACCACCACCCCGCCCGTCCCCGGCCCCGCCAGGAAGGGCTTCGTCCACTTCGGCTTCCACCGCGCCCTGGACGTCGTGCACCCGCAGATCCGCGACACCGTCGCCGAATTCAAGGACGACGACCAGACGGTGTGGTTCACCGGGCACAGCCTCGGTGGCGCTCTGGCCATGCTCGCCGGCGCCCGCATGTACTTCGAGGCTCCGAACCTGACCCCTCACGGCGTCTACACCTACGGTCAGCCCCGTACGTGCGACCGGCTGCTGGCCACGGCGTACGACGCCGCGCTCAAGGGCCGCACCTTCAGGTTCGTCAACAACAACGACATCGTCCCCCTGGTCCCTCCGGCCCCGCGTTCCACCACGTCGACGCGGTTCGCTACATCGACTCCGCGGGCCGGGTCCACGACCGCATGCCCGCCGTCGGCCTGCTCGCCGACAAGATCAAGGGTGCCACCGCGGACCCCTTCGCCCCCACCAGCGACGGAGTGCGCGACCACGCCATCGACCGCTACATCACGCACCTGCGCAACAACCTCACCTGACCACGGCCACGCAGCGGCGCCTGAGGCCCACGCACCCGCCCGGCCCGGGCGCCCGCCGCCTCCCGGAACGCCTCCCGGAACGCCTCGCGAATCGTGCCGGATAATCGTTGGAGCGCGGCGAGAGCAGGGGACGTACGTGGAATCAGAGCATCAGCAGACAGGACGATCCACCTCGACCGAGAAGTTCGAGTGGTTCTGTGACACCGTGTCGAACCACGTCATGCCCGTGCGGCTCAGCGCCTTGCACGCGGCAGGCTTCGACGCGGAGGTGTCCGAACTCGATCTCGGGGCCTTGCGACTGTCGACGGTGAGCTGCTCGCCCGTGCTGTCCTACCGCACGACGGCGCATGTCCGCAGGGGGGATCCCGAGCACTACCAGCTGGCACTGGTCACTCGGGGGCCGTTCCGGATAGCCCAAGGGGACCGTCAGGACTCCGTGGCGACCGGCAACCTCGTGCTGACGGACACGTCACGGCCGAGTGAGGGCTCCAGCACGGAGGAGCGGTCCGAGACGGTCATTCTGCAGATCCCCCGCTCGATCCTGCCGTTGCGGCAGGACAGGGTCGACGAGCTCGTCGCGCAGGGCATCCGCGGCGACACGGGGACCGGGGCGATCCTTGCCGGCTTCCTGAAGACCCTGGTCGACCACGGCCCGAGCTGTGGGCCGTCGGAGCTCGCCGGCATGGGGTCCGTCGCCCTCGACCTGGCGACGGCGTGTCTGGCACAACAGCTCGGCAGCCCCCGCGCGGCGCCGGCCGAGGTCCGCGCCCAACTGATGCTTCAGCGGGTCACCCGTTTCATCGAAGACAACCTGGGTGACCCGGACTTGACCCCTCAGGCGATCGCCGACCGCCACAACATCTCGCTGCGCTCCCTTCACTCCCTCTTCAGCGGCCGGTCCCTCAGCGTGGCGGCGCACATTCGTGCGAGCCGGCTCGAGCGCGCACGCGAGGATCTCGAGCGTGTGGAGTTGAGCGGCGTGCCGGTGCAGGCGATCGGGGCTCGCTGGGGGTTCTCCGGTCCCAGCGTGTTCAGCCGGACCTTCCGCAACGCGTACGGTGTGGCTCCTGCCGAACACCGCGCGGTCACCGTCCGGGCGAGGACTGGAAGCGGGTTCGAGCAGTCCTGACCGTGATCGGCCCAGGCGCGGCGCGACGCGACGGTGGACCGGGCGACCGACGCCGACGCTGGACCTGCCACCTCGATCAGCGGCCGCCCCGGTCCCCCGCCGGAGTCCTGGAAGTGCGCCACGCGGAGAAGGCGATGACCGCACCGGTCGCGATGATCCACAGGATGCTGGGCCAGGCGGACGCGCGCTCGAACGCTCCTTGGTCGCTGGGGTCGGGTCTGACCCCCGTGAGCACGGCGCAGACGACGGACACGACACCGCACACGATGCCGACCGAGCCCCAGTACGGCCGACGCGCCCGCCGGAGCATGACCCCCAGCAGCAGTACGCCGACGGCTCCGAAGAAGAAGCACGTTCCGGCCGACAGCAGATGCAGCTTCGGGCGGAGGTTGTAGGGGTTGAGGCCGGTGGACACGAGTCCCAGTCCGCTGACGACCAGTAGCCCGAAGGCCGCGTTCCTGAGACGGCCCGGCGGGAGGAGGGCCGCGTTGAGGACGGCGCCGAGGGTCAGGCACAGTCCCCCGACGATCCACGCGACGTCGGCGGCCTCGTGCCAGGGGGAGCAGAACCGGAATCCTTCGATGCGACTGCATCGCGTGACTCCGAGCGCCGAAATGATCTGGCGCACCACGTTCCGACTCGTGGCGTGGGGAAGGACGATCACGTTGTTGACCACGAGCATCTGGACCAACGACGCCCAGAGCAGGCCCCCGACTGCGAGTCTCCTCGACGCCGTGACGGTGAGTCCGCGCAGGCGTCGCTGGTCCACGGCCTTCCCCGTCACGGCCTTCCCCGTCACGGTCCTGCCCGTCACGGTCCTCCCCGTCTTCGTGACCGCGGGCGCGGATTCGCCCGTGACCCGCGTCCCCGGGTGGAGCAGCGTGCACAGGTACGCCACCCCCATCGCGATGGCCATCCCGTAGAACACCCACCGGTTGGCCTCGGCGAAGTCGAGGCGGATGTCCTGGATGGAGTCGCGCATCGCCGTGGCGGTCGGCCCACTGCCGGTGGGCTGATGGTCGTCCGGGTGTCCGGTGATCGTTTCCGCGATGCCGCGGGCCAGGCCGTGGGCTTCGCCCTCCGCCATGCCCTTCGCAGTGAGCGTCTGCGCGACCCGGCCGGTCGTGACGTGGGTGAGGAGTGTGCCGAAGACCGCCATGCCGACGGCGGCCGCGTAGTTGCGTACCGTCTGGGTGATGCCGGTGACCTCGCCGTACGAGGCTCCGATCGCCCGGTTCACGGCGTCGGTGGAGGCCGGAGAAAGCAGGAGGCCGATGCCGGCGCCGGCGAGGCAGGCGTAGGGCCACTGGTCGTGGGCCGACAGGTCCGTCAGTCTGCTCGCCCACAAGGCGAATCCCACGCAGCCCAGCGCCGTACCGAGCCTCATGGCGGGCCGGGCCCCACGCTTGTCGAGGATGCGGCCGCCCCACTGGGCGGCGAGACCGAAGCCGGCGAAGAAGTACAGGATGTAGAGACCGGCCTGGTTGGGCGATGCGCTGAGCGAGACCTGCGCGTACACCGAGACGAAGAACATCACGGGGACGAACGCGAGCGTCGAGAAGAAGAGCACCAGCGTGTCGGCCGTGAACGCCCGGTCGCGGAAGACGCTCAGCCGGATGAGCGGTTCTGTGGTGCGCAGTTCGTACGTGCAGAAGATCGCGAGGACGACGAGCCCGCCGATGATGCACGCCCAGGTGGCGGGATGGCTCCAGCCCCAGGCGGATGCCTGCTGGAACCCGAGTACGTTGAGCCCGATACCGGCTGCCACGAGCACGGCGCCCAGCGTGTCGATGCGTTCGCGCCGGCGGACGTCGGGGAACCGGGCACGGGCGGTGAGGACGAGCGCGACGACGGCGACGGGAAGGTTGACCCAGAACACGGCGCGCCAGGTCCACGCGGTCAGCCAGCCGCCGAGGAGGGGTCCGAGGGCGGTGAGCGCTCCGGCGAGGACGTAGAACAGGGCGAGCGCCCGACCCCGTTCGCCGACCGGGAAGACGGCGACGACGACGGCGAGAGCGGCGGGGAAGACCAGGGCCGCGCCCAGTCCTTGGGTGGCGCGGAAGATGACGAGCCAGGTCTGGGCGAAGCCGCCGGCCGGAACCGAGCCGCAGAGGACGGACGAGACGACGAAGACGAGCATGCCCGCCACCAGTACGCGGCGGTGCCCGAGGATGTCGGCCAGCCGCCCGCCGAGGGCGAAGAAGGCGGCGAGCGCGAGCAGGTAGGCGTTGACCACCCGCTGCATCCCGGAGGCGGAGAGGCCGAGTTCCTCGGTGATGCTCGGAGCTGCGATGCTGACGATCGTCTGGTCCACGAAGACCATCGCGACGGCGAAGACCATGGCCGTGAAGGCGAGGGTCCGGTTCTTCTCCTGTCCCCTGGACAGGGCGGGCCCCGGGGGATGCGACCCCCGCCCGGCGGATGCGACCCCCGGGGCCCCTTCCCTCATCCTGCGGCTTCGACGAGCGGCTCGGCGGTGCGGGACTCGTTCCTCGGCGACCTGGAGCCGAAGGCGCGTTCGAGGGAAGGGAAGCCGCCCTCCCGGACGACCCCGTAGCGGTCGCGGTCGCGCCACAGGCTGCGGCCCGAGCGCTCGGTCTTCATTCACCCTCCAGGCCGCGCGCCTGGCGAGAGAGCGCCGCCTGGACCGGCGCCACGCCGTCTTCCTGTCGGAGTCGCTCGGCGAGGGCGGTGGCTCGCCGGCGGTACGCCGGATCGCGGGTGGCGGCGGTCAGCGCCGCGGCAAGGGTGTCCGGTGCGGTGAACCCGCTCAGGGGTACGGGGCCGGGTGAGACGCCGAGGGCGGCGAGCCGCGATGCCCAGAACGCGCCGTCGAACCACATCGGCATGGGTACGGCCGGCACACCGGCCCGCAGTCCCGCGGCCGTCGTCCCGGCTCCCGCGTGATGCACCACGGCCGCCATCCGAGGAAACAGAAGGGAGTGCGGCACCTCTCCCACGGCCAGCATGTCGTCACCCTCGGCGGCCAGGCCGCTCCATCCGGACTGGATCACCCCGCGCAGTCCGGCCGCGCGCAGCGCGCGCACGAGCAGGTCGCTCACTCTCCGGGGGTCGACCACGGTCAGGCTGCCCAGGCCGACGAACACCGGCGGAGGGCCGGAGTCCAGGAAGTCGCGGAGCTTCTCGGGGAGTTCGGCGGTCGGCGAGTCGTACGGCCACCAGTAGCCGTCGACCGTCAGGCCCGGGCGCCAGTCGGCCGGGCGGGAGACCACCGACGCGCTGAAGCCGTGGTGCACCGGCCAGCTCCGGCGCTCCCGGTTCCGGCGCCGGGCCTGGGTACGGTGACGGGGACCGCCGAGTTCGGCCTCGACGGCACGCGCGGCCTTGCCGAACGCGAGTTCCAGAGCGGCGCTGACCGCCCGCCCCGCGAGCCGGTTGCCCGCACCGCCGTAGGAGCGGGTGCCGGTGACCGGCGGGGGAAACGCCTTTGTGGGCGCGAGCGGCTGCAAGTACACCCCCCCTGCTCGGCAACCCCAGGCCCTCCGCAATGGCGTGGCCCAGTGGCGCGACGGAGCCGGAGAGGAGGAGCACGTCGCTCTCGCGCGCCGTGTCCACCATTCCCGGCGCTATCGCCTCGACCAGTCGACGGGCCATGGCCAGGATCCAGGCCAGCCGCCCGGGACCGTTCCGGCTGGTCAGCAGCCGCCGGCCGTGCTCCGAGCGCAGCTCGGCCTGCGGATCGACAGGCAGGCCCCGGAAGCCAAGCCCTGCTTCGCGTACGAGGCCGGCGAAGGACTCATGGGTCACGAGGGTGACATCGTGACCCGCGCGCATCAGCCCGTGCCCGAGCCCGGTGAAGGGCGCGACATCACCTCGGGAACCCGCTGTCATCAGTGCAACACGCATCGCGATCAGTATCGGGGGCGAGGTCCTCCCCGCCAAGAAGGCGCTCCCAGCGGCGGGACGTTAGCGGGACGCAAGTGGGGCGGCAGTGGCGCGGCAGGACGGCGGCGGAGCCTGGATACCGACCGCGTTCATTGACCTCGGACAGGAATCCCATGCCTCGATCCTCACCTCACGATTGCCCCGTCGGACCACGACCGGGGTTTCACCGGCCGGCACACGTGGTGACGAGCGATGCCTCGAACAATCTCATGGCTGCGAACACGGCCGACCGGATGAAGAACCTCGGAGGCGACGGGGTGACCCAGGACGCCTGCCCGAAGTGGCGCCGGCCTTGAACACGACCTGACGACGGGTTTGCCGAGCACATCACCCGATCACCATGGCCAGTCCGTCCCCGCGGGGTTCCGTTTCGACTTGTTGCCGCGGCGTGGCGGCCGCATGGCAACCCCATGGCGACACCGCCCGTCGTGGCCGCCGCGCGGTGTCGCGCGTCTAGCATCTCGGGAACGGCCCTGCTTGCAGTGCGGGGCCGGTCCCCCCTCGCTGCCAAGGGCAGGTTCGTCATGAGCATCTCCCCCACTCTCACCGTCGGCGAAGCAGAGCCGCGACTGCCCGAGCTGAACGTGGTCGACGTCCGTACGCCGGGCGAGTTCGCCTCCGGCCGTCTGCCCGGCGCCGTCAACGTCCCTCTGGACCGCATCGAGGACAGTCTTTCCGACCTGCGCGACGCCTCCGCGAGCAAGCCGCTGCTGCTGGTGTGCGCCTCCGGTGCCCGCTCCGGGAAGGCCGCCTCGGCGCTCGCCGTCCACGGGGTCGCCGCGGCGAGCCTCACCGGCGGCACCCGGGCCTGGACCGCCGCCGGGCACCGTCTCGAGTACCCGCCCGGCCCCGTCCGGTCGGTCTGGGGGATGGAGCGTCAGGTGCGCTTCGCCGCCGGGGCCCTGGTGCTGCTCGGCCTTCTCCTCGGGCTGCTGTTCCACCCGGCGTTCCAGGTGCTGTCGGCCGGGATCGCCGGAGGTCTGGTGTTCTCGGCGCTGACCGACACCTGCGGCATGGCGGTGGTACTCGGCCGGCTTCCCCTCAACCGGCGGGGCGCGGCGCCTCAGGGGTGAGGCGCGCCGCCGCAGGCCGCAAGGCGTGGTGACGACTCCCCGGCCTATGGGGGCCGGGCTCAGCCCCGTGAGAGTTCGCCGAGCAGCTTCCAGGTGCGGCGCCGGTCGTCCTCGCCGCTGAGGTCCGTCGCGGTGAACACCACCTCCGTGGCTCCCGCCTCCCGGTAGCGCCGCACCTCGGCGGCGACGGTCTCCTCGTCGCCGAGGACGGCCAGGTCGGCGGCCCGGTCGACGCCGGAGAGTTCAAGGACGCGCTGGTAGGAGGGAATGCGCTCGTAGAGCGCCAGCGACTCGACCGCGCGCTGCCGCACGCCCTCGGCATCGGCCGTGACCGCGCCGGGCACCAGAGCCACGATCCGGGGCGCGGGCCGGCCCGCCGCCTTCGCGGCGGCCGTCACGGCCGGGACGATGTGCTCGGCGAGTGCACGGGGACCGGCCAGGAACGGCAGGATGCCGTCGGCGAGTTCGCCGCTGACCCGCAGGGCCTGCGGCCCCATGGCGGCGACGAGCACCGGTACCGGCGGCTGGGCGCCCGGAACCGCCGCCGAGTACGGCGTCGTCGCCGTCAGCAGCTCTCCGTGGAAATCGACTTCGCCCGTTTCGAGGAGGGGCCGCAGAGCGGTCAGGAACTCCCTGAGCAGACCGATGGGACGCTGGTACGGAAGGCCGAAGCCCGACTCGGTGAGGTGCCGGGTGCCGAGGCCGAGGCCGAGGTGATAGCGGCCGCCGGTGGCGGCCTGGGCCGTCTGTGCCTGGCTGGAGACGAGCAGCGGATGACGGCCGAATATCGGGATCGCGGCCGTCCCCACGTGCAGGCCCGGCACCTCGCGCCCCACGATCGCCGCCAGCGAGGGCGAATCGTACGCGAAGGACTGGCCGAACCACGCGGAGTGCAGGCCGGCGTCCCGCGCCTCGCGCGCGAGCGCCACGGTGCTGTCGAGGGAGAGCTGCCGGGAGGTCGAACTGAGCGTTACTCCAAGGGTCATGTACGCCACAACCGGCAGAGCACGTGGCGGCATTCCTGCTTCGTGTGAACGTCATGTGGCGCGCACCAGGGCGGTGCGCGCCACATGAGAGGTCAGCCGGTCGGCAGACCGAGGCCGTAGTAGGTGACGTGGTAGCCGTCCACGTACCCCGCCTCACCACCGACGATCAGATCGGTGGGATCGGTCGCCCCCGCCGCCCTGGCCGTCGCCACCATCATCTCGGCGATCGCGCGTCCCTTCGGCTCGCCGGGGCCGCCCGCGTCCACGCGCCACACCGGATCGTCGTCGCTGAAGACCGATGCCGTGAGCGGGTGCTCGGCGACCGTGCCCCAGCCGAGTGCCGCCGGATCGACATCGTCCGGCGCGAAGCAGCCGATCGAGAGCCGGTCGCCGCACGCCACGTCGAACAGGAGGGGCGCGCTGCGGCCGTTGCGCCCGTAGATCGGCATGCCGATCCGGATGCCCAAGGCGGTGGTCTCGGCGGGCAGCGATCCCAGGAAGTCCCCCAGCGACCGGGTGACGGTTTCCCAGCTTCGGGCGGTCCAGCCGCCGGGGAAGCCGAGGCCGACGTTGGCCTGGTCGCGGTTGCTGCCGAAGAAGCCGCTGATCGAGTGTTCCTCGCCGACCCCCTGACGCCAGAACCAGTTCTCCGCCGGGTCGGTGGGCTGCAGCACCAGCTCCGGCCCCGACTTCCCGGCGCGCAGTTCGAGAGTGTCCGGCCTGCCGCGCCAGCGCAGGAAGGGCGCCCCCCAGAGCGGTCCGTTGTCGTAGAAGGGGCCCATGTCGCCGTGCGAGCCCATGATGGACGGCGCGCCCAGCGCGGCGGTCACCTCCTCCTTCGCGGCGCGGAAGGCGGCTGCCTGCGCTGCGGCGTCCGGCGCGGGAGCCGCCACCGGGACCGCGATCTCCACGTACGACTCGCCGTCGACATAGCGCTTCTCGTAGGTGCCGACCGGGCGCAGGCGGGCATCGCCCGAGGGCCGACCCGTGATCAGCACGGGAGCGTCCGGCGTGCCGCTCCAGGCCCACCCCAGCTCCGCCGCCACGGCCCTCAGGCCCTCCGGCGTCCAGCCGTCGGTGTCCGCCGCGACGAGTCGCCGGGCGAGCTCCCCGATGGATTCCTGTTCAGTGCTTCCCCGTTGTGCGTTCATCGGGCCATCGTGCCGCACCACGGGCCGGCCGCTTGTGGCGGGGTGGGCAGGGGCAAGGCCCCGCCCGGCGCTCCTCCGGCCCTTGTGTCGCTGTGGTGAGGGCGAGTACGGCGGTCACTCGCGGTCTCCCTTGTGGCGCCGGACGAAGAAGTGCCAGCCGGCGACGAGCAGGGGTTGGACGGCGAGCCAGATGAGGAGCCATCCCCACCACGTCACGACTCGGATCCTTCGGCCGCCGGGGCCGACCGCAATGACATCTCGTGTGCTCCTGAAGGACGGGCGGGCGATGTTGCCGTGCACAACGAGACGACGGCGTTCTCCGAACGCCCCCTGAGGGCGGGGAGACGACGAGGTTCGTCGACGTCCCCGCGCGCACTCGGGTCGGCGCACCGGCCGACCCGAGGTGCCGGACGGCCGTCAGCCCTGGCAGACGCCGCGGGTGTAGTCGTACGTGGCGGTCGCCTGCGAGTACTTCCACTGCGGGGCCAGCAGTCCGTCCGCCAGCTGGCGTGCGGCGGCGGGGCTCTCGATCACGTAGCCGAAGTCCTGGAGCCAGGACGGGTACAGGTTCTTCGAGCCGATGTAGAAGGCCGCGTCGTCGACCGAGACCAGCTTGTGGTGCTGGGCGTACGGCTTGCCGTCCGCCCAGGTCTCCTTGTCCGAGGCGCGGAACGTCGCCAGCTGCAGGCCCCCGCACATCGCGGCCTTGGCCTTCCGCTCGTCGCCGGTCAGGGCCTTCAGGCGGCCGCGCAGGGCGTCGCTCACCTCGGAGAGCGACTTGATCTGCGAGTAGCCGCCGCTGCCGATGGTGCCCCGGTTGGCCGGGTCGCTGACGACGATGCGTACCTTCACACCGGCGGCGAGCTTCGCGGCGAGGGTGTCGTAGAGCCGGATGTCGTAGCGGGGCAGGGGCGGGCAGGTCGCGTTCATGTCCTGCTGCGAGATCTCGACGTGCTCGGTCGCGCTGGCGACCAGGGCCCGCAGGGCGCTCTCCTCCGGGTTGACCGTGTCGTAGTCCCGGTCGGAGTTGGTGTAGTCGTGCACCCCGATGCCGCACGTGGTGTCGGAGGCCGTCGGCAGGACGGGCTTGAACGCCGAGCTCGGGTCGCTCTGCCGGATCCCGACGCCGAGGCCGCCCACCGCGAGGGCGGGGATGTCACCGCCGGACGCCGGGGCGGCGGGCCGGGGCAGCGTGGGCAGGCAGCCCGCGCCATTGGAGGAGGCGAACCAGACGGTGGTCCAGCTGCTCTTGTTGCGGCAGGTCCAGTCCCACAGGGTGTCGAGGTAGCGGCCGGCGGAGCCCGCCGCCGGGCCGGACAGCGCGAGGTCGACGTCGTTCACCGGGTGGGTGGTGTCGAGGTAGTCGTCCTTCCAGCTGTTGATGCCGCCCGTGATCACCGAGGCGCCGTCCACCACCACCAGCTTGGAGTGGTTCCAGGAGAAGCCGGTCTTCGAGGTCGTCATCGAGGCCACGTTGAGGGTGACGCTCGCGGCCGCAGGGCCCAGCTTGCGCACCAGCTCGTCGCGGTAGGAGGACGGGATCACGTTGGCGTGGTAGATCGGCGCGGCGCCGACCATGACGCGGACCTGGAGCCGGTTGCCCTTCTGCGTGGCCTCCTTCAGGCCGGCCACGATCGCGCCCTGGAAGCCGCCGTTGGGGAACGGGGCCAGGGTGGATATGTCGACGCTCTGGCGGGCGTTGGCGATGTCCTCGCGCACCTTCTCCAGCAGGCGTCGGGAGCCGGAGCGGTCGGCGCAGGTGGGATCGCCCCAGCAACCAGGGGTCTGGAGCAGCCAGTCGGAGCCGCCGGGGGTGGAGGCACCCAGCCGGTTACCGTTCGTCCGCTCCCAGACCGAGCCCTCCAGGCCCGGGGAGACCTGGCGCAGGGACTGCTCCACCGCGTCCAGGTGCGGGGTGGGAGCGTCGGCGAACGCGGGGGCGGCGGACAGCAGGAGGGTGGAGAGCGCGAGAGGGAGGGCCATCGTGCGGATGGTGCGTGCCAATGTGGTTCCTTGATTGGGGGGGGTGGCTCGGGCCGGCGGCGCCGCGAACGGGGCCTCGGCCTTGATCAACTCGCGCAAGTTACCAGTTGGTAGCCTGCGTTCACCGCAGCCCCGACTGCTTTCGGCCGTTGTCGCAGATCCCGTTGAGCGGCCGGAAGGACTCAGGTGGGCCCGTTCCGTACCCTGGCGGCATGCGCGTACGCCCCACTCTGAGCTGGACCCCCTCCGAGGACCTCCCGCCGGGCACCACGGACCCGGGGCCGGTCGCCGATGCGCTGAGTGCCGGTGGGGTGCTGGTGCTCAGCGGGGCGGGCATCTCCACGGAGTCGGGCATCCCCGACTACCGGGGCGAGAACGGGAGCCTGAGCCGGCACACCCCGATGACCTACCAGGACTTCACCTCCAGCGCCCAGGCCCGGCGCCGGTACTGGGCCCGCAGTCACCTCGGCTGGCGCACCTTCGGCCGCGCCCGCCCCAATGCCGGACACCGGGCCGTCACCGCTTTCGAGCGGCACGGCCTGCTCTCGGGGCTGATCACCCAGAACGTCGACGGCCTGCACCAGGCCGCCGGCAGCGAAGGTGTCGTGGAACTCCACGGGAGCCTCGACCGGGTCGTCTGCCTCTCCTGCGGCGGCTTCAGCCCACGCCGCGAACTCGCCCGACGGCTCGAGGAGGCCAATCCGGGCTTCGCCCCGGTCGCCGCCGCGATCAACCCGGACGGTGACGCCGACCTCACCGACGAGCAGGTCGGCGACTTCCACGTGCTGCCCTGCGCCTTCTGCGGCGGGGTCCTCAAGCCCGACGTGGTGTTCTTCGGCGAGACGGTGCCACCGCGGAGGGTCGAGCACTGCCGCGCGCTGGTCCGCGAGGCGACCACGCTGCTGATCCTCGGTTCCTCACTCACGGTGATGTCCGGACTCCGGTTCGTCCGCCAGGCGGCCGAGGCCGGAAAGCCCGTGCTGATCGTCAACCGGGACCCGACCCGAGGCGACCGGCACGCCCGCGCCCGGGTCGCCCTCCCCCTGGGAGCGACCCTGACCACCGTCGCCGGCCGGCTCGGCATCCCCCTCGATGGCCAGGCCACGGCCTGACGGGAGCGCTCGGCCGCGACCCGCCTCCGGGCGACGCCGACCGTCAGCACGCACACCGACCACTCACCCCCCTGAGTGGGATTGCCTCGCCCAGCGAGCGCAGTCCCGCGAGCCGCTCCGCCGCCGCCCACGGCGCCGACTGGAAGCTGTGCCCCGTCACTGACGGTGGCCGTCCGTGAGGCGGCCCCAGGCGGAGAGGCCCGTATGTCCACACTCATTCCTGGCCGTGGCGGGACACGGAAGGGCACGCGAAGACGAGACGGGCGGGGCCGGAACACGGCCGCGTTCGTCGTGGGAGTCTCCCTGTCCCTCGTCCTGAGCCTGCCCGGAGTCGCGACGGCGGCGCCGGGCGACCTCGACACGAGCTTCAGCGGAGACGGAAAGGTCCCCTTCGGTGTCGCCAATGTCGAGGCCAACCAAGATGTCCTGGTCCAGCCGGACGGCAAGATCCTCACGCTCGGCACGGGGTTCGACTTCGACGGCCCGAGCGACTTCCTGCTGGTGCGCCACAACGCGGACGGCAGCAGGGACACGTCCTTCGGCGGCGGCGACGGCGTCGTCGTCACCGACTTCGGGGGTGGCACCGACGACCAGGCCCGGGCGCTGACGCTGGTCGGCAGCGACATCGTCGCGGCCGGCAGCAGCACAGCGGAGGCCGGGCCGGCCCAGGTCGCGGTGGCCCGCTACCACGCGGACGGCTCCCTGGACACCTCCTTCAGCGGAGACGGCAAGCTCGTGACCGGTCTCGGAGGCACGACGGCCACCTCCGCCAACACGGTGACCACGGGGACCGACAACCGGATCCTGCTCGGCGGCGTCTACGGCGGTGACGCGATGGTGGCCGCCATCACCCCGGCCGGCGTCCCCGAGGCCGGCTGGGGCGACGACGGATCGGGCAAGACCGTCTTCCCGTACGCGGGCGGCGGCTCCGCGGTCAACGCCCTGACGCCGGCCGGAGGCGAGACCTACATCGCGGCCGGGTCGAGCCCCGCCGGCTTCGGCCTCATGCGCTTCTTCCAGGAGTTCGGCGGCACCGACCCGTCCTTCGGCGACAACGGAAAGGTGGCGACGCCGTTCGGCAACGAGATCCGGGGCGTGGCGCTGGCGAGCGGGCTGAAGATCGTCGCGGGCGGAACGACCGGCAGCGGGGTCGGCGCCCAGTTCGCCGTGGCCCGCTACAACCCCGACGGCACGCTGGACACGACGTTCGGCGGCGGCGACGGCACCGTGACCACGAACTTCGGCGGGAACGGCGCTGTCGGGAACGACATGGAGATGCAGGGCGACGGGAAGATCGTCGTCGCGGGCGGATCCAGGGGTGACTTCGCGGTCGCGCGCTACAACGCGGACGGTTCGCTGGACACCTCCTTCAGCGGCGACGGCCTGGTCACCACCGACATCGAGACCTTCTTCGACGAAGGTCAGGCCGTGGACCTGCAGTCCGACGGCAAGATCGTCGTCTCCGGTTCCGACGGCGACCACCAGGCCGTCGTCCGCTACCTGGTGAGCGGCGCCCCGCAGCCGCCCAGCGTGGACCTCTCGGTCACCAAGACAGGGCCGTCGACCGTCAGCCTCGGCGACCAGGCCACGTACACGATCCGGGTGACCAACAACAGCGCCACGACCAATGCCACCGGGGTCGCCATCTCGGACACGCTCACCGGTGGCTCGGGCACGCTGCTGTCGGCCACGCCCAGCCAGGGCGGGCCGTGCACGGTGAACCCGACCACGATGAAGTGCACTCTGGGCACGCTCGCCCCGAGCGCCTCGGCCACCGTCACCGTGGTCGCCGAGCCGCGCGCCACGGGCACCCTGACCGACTGGGTGGCGGTCGGGGCGGTCGAGGCCGATCCGACTCCGGCGAACAACAACGCCAACGCGGCCACGACCGTGAACAACGCGCGCGGCTGCACGATCGTCGGTACGAGCGCCACCGAGACGATCAACGGCACCTTCGCCAACGACGTGATCTGCGCCCTCAGCGGCAACGACACGGTCTACGGCAACGGCGGCAGCGACACCGTGTACGCCGGCGCCGGTCACGACTGGGTCAGCGGCGGCAACGGCAACGACCGTCTGATCGGCCAGACCGGCAACGACCGGCTCCGCGGCGACGCCGGCAACGACAACCTCGACTCCCGCGACGGGGTCGGCGGCAACGACGCCGTGGAGGGCGGCGTCGGCTTCGACACGTGCACCACCGACGCGGGCGACTCCCGCTCCAGCTGCCCGTGACCGGTCCCTTGGCGACGCGACCGCGGTCAGCCGCCACATGAGGATGCGGGGCTCCGAGTGGAGCCCCGCATCCCGTTTCCTGCCGTCCCTCCCATGGCTGGACGGATCAGCCGGTCAGCTCATCGCCGGAGTCCGGCCCGTTCGGCCGGACAGGACAGTTGTCCGTCGATCTCCTCGGCGGTCATGGGGTGTCCCTTGATCGTCCAGAACTCGTTCGCCGGCTGGTGCTTCGCTGCCTCGCCCAGGTCGACGAGGTCCCCGACGGAGTCGTCCTGGCCCGCGTAGGTGACGGACACGTCGACCCGGGGCGGGGGCGGCGAGGGTTTCCCGGCCGTGGAGGCCTTGCGGTAGTCGTCGGGTGACCAGAGTCGCAGCAGACCGTGGTCGGCCGATCGGTCCTGTGGGCCCTCGGCCCACCACAGCAGTCTCTCCTTCTTCGTCTCGTCGCCCGGATCCCATACCTCGACCCGGGACAGCTTCTCGCCCGCGCACACCGGGACCTTGACCTCGATCGCCTGGTCCGTGACCCGGAAGCCGAGCACCAGGCTCTCGTCACCCGGGTGTTCCGGCAGCACCGGGCCACACGCCGTGGTCAGCACGCCGACGAGGAGAGACAGTGCCAGGCCGGTGGCCTTCGACGTGCGCCGGCCGTGCCTCAGCACCGGTAGCCGCCGTTCCGCCATCCCGCCTTGCGCTCCCACCGGTTGCGGCAGGGGTTCGCGCCCGCGCGCAGGTAGCGGATGCCGAAGCCGAGGCCGTAGCGCAGCCATTGGGACCTGTGCCTCTTCTCGTGCCTGATCCGGTCCCGTGTGACGTAGGAGCGGTTGTTCGAGGTGAAGTACGTCGTACCGAGAGTGGTGCCGCCACGGGCGTGGAGGCCCCAGCCACCTTGGCACACCCTCATGCCGTACCGGTACCGGCACTTGTAGCCCATGAATCGGCTGACGCCGGCGAGCCCGTAGCCCAGACCGCGCGCTCCCCAGCTGCGGACCTTCTTGTACCGCCAGAACTTCCACGTCCAGCGCTTGCCGTCGAGGTCGAACTGGTTGATCGGATCGCCGGGGTAGGCGTACGCGTTGGCGCCGCCGCCGAAGACGGGGTCGACGGACAGGAAGCGGCCGGTGCGGGGGTCGTAGAGGCGGACGCCCATGAGGATGACGCCGTTGGGGGTCTCGGCGGAGCGCTGCTTGCCGCCGAGCCAGCCGTAGCGGGCGGGGTCGGTGCCGGGCAGCGGGTTGCCGTACTCGTCGTAGGTGTTGACGACGGGGGTGCTGCCGTCGGCCAGCGGGATCCGGGTGCCGATGTCGCCGTGCAGGTTGGAGAGCTGCAGGACGGCGTCGCCGGTGGCGCCGGTGGTGGCGACCAGGTTGCCTGTCAGGTCCTCGACGCAGCGGCTGATGCCGTTGGTGTCGGTGGTCCAGTCCGGGTTGTCGCTGTCGCCGCCGTAGTGGTTCGTCCTGGTGACGGGGGCGCCCCAGGTGCCGTCCTCGGCCTGCTCCTCCGTGGTCCAGGAGGCGAGGCGGCTGCTCGCGTCCAGGTTCCAGGTGGTGCGCTTGCCGTTCGCGGTGATCTGGCGGGCCAGGTCGTTGGCGTAGTAGCCGGTCTGGGTGCCGTCGGCCTGGGCCGTGGTGCGGCCGAAGGCGTCGTAGACGGTGCCGGCGGCGATCAGCCGGTCGGCGCTGTCGTAGGCGTAGTTGACGGTGTTGGTGGTGGGGGCGCCTCCGTCGACGTCGTCGACCGTGGTGGTCCGCGCGGTGCGGTTGGTGTTGTCGTCGAAGGTGTACGCCCGGTGGGTGGTGACGCCCGCCACGGAGTCGTCGGCCTTGGTCAGCCGGCCGGCCGCGTCGTAGGTGTACTGGTGGAAGGTGCCGCCGCCGGTGTAGACGGTGCGCGTGACGACCTGGTCGTGGATGTTCTGGCTGGTGGACTCACCCTGGATGGTCCAGCCGGACTCCCAGTGCCAGTAGCGCGAGGTCTCGCTGCCGGTGGGATCGAGGTTGAACTGGACGTCGATGTTCCACGGCAGCACCTCCTTGTACAGGCGGCCGTCGGAGTCGTACGAACCGGTGACGTCGCCGATCGTGCCGAGCACCGAGTCGTGGACCCGGGTGGGCAGCCCCGCGGGGTTGTCGTAGTCGTACGTGACCGTCGACGGCGCCGAGTCGGAGACGCGGGTCCTGCGGCCGCGGCTGTCGTACTCGGTACGGGTGATGTTGCCCGCGCCGTCGTCGTACGCGATCTCCCGGCCGAGCAGGTCGGCGGTGTGGGTGATGGTGGCGGTGCCGTTGGCGACGCTCGCCACGTCACCGGTCGTCGCGTCGTACGTGGTGGTCTGCGCCGGCACGGCCGTGCCGGTGCCGCCCGTCACCTGGGTCTGCTTCACGCGGCCCGCGGCGTCGTAGGTGCTGACGGTGGTGCGGGTGACGCCGTTGGCGGTCTCGGTGAGCTTGGCCGGGTTGCCCCAGCGGTCGTACTCGGTGGTCTTCACGGGCAGTTCGGAAGGGTTGGCGCCGCCGCCGGTGATGGCGCCGGCCGGGCCGGTGGAGCACACGAGGTCGGCCCAGGCCGGGCGGCCGGCGCACTCGCCGGTGCCGGTGGCGGACCAGTAGCGGGTCACGGTCGCCCCGGCGTCCGTGCCGGTGGACTTCGGCAGCGTCGTCTTGATCACGCGGCCCTGGGCGTCGTAGCCGGTGGTCTTGGTCAGCTTCAGCCCGCTCGGGTCGGTGATCTCGCTGGTGGGAAGGCCCTTGACCCAGTCGTAGACGGTGGCGGTGGTGCGCACGTCGCCGTCACCGGGGTAGCCGTCGATCCAGGCGCCCACCTTCACGGTGGTGACCTGGTCGCTCACCGTCGCGGTGCCGTCGGTGGGACGGCCCTCGTCGTAGCTGCTGACGGAGTGCTCCCGCGCGGCGACCTGGACGCCGGCCGGAAGGTCAGGGCTGTCCGTGTCACCCGCGAGGGCGCGGGTGAGGGTGACCAGGTGCAGCGGGCCGGACTCCTCCAGCTTCCGCTTGCCGTCGGCCGAGTAGACGGAGACGGTCCCGAGCAGCCGGGCGCGCTCGGCCGGGGAGGCCGCGAGAATGCCCAGTTCGCTCTGGGTGTTGACCTGGTAGTCCGCGCTGCCCACGGCCAGCTCGCGGTTGGTCGCCGTCAGCTCGAGGAGCGTGTTGCCGAAGCGGTCGTACTGCTTCACGGTCAGGTGCCGGCCGGGCAGGCCGGTGTTGACCTCGCGCCCGGAGGGGTCGGTGTAGGTGAGGGTCGCCTTGTCGTAGTCGGCCGCGCCCAGGGCGCCTCCGTCGTGCGACGCCGGGACCTGGTCGGCGGGGAAGACGGCCGTGGCATCCGTGGGCGCGTCGGTCTGGCCCCAGGCGACGGTGTCGCCGGGCGCGACCTGGTGGGGCGCCGTGGTGCCGGACAGCGGCACGTCGTAGACGACGGACGTGATCGCCCGGGTGCCGTCCTGCTCGTCCTTGGAGCCGGCCTTCAGGTTCGGGCGGGACACCGCGAGCAGCATGCCGTCGCCGGCCACCGCGCTGTTGCCTGCCCTGCCGTATTCGAACGTCCACGGCAGCTCGCCTGCCGGGGTGAGGGTGGTGACGCGGCCGGCGGTGTCGTAGCCGTACGCGGTCTTCAGCGCCGGGGAGACCCGCGGGTCCCACTGCTCGCGCAGCCGGCCCTGGTCGTCGTAGGCGTACTGGGCGATCGGCGTGGCGGTCGCGGCCGAGGCACCGGGGTCGGTGGCCCACAGGCGGATCTGCTTGGCGTGCCCCGCGAAGTCGCCGAAGGTGCCCGACGTGGCGGTGGTGGAGGTCGCGTAGACGTACTCGAGCATCCGGCAGCCCGCGGTCGACGGCGTCGCCGCGCAGATGTCCGCCGTGACGGCCGACGTCGGAGCGATCACGTACCTGGGCCGGGCCAGCGTCTTGCCGGCCACCGTGACCTTCTCCGAGATCACCGTGGTGGTCGACTTGTCCGTCGGGAGGTAGGAGCTGGCCAGCTGCCAGGTGGTCGCCGTGGCGTCGACCTTGGCGAAGACGGAGGTCGTGCCCTCGGTGTCCTTCAGGGTGAACGAGCCCGTCAGGCTGCCGGTCAGCGTCAGGTCCTCCGCGCCGGTCTCCGGCTTCCAGCCTCCGCTGGTCGCGGTGAAGCCGGTCTCCTCGCCGTCCACGTCCACGATCGCGACCGAGGTGGCCGAGGTCTTGCGCACGTAGGCCCAGTCGCTGTCGCTGATCTCGGCGGTGGTGCCGGCGGTCCACTGCGGACCGAAGATCGCCGCCTGCCCCTCCTGCTGGGCGCCCTTGGCCGGGCGCCGGGAGGAGAAGGTCCGCGAGACGCTCATGTCGAAGGCGGAGGCGTCCGTCGACGACAGACCGAAGTCACCGGTGAGCGTGTTCACGCTGCCCGGGCCGACCTCTTCGCTCGGCGCTTCGCCGGCATCGCGGTCCACCGTGATCCGGGTGGCCGGGGAGGCGTCCGTGGTGGTGCCGTCGGTGAACACCGCGCGGACGTCGACCGGGCCGTCCTCGCTGAAGGTGTCGGTCACGTTCCAGGTCAGCGCCTCGGCGTTGCCGCCCGTGACGGTGGCGGGCCAGGCGGTGAGGGTGGAGCCGTCGGCCTTGCGGCGGACGTCCTGCGTGGGGATGTCCTGCCAGGTGTCGGTCTCACCGCGCCGGTACTGGTAGCGCACGCCGTTGTCGGTGGCCTTGCCCTGGCCCGTCAGGTCCGCACGCCGTGCCGGTCGGTCGCCGTCGCCCGGCGTGAGGAGCGCCGCGCCGGAGCCGGCGTAGAACGCGTAGGCCGTGGTGGCCGAGACGTTGCCGGCCGCGTCCTTGGTGCGCGCGGTCAGGGTGTGCTTGCCCGCGCGGAAGACGGGGTTGACGGTGACGGCGGTTCCGGTGGTGGCGGCCGACTGCCAGGCGTCGCCGTCCAGGTTCCACTGCACCTCCTTCACATCGCCGGCCGGCGGGGTGAAGGTGAACGTGCCGGTGAAGTCGCCGTTGGCGTCCGGTGTGCCCGACCACTGCCCGGCCGGGAAGCCGGTCGAGGACACCGCCGACGTGGCCGGGGCCGTGGTGTCGACGGTGAAGGTCCGGAAGGCCGACCAGGCGCTGGTCACGCTGCCGTCGCCGGCCCGTACCCGCCACTTGTAGCCGCCCACCGGCAGCGCCGCCGGCGTCCAGGTGGCCGTCGCACCCGAGGCGACGGCCGCGCTCGAGCCGGAGCGCAGTGCGGAGGTGCCGCCGGTGGCCCACACCTCGTAGTCCAGCGTGAGCTGCGAGCCGTCCCCGTCCAGGGAACTCGCCGACAGGGTCGGCGTGGTGTCGTTGGTGGCGCCCTGGTTCGCCGGGGAGACCAGCGTCGGTACGGCGGGTATGGAGTTGTAGGTGACCGACAGGTAGGGCGTGTTGGCGGCGGCGTTGCCGGAGTTGAACCGCTTCCAGCCGTACGGGTCCGCCTCGTCCGAGGCCCGCAGGCCGAGGTGGTTGGAGCCGTTGCCGTTGGCCGCCCATGCCGCGACCATCGAGGTCACGTCGGCGTTGACCCAGCCGTCGTTGCAGGAGCTGGAGAAGCCCTTGGTCTGGGTGCTGGTCGCGTACTTGGTGCCCCAGGTGGGCTGGCTGGTCCAGCGGGTGCTCGTGGAGGCCGCTCCCGTCGTCCACACCTCCCAGCCCTTGGCCGTGCACGACCAGGAGTGGAACTCGTACAGGTTCAGCTTCGCCGCGGTGATCTGCTTCCCGGTGATGTTGGCCATCGGGAACGACAGGAACGAACGGGCCACCTGCGCCGAGCCGTTGTTGCCGATCTTCAGCTCGGTCGCGGTCGACTGGTCCGTGCCGTAGCCCTGCTGGACGAAGGTGTCGAAGCTCGTGCCGACGTTGATCGACGGATCGATCGTGACCGGGAACTGCGTCTTCGCGTCCGCCAGGAAGGTCGCGTCCGGCGTCAGCGTGATCGTGACGGTGTCGCCGTCCTGAGCGACCTTCACCCCGACCTTCGCGGTGTGGGTGTGCTCGCCGGAGTGCCGGTCGGTCCGCGCGTCCCACATCACGGGCGCGGGCAGCAGACCGGCGGTCTTGCCCTTGGCGTCGGTGAAGGTGACCGCGCCGTCGTCGTGGGCCTTCGCGGTCAGCCCCTTCGCCGTCAGGCTGTAGGTGACCTGCCCGTTGGCGCCGACCGCGGAACGGTCCTTCAGCTCCAGGAACTGCTCGTAGCCGGTCCGCGTGGACTCGATGAGCAGGTCCGTGGCCGGCAGGGCCTCCTTGTAGCGGGCGACCGTGTTCTCGGCCCCCTCGATCGTCGGCCTGGGCAGCGCGCCGTACCAGCCGAGCTGCAGCTGCCGCCCCGCGCGGTCCTTCACCGTCACCAGCGGCACGGGGTCGGCGGCGCTCTTCGCTCCGGCGGCCTTCAGGCCCTTCGGAGCGGCCTTCCTCCCCGCGAGGGCCAGCCCGTGCGGGTGGCCCTTGGCCCGGATCGAGCCGTCGGCGGCCTGGACCAGCGACGGATCGACGTCCTGCCACGTGCCGTCGGCGGCCTTGAACCGGATCGGACCCGCGTACGCGTCCTCGGTCACCGTGCCGTCGGGGTTCACGTACGTCGTCGACGTCTCCGTACGGGCATCGGTGACCTCGATCCGTCGCTTCTGGATCCTGGCCTTCAGGCGGGCGGCCGCCTCCGAATCGGCGGTGGCGGGACCGAGGTCGGCCGATGCCCCCGTGGCCGCCTTCGTGCTCGCCGCTACGCGCGGCAGCGCGACCGCCTGGCCGGTGTCGATGACCAGTGCGGCCTCGAAGGCCATCAGCAAGGTGAGCGCCGCGGCGACGGTGCGTGGGGGTTTGCGCCGGGCTCTGTGAAAGAGAGATGACATGCGAATCCTCACTGGCGCAGTGACGTCTGCGCCGGTTCGTGATCTTCACATGGGGTGAACTCCCTGTCATGGACCCATCCTTGCAAGAACCTGAATGCCTGCCGTCACGGTCGCGACGGCCCAAGCGAAGTACCCGTTCTGCGCTGATAGATGACCGGGAGCAGTGGCCTCGATGTCGGGATATACGCGTTAAGTGAGGGCCCGCCGATGCCTGAGCTTTGAGTAACTCTTTACCGGTGGCGGACGACGAAGTGTGCGGGCAACGCCCCAATTGCGGGGATCGATCAGCCGTCTTCGGTGGCTGGAAATCGCCGCTCACGGTCGAGGGCATATTGGTTTGCCGCCCGCCTGCCCGGTCGTATAGGAATCTCACATGCTTAGGGGCAACAAGGTCGGGCTGAGGGCCCGACACCAGGACGACATCCCGATCCTGCGGACAGAGCTCTACGACGACGTGGTCAACTCCTCGCGGGCCGAAGGCGGGCCGTGGCGGCCGATCACGCCCGACTCGAAGGACCCGCGGCTCTTCGTGGACGACAAGGAGCAGGGGCACGTCCCGTTCTCCGTGGTGGAGCTGGAGGGCGGCACGCTGGTCGGCAGCGCGAACCTCTGGGGCATCGACAACCACAACCGGTCCGCGCACATCGGGCTTGGACTGCTGCCGGCCGCCCGCGGCAAGGGATACGGCACCGACGTGGTCGCGGTGCTGTGCCACTACGGTTTCGTCGTGCGCGGCCTGCACCGGCTGCAGATCGAGACGCTGTCGGACAACGCCGCGATGCTGCGCTCGGCCGAGCACAACGGCTTCGCCCGTGAGGGCGTGCTGCGATCCTCGGCCTGGGTGATGGGCGAGTTCCTGGACGAGGTGCTGCTCGGACTCCTCGCCCGGGACTGGAAGCCGGGCCCGGTGGCCTAGGGGGTCCCAGCAACGCTCGATAGGCCGTTCGATACCGTGTCGCCCTCTCATGCATGATCCGCGGGCATCCCCCACTGCCCGCTTCGAGATGGAGCGACATGAAACGACCTATATGGTCCACGGTCGTCACGGCGCTGATAGCCGTGACTCTCGGCGCCGTACCGGCCCACGCCGCACCGGCGAGCGCTGCGACGGCAACCCCCACGACGGCCGACCCCGTCGACCCCGCCCTCCGTAGCGAGGCCGCCGGCGGCGGCACGGTGCGGGTCAACGTCGTCACCAGGAGCCGTGCCGACCTGCCCGCCGCCGCCCGCGCCGGAAAGACGGGCAAGGCCCTGCAGACCCTGTCCACGGTGCCCGTGACCACGCTGCGCGTGGACAAGGCCGGCCTCGAGCAGCTGGCCGCCCAGCCCGGCGTCGTGAGCGTCACCGAGGACGTGGCCGCGTCCCCCGCCCTGGATTCGACCATTCCGGTCATCGGCGCGGACAAGACCATCGCCGCCAGCCGGACCGGCGCCGGCACCGCCGTGGCCGTCATCGACACCGGCGTCGCCGTCCACCATCCCTTCCTCGGCGGCCGAGTGATCGCCGAAGCCTGCTTCTCGACCAACGACGCCGCCGCCGGCGACACCAGCCTGTGCCCCAACGGCACCGAGCAGCAGGAGGGGCCGGGCTCGGCCGACGTGGAGACCGGGCCCTGCGCGGGCACCCGCATCTGCGATCACGGAACCCACGTCGCCGGCATCGCCGCCGGCAACGGGCAGGGCCTGACCGGAGCCCCCAAGACCGGTGTCGCCCCCGCCGCCGACATCATCGCCATCCAGGTGTTCCACAAGAACAGCACCGAGGCGGTCTGCGGCGCGGGCAAGGCGCCGTGCGTGAAGGCCTACACCAGCGACCAGCTCGCGGGCATGGAGAAGGTTCTGCAGCTCCGGCAGTCGGGTCTGCCGATCGCCGCGGCCAATATGAGCCTCGGCACCGGCACCGCCTACTTCCAGCACTGCGACACGGACGTCCGCAAGCCGGTCATCGACAACCTGCGCGCCGCCGGCGTCGCCACCGTCATCGCCGCCATGAACGAGGCCCAGCCCGCGGTGGGCGCTCCCGCGTGCGTCTCCTCGGCCATCGCGGTGGGCAGCACCACCGACGACGACCAGCTGTCCTCCTTCACCAACCGGGGCCCGCTGCTCGACCTCTTCGCCCCGGGCAGCAACGTCGTCTCCTCGGTCAGCGGCAACACCTACGCCTCGTACAACGGCACCTCCATGGCGACTCCGCACGTGGCGGGCGCCTTCGCGGTGCTCAGGCAGGCGTACCCGAAGGCGAGTGTCGCCGAGCTCGAGTCGCTCCTGAAGGCCACCGGGAAGCCCATCGCGAACACGACCGGCACCACTCCGCGCATTCAGCTCGACCAGGCACTGAAGCCGCTGATCACGGACTTCAACGGCGACGGCGTGGAGGACACGGTCGCCGGCGACCCGAAGGCGACCGTGGGCGGCGACGTCAACGCAGGTCTCGTACGGGTGGTGTACGGCGCCGGCAAGGGCACTGCCGAGATCAATCAGGACCTCGCCGCCGTGTCGGAGGGCGCCGAGCCCAGCGACTGGTTCGGGGAGACCTTCGCCACCTTCGACCACGACAAGGACGGCTACACCGACCTCCTGGTGGGCGTCCCCGCCGAAGACGTCGGCACGAACACGGACGCCGGTTCCGCCCAGATCTTCTACGGCGCCCCCGGCGGCCTTTCCACCGGCAAGGCCCCGCTCAACCTCGTCCAGGGCACCGGTGCGGGCTCGATCCTGTCCTCCGCCCCCGAGGCCGGAGACCGCTTCGGCGCCGCCGTCGCCGCCGGTCGGACCACCGCTGGTGAGCCGTACCTCGTGATCGGCGTGCCCGGCGAGGACCTGGGCAGCGTCGCGGACGCGGGCAGCGCGCACTACCTGCGCGGCAGCGTCAACGTCGCCGTCCACCAGGACAAGCCGGGCATGGGCGGCGCCGCGGAGGCCGGCGACAAGTTCGGCGCCTCTGTCGCGGCCTCCGCGAACCACATCGTCATCGGCTCGCCCGGCGAGGCGATCGGCACCCTGGCCAACGCGGGTGGCGTGCAGATCCTCAAGCACGAGCTGAGCGCCGACGGCATCCCGACCCCGGTCCAGGGCATCAGCCAGGACGACGACTTCGTGTCCGGCGGGTCCGAGGCGGGCGACCAGTTCGGCGCGTCCGTCTCGGCCGTCGCGTACGCGCCGTCCGCCACCTCGGCCGCGACCGACACCCTCTTCGCGGTGGGCTCCCCCGGTGAGGCCCTGGCGGTCGGCACCACGACCGTCAACCAGGCGGGCGCCGTCCAGGCCTTCCGCGTCACCGAGGCGGGCGCGGTCACCCAGACCGCCAACTTCAACGCCGAGGTCGTGAACGTGCAGGGGTCGGCGGAGGCCGGCGACAAGTTCGGCCAGAAGGTCGCCCTCGCGAACCTCGCCCCGCACGATCCCGGCGCTGCGGGGACCCTCGTCCTCGCGGTCGGCATCCCGGGTGAGGACGTCGGCACCACCGCGGACGCGGGCGCGGTGCAGACCTTCTACCCGTTCGGGGCTCCCGGCGACACCGACTTCTGGCTGGAGGCGGGCAACGCCTCCAGCCTGGTCGGCGCCCCGACGGCCGGCCACGCCATCGGCAACTACCTGGGCGCCACGGCCTCCCGGCTCTACGTCGGCGTGCCCAACTCCGCTCCGTACGGCGTCGCGCAGGCCCTGCCGTGGGGCAACGCCACCGGCGGCCGCACCGGTGCGACCGGCACGGTGACCGTCCACCAGCCGGGCCAGAACGGCCTCCCGGCGGCGGGCGCCGGATTCGGCTGGGCGATCGGCTGAGCGTGACGGTGATCCGGTCCTGACCGGACGCCGGTGACAAGTGAGGCCCCGGAGGATTTCCCCTCCGGGGCCTCGTCCGTCCTCGGATGTCCATCCTCACCGGACCCGGAAAGCGATCCGCAGCGGCCGCTCGCCCGGCCCTCCGGTGGTGTGCAGTTCCGCCTCGCCCCGTCCGGTGGCACGGATGTCCCAGGCGCGGAAGCCCGGATCGGTCTCGTAGCCGACCGGCACGAGGACGATCGCCGTGCCGTCGACGGCCGGGGTGGCCCCGCGCCAACTGCCGGAGAGGCGCAGCTGCGTGGTGCCGCCGGGAGGGAGTGTGATCGTGCGGCCGGCGTCGTCCTGGGTGAGGACGGCAGGGGCGGGCGGCGCGGGGGCGGAAGTGGTCGGCGCGGGGGCGGAAGTGGGGTCGGGGGTGGTGGTTCGGGCGGGCGGGGGCGGACGGTCGGGCGGGGGGCTGTCGGTGCAGGCGGCCGCCGCCACCCCGAGGAGCAGGGCGGCGACGGCGCGCGGCAGGAACGTCATCCGGGTCATACGAGCGGGATGTTGACGCAGGTGAGGATGGCCGCCTGGGCGGAGAGCTGCTGTCGGGTGGCGTGGGGGTCGAGGCGTACCTTCTCGGCGTTCTGGAGGACCTCCAGGAAGGGGGTGTCAGCCTTCAGGTCGCTGTCGGTGTCGACGAGTTCGTCCGGGTCGAAGGCACCGTTGGCGAAGTTGAGCCAGGCGGCGAGCAGTTGGCGGTCGAGGGAACGCTGGGGGTCCAGGAGCAGGTTGAGGAAGAGGACGTTCGCGGCCTTGTCCTGGGTCGACACGTCGACCTTCTCGGAGAACACCGCGCTCGCGTGCCGGACGATCTTCAGGTAGCAGTCCAGTGTCTGCTTCCCGAGCCCGGTGAGGTCGCCGGTCAGGTACTTGACGTACCAGACGTCGGCGAGCAGCGACAGCGGGGCGTTCCCCTGAACGATGACGGACATCCCGTCGCTGCCCGTGCCCCCGTCGTCGTCGCGTGCCGTGTAGGACAGGTCGTACAGGCAGGGCTTGGTGTACGTGTGGGCCTGGGCGTCCGTCAGGTCGCGCGGCTGGACGCTGGGGCTGCGGGCGGGATCGGGGTCCGGCGGGTTGACGAGCGAGGTTGTCGTGGTGGGCGGTGTCCCGTCGCCCCAAGCCCAGGTCATGGTCTCGTCGTCGCTGCCGGGGTCGGTGACCCGGGCGGTGTACCGCTTCTCCTCGCCCGCGTGGACGACGAGTGTCCGCCCGCCCGCGAGCGGCACGGCGCCGGTCTTGTCGATGGCGGCGGTCGGGTCGACGTTCGCGACGGTGACCGCGGCCTCGCGGCAGGTGGTGGTGTCGTCGTCGCTGCCGCAGACCTTCACGGTGAAGCTGCCGTTGTCGCCGAAGACGAGCTCGCGGCTGAAGGTGAGGGTGGCGTCGGGACGGTTGTTCTCCAGCTGTCCGGGCAGGGGCACGGGCTTGCCGTCGCCGGGGTCGATGGTGGCGGTGAGCGGGTCGAGCCAGCCCGGGTCCGTGACCGTGCCGGAGACGGTGAGCTTGCCGCCCTCCTCGCGCAGGCCCTGGACGGTGAAGGTCACCGTCGGCGCCACGTTGGTGACGGTCACGGTCGCCGTGTCGGAATCGGCTCCGGCGGCGTTGCCGACACGCAGTCCGACGGTGTACGTGCCGTCCTGGCCGACCCGGTCGAAGAGCGGGCTGACGCCGGTCGCGTCGTCGTAGGCGCCGTCGCCGTCGAAGTCCCAGCGGTAGGTGCCGCCGCCACCGGGGACGGTGGAGCCGCTCGCGTCGAGCCGTACGCCGGTGCCCTCCTTGGTGGCGTACGGCCCGCCCGCGTCGGCGGTGGGCCGGCAGCTCGCGGGGAGGTCGGTCGCGGGGTTGGCCTGGCTCTGGCTCGGTGAGGTGGCGCTCGCGCCCATGCCCCGGCGGGCGAACACGCCCCACAGCAGGCACTGGTCGGCACCGCCGTTGTCGGCGCGGTCGGCGGCGAGGATACCGTCGCGGGCGTCCAGGAAGTCGGGCGAGGACGGCGTCAGCTTCATGCCGTCGACCATCAGCTGCTCGTGCCGCTGCTTTCCGGTGGCGGAGCCGTACGCGCCGACGAGCGCGGTGCGCATGTCCCACATCGCGGTGGCCCAGATCTCGCCGTCGTCGTGCTCCTCGCAGCTGCCGTCGTCGCAGAGGTCGGCGTAGGTGAGGTCGCTGTCGTCGTAGGCGACGCGGCGTACGCCGGTGGCCCGGCCGTTGTTGTACTCGCCGTACACCGGGTCGTTCCACATCGAGGTGGCGATCGCGTCGCCCCAGCCCTCGCCGAGTGCGCCGGTCTGCGCGCCGTCGCCCATGTCGCCGCCGCCGACGAGCCGGTGGGACAGGCCGTGGCTGTACTCATGGGCGATGGTGTCGCCGTTCATGGCCCGGTGCACGTTGTGGTTGCCGCAGGAGGTGCGGCCGACGAAGAGCCGCATCGTCGGGTTCTGGCCATCGCCGGGGGTGCTGAAGTTGGCGTTGCAGGCGGAGTCCCCCTGTGCGTCGAAGTCGACGTACACCTGGGCGCGGTCGCTGCCGGAGCCGCCGTTGCCGAGGTTGTCCTCCTGGAAGTTGCCCGACGCCTCGTCGAAGCCGAGCCCGTAGAGGTGGTCGTGCATGCGGTTGGCGTAGTAGAAGGCCTGGGTGACGACCGCGTCCCGGTCGGTGGTGAGGTCGGTGCCACCGCTGGTGCGGAAGGCGTCCGTGAAGGTGTAGGCGAAGTGCTGGTACGCCGGGTCTCCGGCGGCCGGCGTCTGCGGCTGGTGGCCGAGCGTCTCCTGGCCGTCGAGGTCCTGGGAGACCTCGGCGTTGTTGCCGGTGGTGACCCGGCCGGTGACCCAGGAGCGGCCGAGGCCGCTGAAGGGGACGGTCGTCGCGCTGCCGAGGGTGGGGTTCTGGTCGGTGAAGACCCGGCCTTCAGGGCCCTCGTTGCTGGTGAGGTCGGTGCGCAGGAGGACGGTGCCGTTTCCGGCGTCGACGACGGTGTCGTACAGGTGGTGGTTGTCCGCGGTGATGGTGGTCCGCCAGGCCGGGCGGGCGGTGCCGTCGGCGAGCGGGAAGGTGACCCTCGTGGCGCTGGCGGTGCCGGGCGGGGTGTCGGTGCCGACGGAGGCCGCGGCCAGGTCCAGCGCGGCGCCTTTGTCGAGGGCCACGGTCCCGGTGGCCCGGGCGTGCGGGACGAGGCTGCCGGTGACCGTGAGGATGCGGCCCGCCGCGTCGACGGCGACCGACAGGCGCGCGCCGTGGACGGGGACGCCCCGGTCGCTCTGGCCGATGAAGACATGCCGTACGCCGTTGTGCTCGGTGCGGTACGACTTGACGACGGCGAGGGTGTCCAGGTCGGCGGCGGAGAGTCCGTAGAGGGCGGCGTGGTCGCGTATGTGGTCCAGCGCCAGGGCCTTCGGGTCGGTGGCACTGGTTCCGGTGAGGGCGTTGCGGCCCTGCGGGGTGAGCAGTCTCGGCGTACCGAACCGGCTCCAGCGGATCGCCGTGCCGTCGAGTTCCTGTGCGGCGCGCAGCTGCCCGGCCGTGGGCGCGACGCGCTTGTCGCCGCGTACGTCGATGTTCGGATACGGCCGATCCGGCTGTTCCTGGGCCGGTCGCTCCTGCGTCCCGGCGCGGGCGCCGGCGGTGGCGGTGGCGGCCGCCGGTGTGACCGTGACCGCCGGCAGTGCGAGCAGGATTGCTCCGATGAGCAGTGACCGTGCGCGCGCCGATAAGCGTGTGGGTGGCATCAAGCGTGTGGGTGGCATCGCTCTCCCCCGTCCGTTGGCTCCCTGACTGCGGACCGGGACACGGTACGTGTGCACGACAAGCCGGCGAAAGGGCGCGTCCAGGCCCGGCCGGAGCAACCAACTCCCTTGGGGAGGGCGCTGGTTGCCCACGGGCACGGAACACCGGCAGGTCAGGTCCTCCGGGCTTCCCACGCCCGCGTGAACAGTGTGGGCAAGGGGGCGGAGGGCACGGCCGCCATGTGCGACGTCGACCGGTGCTCCCTGGCCAGCGGCAACAGTCCGAGCTTCGCCACCTCGATGGGGAGGCGTGGCGGCTTCCGCTCCTGCCAGGCGCCCGGCAGGAACAGGGAGCGACCCGCTCGCGGCCTGGTGGCGCTCAACACGCGGCCCGATGCGGCCAGTTCGGCCTGGGCGGCTTTGAAGCGGGTGGACTTCCACCCGGTCCACGCCTTGACGTTGCGGTCCGAAGGGTCCGGCAGGGCGAGCAGCATCAGGTAGAGCGCCGCCGCGTCCTCGTTCAGCCCGAAGGCCTTGGCGCACTCCGCGACGAGATGCGGCACGGAGCGCGCGGGGTCCTGCTCCCAGCCCGGGGGCCGCTCGCCGTCAGTGGTCAGGTGTTCCCCGAGCGCGGCGAAGTCGTCGCTGAGCAGCAGCCGCAGATCCGCGAGGGCGGGCAGCCCCGAGGGGCTGGGCAGCCACTGGGAGGGCAGTACGGAGTCGAGGTAGGCGTCCAGGGCGTCCAGCAGCGGATCGTCGGGCCCCTTGAGCGCGGCGGGGTCGACCCGCAGATGACGCACGTCGAAAGCCGCGTCCGGCACCTCCGTGACCGCCGGATGAGCGGTGAGGGCCTCGGTGGAAGGAGGCTCCCCCATCAGGTAGTTGCTCTGCAGTGAGAAGAGGGTGAGCGGGCCCGGAGCCGAAGCCAGGTCCTCGCACAGCCTGGCGATCGCCGCACCGGCCACGGCGCGCAGCGGATCGCCGGCCGGAGTGCGGTAGGCCAGCCAGGCGGCGATCCTCGGCAGGGCCGGCACCTGGGGTTCGCCGACCAGGCCCGCCCCGTGCCGGTCGAGGCAGTGCGCCCCGGCGGCGAGCCGCCCCAGCAGCGCGGGGATCCGCAGGGCGGGCCACCAGCGCTCGCCCCGGCGCTCCGGCCGTGCGAAGGCCGCCTCCCCCTTGGGCGGGAGCATCTCCTTGGCTGCGAGAGGCAGTAGTGCGGTGGGTACGGGCAGGGGGCTGCCCAGCTCCTGCAGCCACCACTCGGCGGCGCGGTCCACGTCGGGGCCCGTGGTCCAGAGCTGCTCGGGATCGTCGGGGAGCAGCTTGTCGTAGAACGTCGTGAAGAACCGGGTGCCGAGCGCGGATGTCAGTGCGGTCACCGCCTGTTCCGCCTCGCTCCGCCGGATCTTCCAGGGCTCCAGATCAGCGGAGGGGTGGCGGGAGTGGTAGTCGTCCAGCTCCTCCAGCTGGTGTGGCGCGCAGGGGACGTGTGCCATCAGCAGCACGGTGGCCTCCGCCGTGGAAAGGCCCAACCGCTCGGCGAAGGCTCCGGCGAGCTCCGGACGGGCCGGCGCCGGGCCGTGCTCGCGGTACAGCGCCGCGAAACGCGCGAACCAGGCGGACGGACGCGCCGGCTCGAGGACATGGGCCCGCGTGAGCGTCACCCCCGCGGGCGCCAGTGGACCGTCCTCGGCGAAGGCGCCGTCGGGGGCGTACTCCCACAGCGTCCGGCGCGGCTTTGCCCCTGCGCTGCCCAGGACGAAGGCGACGGAGGTGGCCGTCCGGAAGACCTGCCCCAGGACCGGGGCGTAGTCGGCACGGCCGCCGGGCGCCTCGCAGTGGACGATCCGCCATCGACCCGGTTCGCCGGTGGCGACGGGGTGGGCGGCGTACGTCAGCAGCGACTGGGCCGCCGAACCGGACACCCTGTTGGAGACGGCGCACAGGGCGAGTGGCGCGGTGTAGGCGTGCCCCTGGTGGAACCGGTCGATGCGGAGCGACGTGTCGTAGGTGGTGCTGGGCGCCGCGAGATCACCTCCCCAGACGCCGGTCCCGTGCGTCGCGAGCCTCATCATCTGACGGCTCACCCGGAGGAAGGGCGCCTCCCGCCCGGCGTCGGGGTCCGGCCTCGTGTCGTCCTCGCCGGGGGTGAGGCGGCGGACGAGGCGCTCGATCCCGGCACGGCAGTTGACGGCCATGACCAACGAGCGGGCGGCCCGGCTGTTCATCGGTTCGCCGAGCTGCGGCAGTGCTTCCAGAACCGGTCCGCGAGCGGGGCCCCGGACACCCTCCCGCTCCACGTAGGAGGGCTGGAGCCGGCCGATCAGCTCCTCCACCTGGGCACGGGACACGGTGTCGGGCAGCTCGGCCATCAGCAGCGTCGTGACGTCCACGGCCGCGAACTCCGCTGCGGCGTCCGCGTCCTTGAGGAGCAGCTCCACCGCCACGCCCACGTGGACGAAACGGCCGAGCAGCAGGACCAGCTCCTCGAAGTCGACCCCCGCACGCAGCCTCGCCCGCTCGCGGTCGCACCAGGCGCGGATCTCCTCGTGCCCGATCGGGTTGTCGAACAGCTGGGGAACCTGCTGCCAGCCCTTGTTCTCGTGCGGCTGGTACCAGCTGTTGGACGCCAGGTCCTTGGTGGTCATCTCCAGATCGGCGCGCACCCGTGCCCGCAGCTCGCGGGCGAAACGCTCGTCCGCCTGCAGATGCTCGAGCCTCGGCCGGCGGTCGAGCAGGAGGTCGTGCAGAGAGGTCGGGCCGAGGAGCTCCGGTGGGTCGGCGACGGGCGCGCCGTGCTCCAGCAGCAGGTCGATCAGGTCGAGGGGCGTCCTTCCGTCGCCTCGTTCGCCCATCCGCCGATAACGGAACTCCACGGGGACGCCGTCGGCCGCCAACCGCGGCGCGATCCTCTCGGCGATCTCGTACACGACGCGCCACGGGCCGTTCCGGCCGCTGTTTCTCCGCACGCACGCGGACAGCCAGGCCGCGGCCTCGCCCACGGGCAGCCCCCCGGCCTCACCGGTGAGCCGTGCCAGCGCACCGGTGCGCTCCAGCAACTCCCGCCACAGTGCCGGGGAGTCTCCGAATCGGCCTGGACGCAGGTTCAGCGTCTGCTGCACCGCGGTGGGGGCGTGTTCGCCCAGGAGGTCCATGGCCGGGCCCTTGAGGCAGTCGGTCCAGAACTTGACGTCGGACAGCGAGACGGCGCCTGCGGCGAACATCTCTCCGAGCAGCACGGCCAGTTCCCGCTCGGGGTCGAGGCCGGCGGCCTTGGCGATCTTGCGTACGTCGACGGCGAGCTGCGGGTACACCTCGGACGAGGCCTGGACGCGGCGGATCACGACCCGGCGGAAGCCGGCGAGGTCCGCCTCGGTCGCCACTCCCTTGACGGCGAGCTCGCGGGCCCAGGCACGCAGGACCGTGGCGGAGAGGGCCTCGCCCTCGGCGTAGGCGAGGTAACGGCCCAGCAGCCACTCCTTGTCGACCTTTCGCGCCTGTATGCGCTCGGCGGTACGGGCCCGCCCGAACCAGGCGGCCGCGGTCGGCCGCTCGCGATCGCGCAGGGCCAGGTCGGCCATCTCGTCGAGAAGGGTGATCAGCAGCGCGGGAGCCGACTCCTCAAGGCCGTGGAGGACACTGTCGACGTCCGCCTTGAAGACGTACTGCCACTCGCTCGTGCGTCCCTGCAGGCTGAGGAGCTTTTGCACCGCGAGGTCCTCATGGCCCGGATGGGCGGCGACGACCCGTTCGGGGAAGGGGAGCGCACCGTCGGAGAGGTCCGGTATGCCGGTGGAGAAGAGGCCTTCCGGCTCCCAGTGCTCCTCGCGCATCAGGCGGTCCCGGTACGGGATGAGCTGTTCGGGAAGCAGCTGCGTCAGCGTGCGGCCGTCGAACCCGGCGTACGTACGGGCCCACAGGCCGCCGTCGCCCAACTCGTCACCGAGCTCGACGCCCTCGCTCTCCAGGGCCTCCTGCCACAGCGGATCGGCATCGGCCAGTGCACGCGGCACGCTCGCCCCGGCCAGTGCCCACTCGGCCGCCTGCCTGCGGCACACCTCACGCTGCTTCCTCAGATGCCTCCGTGCGTCGAGCAGCGCATCGAGCCCTGGCGCGCCGGCGATGGGGCCGGGGAAGGTCTTCAGTCTCCGCCCCTGCGGATTGCGGTAGACGATCTCCAGATCGTCCGTCAGTTCTGCGGTGTAGCCGTTGTTCTCGACACGCGTGCCCATGCGCCGGTCTCCCCGTGGTGCTGATCGATGGCTACACGCTATGCGGAGCCACTGACATCGCCCCTGCCAGGTCACGCGCTTGACGCTGACGTCCGCCCCGGTGGGTCAGTCCCTGCGGTACTGCGCCGGCGAGTTCTTCGCCGCCGGGCCCTCGTACGAGCCCGCCTGCCCGCGGTCCACATGGAAGGTGGTCAGCGCGCCGACGGGGGACGCCGGGTCACGGCGGTCGTCGATCACCCGCATGTGGGCGCTGAAGCGCTCCGGGGTGACCTCGTAGACGTCGTAGCCGTAGCCGTCCCACTGGTCGGTGAACATGAACGAGCCGCCGGGGCCACGCCGGAGCTCGCGACCGGGATCGGCCGCCCGGGGCGCGGCCGGATCCGGACAACCGTGCGGCGTGGGCCGCGCCACACCTCACACCCGGGTCCTGAAGATCGTTCACGAGATGATCACTTTCTCCGCAAGACTTTCGCTCCGGAGCGATCTCGCCCGTCCGGACAGCAAGATCAACTCCGTTCAACGCTGCACTTTTTACGACAAGTTGTCCGTATCGCAGCCAACCGGCCGCCGGCGATTTCTGCCGCGCCGAAACCCCCGGGTACTGATGGGTCCTGCCGGGGGCATATGACCAATCCCCGGACGCACCATCACCAGGGGGTTTCCTCATGTCCAGCATCACCCGCCGCACGGCACTCGGCGTCGCCGCCGGAGCCACCGCAGGCCTCGCCCTGGCCGGGTCGGCCGGCGCCGCCACACCGCGCGCCGCCACCCCGGCGGCCGGCCCGGCCCCGGCGTCCTTCGAGGAGGTCTACCAGGGCCGCCGCATCAAGGGCGGCCCCGCGCACGGCGGCGGCCACCACGGGGGACACCACGGAGGCGGCTACTCCGTCACGATCGATGGCGAGGAACTGCACGTCATGCAGAACGCCGACGGCACCTGGATCAGCGTGATCAACCACTACGAGCCCGTCGCCTCGCCCAAGGCGGTCGCCCGCGCGGCCGTCCGCGAACTCCAGGGCGCCCCGCTCGTTCCGCTCACCTTCGCCTGACCCGATCCAGGAGCCGCACCACCATGACCGTACGCAAGAACCAGGCCGCCCTCACCGCCGACGAGAAGCGACGCTTCGTCAGCGCCCTCCTCGAACTCAAGCGCACCGGGCGGTACGACACCTTCGTCACCACGCACAACGCGTTCATCATGAGCGACACCGACAACGGCGACCGCGTCGGTCACCGGTCGCCGTCGTTCCTGCCCTGGCACCGGCGCTTCCTCATAGAGTTCGAGCGGGCACTGCAGTCCGTCGACGCCTCCGTCGCCCTGCCCTACTGGGACTGGACGGCCGACCGCACCGCCCGTTCCTCGCTCTGGGCACCCGACTTCCTCGGCGGCACCGGTCGTGCCCGCGACGGCCAGGTCACCGACGGAGCGTTCGCCCGCACCGGCAACCGCTGGGCGATCAACGTCCGCGTCGACGGCCGCGACTACCTCCGGCGCGACCTGGGCGCCGGCGGACGCCAGCTGCCCACCCGCGCCGAAGTCGACTCCGTCCTCGCCATGGAGACGTACGACGCGGCTCCCTGGAACAGCTCATCGGACGGCTTCCGCAACCACCTCGAGGGCTGGCGCGGAGTGAACCTGCACAACCGCGTCCACGTCTGGGTCGGCGGCCAGATGGCCACCGGAGTGTCCCCGAACGACCCCGTCTTCTGGATGCACCACGCGTTCATCGACAAGCTGTGGGCCGAGTGGCAGACCCGCCACCCCAAGTCGACCTACCTGCCGGCCGCCGGCACGCCGAACGTCGTCGACCTGGGCGACACCATGCGCCCGTGGAACGACGTGACCCCCGCCGACATGCTGGACCACACCCGCCACTACACCTTCGACACGGCCGCCTGACGATCCACGGCCGCCTCGGCGACGTGCGGTGCGGTCAGGTCCGGATCACGCGAGCGGCGGCCCCGGAAACAGGCCGCCGCTCGCGTCGGCGACCCGGCCGGTGATCCAGCGTGCCGCGTCCGAGGCGAGGAACGCGACCAGCGGGAGGAGACGTCGGGCGCTGCCGGGCGCCGGTACCCACAGCAGGTGCACGGCGCCCGGCGGCGCCTCGTCGGGCTACAGCGGTGGACGCGGCGGGCGGGTCTTCCAGAATCCGCACTGGTGGCCCGCGGTGAAACGCGAACTCGTCCGCGTCACCTGGGGGTTGAGTGTGAGTACGGTTCCCGCGCCGGTCGTGGGCCAGGGGGTCTGCCCCGGGACGGTCGGCGCGCCGAAGCGGGCGAAGGCGCCCCAGTAGCGCTTCATCCGCGTCGCGAGCGCCACCTGGACGGGGGTCAGGGGACGGTCGCCCGCCGTGAAGTCGTGCAGGTACGCCAGCTCGGCGCTGTGCGCGTTCGACATGTCGAGACCGGGCACCTGGGCGCCGGCCAGGGTCGGGGAGTCCGGGTCGTCGAACTCGTAGACGTACGTGGGTACTTGTGTGGCGAACTTTTGAGCCGTCCAGGCGGTCTGACAGGCGAAGGTGGAGTCGGTCATGACCGCGGAGAGGGCCAGGTACGGCGATCCGAACGCGGACACCGGATAGCGGGCGAGCACGTCGGGGCCGTGGGCCCCGTAGCCCGCCAGAATCTGCGCCGTGTACTCCTCCTCCGTCAGCCGCGGCTGCGACAGGGCCACGAACAGCCGGGACTCGGAGCGGGTGCTGCCGATCAGCACCGGCACCTTGTTCCAGTCCCCGCTCCCGATCGCGGCGCCCGGATCCACCGGCAGCAGCCCGTCGCCGGAGGCCGGCCCCGAGGTCGGCCGCGTGCGCGCCGCTTCGACCAGCGTCGCGGCCGGGGCGGCACGCAGGCAGGCGGCGGCCCCGGCCGGGTCGGCGCAGCCCGCCGCCGCGGCGAAGGCCCGGGCCTGCTCCGCGGCCCGTGCGGTGTCAGGCGTCGGGAGCAGGGTGCACGGCCCGCTCTGCAGGACGGCGCGGTGGAACAGGCCGGCCGCCGCAGGCGCCGCGAGCAGTCCGCAGACCGACGCGCTGCCCGCCGACTGCCCCGAGACCGTGACGTTGCCGGGGTCGCCGCCGAACGGCGCGATGTTCTCCCGCGTCCAGCGCAGCGCCTGGACCTGGTCCATCAGGCCGAAGGAGCCGGAGCGGCGGGGGTCCTCCTGTGCGATTTCGGGCAGGGCCAGGTAACCCAGCTGGCCCAGGCGGTAGTTGATGCTCACCACGACGCTGTTCGTGAGGTCGGCCATCGTCCGGCCGCCGAACTGGGTGCCGGTGCCGATGGTGTACGCACCCCCGTGGATCCACAGGATCACCGGAAGCCTGGCTCCCGCACGGGCTCCCTCGGGGCGGTACACGTCCAGGTAGAGGCAGTCCTCACTGACGGCCGAGGGGTCCGCGAGACCGAACGGCGCGAACTGCACACAGGCCGGCGCCTGCCGGTCCGCCTCCCGTACGCCGCTCCAGCGGCGCGGCTCCCGCGGCGCCCGCAGCCGGGCCTCGCCGACCGGGGGTGCGGCGTAGGGGACACCGAGGAACTCCTGCGCTCCGTCGTGGTTCCGGCCGCGCAGCGGGCCTTGCTCGACGGTGACCACCGGCCGCGGGGACGCACCTCGGTCGGAGGCCGTGGCCGTCGAGGCCGGGAGTGCCGACGCGAGCAGCGTGAGCAGGGCGAGAGCCGTACCGAGCAGGGGTCTTGCCGGCATCGGCCGTTTTCCGGGTCGCTTCATCCGTCCTCCTGACGTGGCTGGTGTGGAGCGGTGGTCACGGGCGCAGACCGGCGATCAGGGCCGAGGTGGTGGCGTGGTCGGCGGGGCCGGTGTTCCAAGTGGCGTTCATCGGGCTGACGGCGATCCTGTCGGCGATGACGGCCTCGACGTCGCCGCCCTTCGCCGGCGTGCGCAGATCGACTGTCACGCCGACCTTCCAGGTGCCGTCGCCGGAGTCGGTGAAGTCCGGTTCGAGGATGGTCTGCGGGTCCTGGAAGGTGGTGGCCACGCCGGCGGCGGTGCCCTTGCCGTCGGGGCCGACGACGGGGTGGTTCACGTTGAGGCCGACGCCCTGGGGCAGCAGCGGTCCCGACCTCGCCCGTGCCCGCAGCCGGTCGATGAGCTTGACGGCGAAGTCGAGCGTCGGGCCCATCGCGTTGACGGTGGCGACCGGATCGGGCACCGAGACGCCGCCCGTGCTCAGCGCGATGGCGGGTACGCCGGACTCGAGCGCGGCGACGGCGCCGCCGACGGTGCCGGAATGGGTGGCGAGCCCGGCGACGTTCGGTCCGAAGTTGGTGCCGGACACCACCAGGTCGGGGGCGCGGCCCTCGAACACCTCGGAGAGGCCGAAGGCCACCGAGTCGCCGGGGGTGCCGTCGACGGCCCACACCTTCGGCTCGGGGTGCTTCACCGTGATCGTGGTGGCGCTCATCATCCTCGTACCCGCGCCGGTCTGGTTGGTGAGCGGGGCGACGATGGTGACGTCGTGTCCGGCGGCGGTCAGCCGCTCGTACGCCTTGCGGATGCCGGGCGCGTTGTAGCCGTCGTCGTTGGTGAGCAGGATGCGCAGCGGCGCCGGGGACGTCGTGCTCGGCTTCGACGCCGGGGCGGTCTGTGGCGAGGCGACCGCGGGCGCCGTTCCGGCGAGTGCCGGCGTACACAGCAGCAGGGCGGCCAGCGGCAGTACTCGCTTGCGTTGCACGGAGCGCTCCTTCGAGTGGGAGGAAGGCGAGGGTCGGAGATGAGGGGTGACCGGCGGGCGCACGACCCTCGGCGTGTGCCCGCCGGAGCCTGGGCTGTCGCCTGCGTCAGCGCACGCTGCGGATCGGGAGGATGGCGAGCGCGCCGATCAGCGACAGGGCGCCGCCGGCCAGGAACAGCGGGGTGTATCCGCCCAGGGCGGTGACGATGGCGGAGGCGACGAACGGGGCGACGATCTGCGGCCCGGCGTTCGCGATGTTGAGGACGCCCATGTCGCGGGCCGCGTCCTCCGCCCGGGGCAGGACCAGGGTGACGAGCGCGGTGTCGACGGCCATGAAGCAGCCGAAGGCGAGGCCGTTGAGCGCGCTGAACACCAGCATGCCGGTCCAGGTCGGGCTGACGACGGGGACCGCCATGACGAGGCCGGCCAGCGCGGCCGACACACCGACGAACACCTTGCGGCGGTTCCAGCGGTCGGAGAGCAGGCCGCCGACGACGGTGGACAGCGCGACGGCGACCATCGACACCGGGGTCAGGATCGCCATCGCGGCGGGCGGATTCAGCCCGGCGGGCAGCGCGATGTGGTCGCCCAGGATGTACAGCTGGTAGCCGACGACGGAGAAGTAGCCCAGCACCATCAGGGCGCGGCCGATGAAGGCCCAGCGGAAGTCGTGATTGGCCAACGCCGAGAGGAACGCGGCGAGTTGGGCGCCCTTGGGGGCTCTGGTGGTGGGTTCCGCCCGTGGGGTGTCACGGCAGAAGACGGAGAGCAGCAGGGCGGCGAGGGCCACGATCGCGCCGAAGACCAGGTACCCGGCGCGCAGGTGCGTCGCGGTCTGCGAGGCGACGAGAACGCCGGCGGTGCCGCCGATCGGCAGGCCGAGCCCCACCAGGGCGGAGGCCGTTCCCCGGCGGGCGACGGGGATGCGGTCGGGCACGATCGCGGTGACCGCGGCCTGGTAGGTGTTCATCGTCGCCTGGACCAGGCACCAGCCGATGCCGACGAGCAGCGCGGTGGAGACGCTGCCGAGGAAGGCCAGGGCGAGCAGCGAGGCGAAGGCGCCGCCGAGGATCCACGGGTTGCGGCGGCCGCTGCGGTCGGAGAGGGCGCCGGCGATGGGGTTGAAGGCGGTGGCGAAGATCGCGCTGATGCCGCCGATCAGGCCCAGGACGGCGACCTTGTCATCGGGGGCGATCGCGGCGACCTGGGTGGGCAGGAGGACGGATCCGACGCCCATGTAGAGCGCCATCATGGCCGAGTTGGCGACCAGGAGCAGGAGCATGAGCCCGCGCCGGCGCGGGGCGTCCGGCGCATCGGGGGTGGTGGCGGGGCCGGCGTCGGCCGGCGGGTCGATCGGGTCGGTGAGCTCGTTCGTGGCCATGACGACTCCTCGGGGGACGGAGCGGGGAGGTGGCGGGATCCGGGGACCTGGGTGCGGTCTGCTGAGGGGTGCGGTGCCGGTTCCGGTACGGGGTACGCGGGTGGGCGTTGCTCGGGTGAGGGAGGCGCCGCGTGAGCGGTCGCGGGGGCGGCGGTGTCACCGGGAGCCGCCGCGGACGGCTGCGGTACGGCGTGTTGTTACACGTGTCACTCGCAGCGCTTGGACCCTGTGTAGCACCCATTTCCGGCCCCCGCCAGAGCTTGTGCCGGGTCATTGCGCAGATCGCGACCCGAGCCGGGGCCCCACGTGGGGCACGTGTAACCAGCCGGTCGGCCGTGCGGACCAGGGCCATTGCGGCTCGAAACCCTCTTGCTCTTGTGGCGGCAGTCACCGTTCCGCAATACTCCGTGCCGCACCGTGACGGCCCCAACGGCTCCGGTGCTCCGGCGCGCCATCGGCCCCGTACGCTCACCGGCCGCCGGCCACTCCCCTCCCAGCCCCCCCTCTTCCGCGTACCCACCTTCCGCCGCACCCCCGCGCCCGCCTTCCCGCGTGCCCCCACCGCCCCGGGGTGAAGACCGTGAGAGGCCCGCCATGCCGCTTTCACCCGACGCCGCCCCGCCCCCGCGCCCCGCGCACCCTCCCCGCCACCACCTCCCGGCCGCTCCGCCGCGCCACGCGCTCGCCTCCGGGACCGCGTTCCTCGGCCCAGCACTGCTGATCGGCCTGCTGCTCCGGGTCGCCGACCGCCCCTTCTTCCAGGGCCTCGACGATCGCTGGGCGGCCTCCCTGGAAGGATCTCGCTCCGGCGCGGCCACCGACCTCGCCACCGTGCTCGACCGGCTCGGCGGCCCGATCGGCACGATCCTGCCTCTGATGCTGGTCGGCTGCCTCTGCGTCTACGGCCGCTGGCGCTCGGCGCTCTACGTGTTCTCGGCCGCGATCGTCGCCAACCTGGTCGTGGTGCTGCCCCTCAAACAGCTCGTCGACCGGCCGCGGCCGCCGCACGTCTGGGTCCTCGTCAACGACGGCTCGTACCCCTCCGGCCAGGTCTTCGGCGCCGTCACGCTGGTGGTCGCGGCCGCGGTCGTGGTGTTCCCGCCGCGTGCCCGGCGCTGGTGGTGGCTGTTCGGTGCCCCGTACGTCGTCACCATGATGTGGAGCCGTACCTGGCTGCACGCCCAGTGGCTCAGCGACACCCTGGCCGGCGCACTCGGCGGAGCCGGAGCCTGCCTGCTGCTGTGGCGGGCGTTCGCTCCCCTGCTGCGAACGGAGGCCGAGCGGACGGCGGACAACAGCCTCTGGACCTGACGGCCACGCACCGGCGGCCACCGCCAACGTTTATCGCGAATTATTGACGCTCGAAGAATCCACGCCATACCCTCGGACGTGTCGGGTGGGCGCGTGTTCGGCGCGCGACCCAGGAAGGATTGACCCATGGCTCTCACCCCAGGCCCTGAACACCCGCTGGTCGACCTCCCGGCAGGGCGCCTGCGCGGCGCGGTGGAAGGCGGGGTCGCCGTGTTCCGCGCCGTGCCCTACGCCGCTCCCCCGGTCGGCGACCTGCGCTGGCGCCCCGCCCGGCCGCACCCGGGATGGAGCGGCACGCGGGACGCGACCGCCGACGGGCCCAGCGCGCCGCAGCTCTACCTGGAGGGCGGGGACCCGGTCCTCGGCAGCCACGGATCGCCGCCGTTCGACGAGGACTGCCTGACCCTCGACGTCTGGACCCCGGCGGTCGACGAGGCCCGCCGCCCGGTGCTCGTGTGGATCCACGGCGGCGGCTTCGTCTCGGGCTCCGGATCACTGCCGAACTACTCCGGCGAGACCTTCGCCCGGAACGGCGACCTCGTGGTGGTGAGCGTCAACTACCGCATCGGACCGCTCGGTTACCTGTACACCGGCCCCGCGGAGGACAACCCGGAAGGCGCCGGCAACCCCTGGCTCAGCGACCAGCTGGCAGCCCTGCGCTGGGTCGCCGCGCACATCGCCTCCTTCGGCGGCGACCCCGGGAACATCACCGTCGCCGGGCAGTCGGGCGGCGCCCTGTCCACGGCCGCCCTCGCCGGACTCCCCGAGACCCGGGGCCTGATCAGGCGCGTGATCCTGCAGAGCCCGCCCTTCGGCCTCGATCTCCCCGGGCCGGACGCGTGTCTGGAGCGGACCGCCGCCTTTCTGGAACTGGCCGGCGTCAAGACCGTGGCGGAACTGCGCGAGGTGCCCTGGCCCGCGCTGATGGGCGCGACCGGCGGGCTGTTCGCCCGGACGACGCGCTGGGGCTACTGGCCGACCCCGTTCCTGCCCGTGATCGACGGGGTCACCCTGACGCGCCATCCGGTGGAGTCCCTGCTGCACGGCGCGGCGACCGGCGTCGACGTGATGATCGGCTGGACCCGCGAGGAGGCCAACTTCGGCTTCGCCCTCGACGCGGGGTACGCCACCGCCGGCCGCGAGCAGGTGACCGCCCGGATCGCCGAGACCCTCGGCGCCGAAGCGGCGCCCGGGGTGTACGCGGCGTACGAGCGGGCCCGGCCCGGCGCACGTCCCGTCGACGTGCTCATGGACCTGATCACGGACGAACTGTTCCGTGTCCCCGCCCTCCGGCTTGCCGAGGCCCGGGCGGAGTCGGGGCAGCCCGTCCGGGCGTACCAGTTCGATCTCCCCACGCCCGCGCACGAGGGTCGCCTCGGCGCCGCCCACTGCCTTGAACTCCCCTTCGTCTTCGACAACTTCGACCGGTGGGCGCACGCGCCGTTCCTGGCCGGGATCGACCCCGCGGTCCGCGACGGCCTGGCGCACATCATGCACCGGGCGTGGATCGCCTTCGCCCGCGGCGGCGACCCCAACCACCCGGCGATGCCGACGTGGGACCCGTACGACACGGACACGCGCACGACGATGCGCTTCGACTCGGTGGTGACCGCTCTCGGCGACCTCGCCGGTGACGCGCGCCGCCTGCACGGGGCGGCGCCGGGCCTCTTCTCCTAGCGGGCAGGGAGGCGGCCTCGCGGTGGGTCGCGGCACGACCGCGCGGCCCACCGCTCCCTTGACTTAACTCGTGTAACCTCGGCGGTGAAAGAAGGCACGCACGAAGGCACGAAACCCACCGCAAGGAGCGTCAAGGGACGTCATGGCCGAAGAAACCCCCGTCCCCGCCTCGATCACCAGCGCCGACGTGGCCCGCCTCGCCGGGGTCTCGCGCGCCACCGTCTCCTTCGTCCTCAACAACACCCAGGGCCACCGGGTCAGCGAGACCACCCGCGCCCGCGTGCTCGACGCGGCCCGCCGGCTCGGCTACGTACCGCACGGCGCCGCCCGCTCCCTGCGCGCCGGGCGCAGCAATCTCGTCCTGATGCCGGCGTCGATCTCCGCGATCGGCCGGCTCGTCAGCGACTGGGTCGACGACCTGCACAGCGAACTCGAGCGCCACGGCTACACGGCCGTCCTCCACGCGGGCCGCTACGCCGACCCCGTCGACGCCGCACGCGCCTGGGCGGAACTGCGTCCGGCAGCGGTCGTCGCCCTCGACGGCGACCGTCTCACCGCGCAGGCCGCCGAGCTGCTGCACCGCGCCGGGGTGCGCGGGGTACTCGCCTTCGCGTCCCGCCCCGTACCCGGCGTCCACACCGTCGGATTCGACCACGCCCACATCGGCGCCGCGGCCGCCGAGCACCTGATCGCCCGTGGCCGCACCCGGATCGGCGTCGTCATGCCCCAGGAGCGCGGCCTCGGCAGCCTGGCCCGGCCGCGCCTCGCGGGAGCCGAATCGGTGGCCGCCCGGCACATGGCCACCGTCACGCCGCTGGAACTCGCCTACACCCGGGAGTCGGCGACCGCGCTCGCCCGGCGCTGGGCGGAGCTGAACCTGGACGCGGTCTTCGCCTACAACGACGAGTACGCGGCGCTGCTCCTGCACGCGCTCCGGGCCGAGGGCATCGCCGTACCGGACGAGGTCGCGATCGTCGGCTCCGACGACCTCGTCCTCTCCGCGCTCCAGCAGCCGCCCCTCAGCACGATCCGCCTGGACCTGGCCACGCCCGCGCAGATCGCGGACGCCCTGCACGAGCTGATCGAGACCGGTACGACGCAGCCGCTGCCCGCGATAGAGGCCGTGCTGATCCAGCGTCAGACCTCCTGAGGGGGACCGACCGCCTGGAGTCCTACGGGTTGAAGCCGCTGCACTCGGTCAGTACGCCGCCCTGCCGGACGGTGTACTGGGCCGGCGGGACGTTGTAGATCTGGAAGCCGCCGTTCTCGGCGATCTCGACCGTCCCGCCCAAGCCTGTCGAACCGTGCCAGTAGGCGGGTCCCGGTGTGAAGCCGCCGCCGGACAGGTGGACCTTGCCGTTCGCGAGGACGCCGGAGACGGAACAGGTCGCGGCCGGGACGACGGACGGCACGGAATGGGGAACCGCTGCGAGGGCGGCGGGGGCCACGAGGAACGAGGCGGCCACGAGGAAGCCCAGGGCGAGGGGATGGGCGTGCCGGTTCATGGTTCTTCCTCTCCGTGAGGATGCGGGAAGCCGCGGGCCGCGCGCTCGCTGTCGGCAAGGCCCGGTGGGCCGGCGGTGCGGGTCCGGCACGGCCCCCCAGGCCGCACGCCGCGCGGAGAGGCCCTCTTCCTGCGGGGGCGGGGGCGGGCGGAGAGCGACATCGGCCCCTTCCATCGTCGCGCCGTCCTTGCCCGGGTGCGACCGGGACCACGCGACGGCGGCCCCCGGTCCCTGCGGGCACGGACCAGGAGCCGCCGTCGAGCGCTCTATGGAACCGCGGGGGTCGGGGCGGGCGCGCCCGCCCCCCGACGGTCGCGCGCGGATTCCCGGGCGAGAGCGGGGGCGCAGAGCCACCACGCCACCAGGCCCGCGCCGGCGCCGGCGTCCAGCAATCGGTCGTCCAGGTCCTGGAACGGCGGGTTCGCCGGGTCCGGCCGTACGACGAGGGCCGGCAGCGTGGCGACGGCGAGCAGCAGGAGCCCGGCCGCGAGGGCCCCGGGGCGGCGCCGGGTCGCCGCCCCGGGGGGTCTCTCGGTCAGGGGCGGCACAGGGATGACGGGGGTGCTGGACATGGGGGCCTCTCGCGACCGCGGGGGTGTCCGCGGCTCTGGGGTGGTCGACGTGCCGGCGGGGCCGGGGCGGGCCGGGTTCCGCGGGGACGGGAGGGAGGGGGAAGAGGAGGAGATGGCGAGGGAGCGGGTGCCCGGGGGCTCAGGCCCCCGCGTCCATGTGACGGGCCAGGAACGCGACGCTCTCCGCGACGATCCCCGGAATGTCGGAGCAGCCCAGGAAGATGTGGTCGGCACCCTCGACGGGTCGCAGGGTCACCTCGCCGCCCGCCCCCGCCAGGGCCGCGGCGAGGGCCTCGCTCTGGCTGTACGGGACCAGGCCGTCCCCGGTGCCGTGGATCAGCAGGAACGGCGGCGGCGTCGGGCCCTCGGCGTACGTCACCGGGCTCGCGGCCCTGGCAAGTGCCGGGCGCTCGGCTTCGGTGCCGCCCAGCAGGGCCTCGTACGGGTCGGGGAAGTCGACGCCCGGAATCACCGGCATGGGGTGCTCGGCGATGGCGACGAGGTCGGAGACCCCGTACCAGTCGACGACGGCCCGGACACCGGTGTCCCCGGCGCCTACTCCGTGCGCGCCCTCCAGCGCCTTCGCGTCCGCGCTGTCCGGTCCGACGAGGCCGGCCAGGGCCGCCAGGTGGCCGCCCGCCGACTCGCCCCACACGGCGATCCGGTCCGGGTCGATGCCGAGGTCGGCGGCGAAGTGGCGGACGTAGCGGATCGCGGCCTTCACGTCGTGGAGCTGGGCGGGGAAGGGGGCTTCGAGGCTGTGCCGGTAGTCGATGGAGACGAGCGCGAGTCCGGCGGCCAGGACCGCTCCGTGCAGCAGAGATGCGGGGACTGTGGGCGGCGGGTAGCGGCGGTCGCCGTCCAGCCAGCCGCCGCCGTGGATCCATACGACCGCCGGGAACGGCCCTTCCCCGGGCGGGACTTGGACGTCGAGCAGCCGGGGGCGGTAGCCGGGCGTGGTGGCGTAGGTGACCGCGTCGAAGCGGCGCACCCCGTGCTCGTCCGTCACGGGCGGCACTGGGGGGTGGTAGGGCGGGGGCGGCCAGGTCATGTCGGCCGGGTCGAGCTCGGCCGGGTGGGAGTGCGTCATTGCGGCCCTTCTGCCGGCCCCGGGTACGTAACGCTTTGTCCGAAATGCTTGCGCGTGACACCCGGGGAGACGTAACGTGTTACACGTGTTACCAAAACTCTAGCGACGCATTTCCGCCGATGACAAGCCCATCGCCTGCCTTGTCTTCGGGTTGGTTACACGAGTGACTCCATGAGCGTCGCGCATCCCCTCCCTGGGAGCACGTCATGCTCACCACCACCGCCGCTCACCCCGCACTCCCCGTTCCGGCGCCGGCCCGCGCCCACACCCCCGCCCGCGCCTTCGCGCACTGGGTCGCCGAGCCCACCACCGAGACCGTTCCCCTGGTGCGCAGCCGCGTCCGCGCCGTGCTCGAGGGCTGGCGGATCGCCACCGACACCACGGACACCCTCCTGCTGGCCGTGAGCGAACTCGTCGGCAACGTCGTCCGGCACGCCGCCGCGGCGACCGGCCGGATGCGCGTCGGCATCTCCTGCGACGGGGGCTGGCTGCGCCTGGAGGTCGCGGACGGCGCGGACGGCCTGCCCCGCGTGCCGGACCCCTCGGTCGAGGTCGATCCGGATGCGGAGGACGGGCGCGGTCTGCTCCTGGTCCAGCTCCTCGCCACCGATGCGGGCGGTGAACTCGCCGTTGCGGTACGCGAGTTCGGCAAGTGCGTGCAGGTGCGCGTCCCCGCCGCCTGAGCCCTTCCGGCAGCACCGCCACCGCTCGATTTATCGCGAAAGATTGACGGCCGCCAAATTGTCGAGATACTTGCACCATCTCCCCCGCTGCTCCCTGATCGAGGTGCCGCCCCATGGAGCTCTCCCCTTCGGCACATGCCGATTCCTTCTGTCGCGACCGGCTGCCCGACTTCTCTCTCTGGCCCGAACTCCACTTCGAGCTACCGGAGTTGGCGTATCCAGACCGGCTCAACTGCGCCCGCCGCCTGCTCGACGACGCCGTCGAGCGCTGGGGCCCCGACCGTCCCTGCCTGCTGACCCCGACCGAGCGCTGGACCTACGGCGAGCTCCAGCGGCGCGCCGACCAGGTCGCCCAGGTGCTCACCGAGGACCACGGGCTCCGGCCCGGAAACCGCGTCCTGCTGCGCGGGCCGAACAACCCCTGGCTCGTCGCCGCATGGTTCGGCGTGCTGAAGGCCGGCGGTGTCGCCGTCACCACGATGCCGCTCCTGCGCTCCGGCGAACTCGCCGAACTGTGCGAGATCAGCCGCCCCACGGTCGCCCTGTGCGACCACCGCTACGTCGGGGAACTCGAAGCGGCGGACCCGCCCGGCCCGTCCGGACACCCCGGCCCGCCGAACGGGCCCGACGCGTCCGGCCCTCCCCGCCTGCCGGTCATCCCGTACGGGGGCCCTGGCGCGGCGGATCTGACCGCCCGCTGCGCCGCGAAGGAGGGCCGGTTCGCCGCCGTGGAGACGGCCGCCGACGACGTGGCGCTGATCGCCTTCACCTCCGGCACGACCGGGCGGCCCAAGGCGACGCTGCACTTCCACCGGGACGTCCTGGCCAACGCCGACACGTTCTCCCGGCACATCCTCAAACCCCGCCCCGACGACGTCTTCACCGGCACACCGCCGCTCGCCTTCACGTTCGGCCTCGGCGGGCTCGTGGTCTTCCCCCTGCACGTGGGCGCCGCGACCCTGCTGATCGAGCAGGCCACCCCCGAGCAGCTGGCCGACCTGGTGGCCGCGCACGGGGTGACCGTCCTGTTCACCGCGCCCACCGCCTACCGGGCGCTCATGGCCGCCGGGGCGACCGGGCGGCTGTCCGGCCTGCGCCGCTGCGTGTCCGCCGGGGAACCCCTGCCCGCCACCGTGTGGGAGCAGTTCCACGCAGCCACCGGCCTGCGGATCATCGACGGCATCGGCGCCACCGAGATGCTCCACGTGTTCCTCTCCGCCGCCGACGAGGACATCAGGCCCGGATCCACCGGCCGGCCGGTCCCGGGATACCGCGCCGCCGTGGTCGACGACCGGGGCGATCCGGTGCCGGACGGGCAGCCCGGTCTGCTGGCCGTCACCGGGCCCACCGGCTGTCGCTACCTCTCCGACCCGCGCCAGACCACGTACGTCAGGAACGGCTGGAACATCACCGGCGACACCTACATCCGGGACGCCGAAGGCTACTTCTGGTACGTGGCCCGCAGCGACGACATGATCGTCTCCGCCGGGTACAACATCGCGGGCCCCGAGGTCGAGAAGGCCCTCGCCGCCCACCCGTACGTCGAGGACTGCGGGGTCGTCGGCGCCCCGGACGAGCGACGCGGCATGCTCGTGAAGGCGTACGTCGTGCTGCGCGAGGGCGTCCCGGCCGCCGAGGCCACCGTCCGCGAGCTCCAGGCGCACGTCAAGCAGGCCATCGCGCCGTACAAGTACCCGAGGGCCGTCGAGTTCGTCACGGAACTCCCGAAGACGGCCAACGGCAAGCTCCAGCGCGGTGAACTACGGCAGCGCGCCCGGGCCGAGGCCCGCGCCCAGGACACCCGTGCTGAGGCGCCCCGCGCCGACGCCACCGAGAGCAGGTGCGCCGCCGGCGCCTCCGAGGCGCTGGTCCCGAACCTGCCCAGCGTCGTCGTGGAGCGCCGCGTCGAATGGCCGGACACCGACGCCGCCGGCCACTACCACCACTCCACGGTCGTGCGCTGGGTCGAGGCGGCCGAGGCCGTACTGCTGCGCCGCCTGGGCCTCTCCCATCTCTTCGGCAGTACGCCCCGCGTCCACTTCGAGGCCGACTACCATGCCCGGCTCTGGTTCGGCGAGGCCGTCCGTACCGAGCTGCGCGTCACCAAGGTCGGCGCGAGCTCCCTGCACTACGCCTTCACGGTCCTCGGCGAGGAGGGCACGGAGGCGGCCGCCGGCCGCATGGTCATCGCCCACTCGGCGGCCCGTGCCACCGGCGCCACGCCCTGGCCGGCCGATGTCCGCGAGGTCCTCACCACGTCGGGCCCGCAGGCCCCCGAGCTGATCACCGTAACCACAGGAGTCACCCCATGCGCGTAGCAGTCATCGGAGGAGGGCCCGGCGGCCTGTACTTCGCGGCCCTGGCCAAGCAGCTCTCCCCGGACTGGGAGCTCACCGTCTGGGAGCGCAACGCACCCGACGACACGTTCGGCTTCGGGGTCGTCTTCTCCGACGAGACCCTCGACGGCATCGCGACGGCCGACCCGGTCGTCCACGCCGCCATGTCGGCGGAGTTCGCCCGCTGGAGCGACATCGACGTCCGCTACCGGGGGCAGACGCTGACCTCCGGGGGTCACGGCTTCGCCGCGCTCGGCCGCCGCCGCCTGCTGCGGATCCTCCAGGACCGGTGCGCCGCCCTCGGCGTGGACGTCCGCTACCGCACCCAGGCCCCGCCGGCCGGCCGGCTCGTCGCCGAGTACGACCTGGTGGTGGCCTGCGACGGCGTCCGCTCGGCCACCCGCGCCGCCTACGCGGACACCTTCGGCCCGGAGCTGGACGAGCGCTCCGGACGCTACATGTGGCTGGGCACCGACAAGGTCTTCGAGGCCTTCACCTTCATCGTGGCGGAGCACGACTTCGGCACCCTGCAGGTGCACGCCTACCCGTACGACGACACGCGCTCCACCTTCATCGTCGAGCTGGACGAGGACGCCTGGCGGCGCGCCGGGTTCGCGGGGTCCGCCGACCGCGCGTCTTCGCCCGGCGCCAGCGACGAGGAGGGCATCCGGCGCTGCGAGGAGCTGCTCGCCGGGCACCTGGACGGGCACCGGCTGCTGCCCAACAACTCCAAGTGGCTCCGCTTCACGACGGTGCGCAACCGCACCTGGCGGCACGACAACGTGGTGCTGCTCGGGGACGCCGCCCACACCGCCCACTTCTCCATCGGCTCCGGCACCAAGCTCGCCATGGAGGACGCCCTCGCGCTCGCGGCCTGCCTGCACGAGCACCCGGACGACGTCCCGGGCGCCCTGGCCGCGTACGAGGACGAGCGCCGGCCGGTCGTGGAGTCCACCCAGCGGGCCGCCCAGGCCAGCCTGGAGTGGTTCGAGAACATCGACCGCTACACCGGCCAGGAGCCGCACCAGTTCGCCTTCAACCTGCTGACCCGCAGCCGCCGCGTCACCTACGACAACCTGCGCGTCCGAGACGAGGCCTTCACCACCTCCGTCAACACCACCGCGCCCGTCCCGCCGATGTTCCGGCCCTTCCGCGTCGGCGGGCTGCGGCTGCGCAACCGGGTCGTCGTCCCGCCCACCGCACTCGCGACGGCCCGCGACGGCATCCCGGGCGACTTCGACCTCGTCCACCTGAGCACCCAGTCCCTCGGCGGGGCCGGCCTGGTCATCGCCGGCATGACCGCCGTCGCCGCCGACGCCCGCCCCGACGCCGGGTGCCCCGGTCTGTGGAACGACGAGCAGGAGGCCGCCTGGCGGCGCGTCACCGGCCTCGTCCACGGCCAGAGCGACACCTGCCTCGGCGTCCAGCTCACCCACGCGGGCCGCCGTGCGGCCGCCGGACCGCCGATCGCCGCCTCTCCACTGCCCTGGGACGAGCACGGCCCGGTGCCGCGCGAGGCCACCCGGCACGACATGGACCTCGTCGTGCGGGACTTCGTCCGCGCCGCCCGGCGCGCCGACCGGGCGGGCTTCGACGCCCTGGAACTCCAGTACGGGCACGGGCATCTGCTCTCCGGGTTCCTCTCGCCGCTGACCAATCTGCGCGGCGACGAGTACGGCGGCAGCCTGGAAGGACGGCTGCGCTTCCCGCTGGAAGTGCTGCGCGCCGTACGGGAGGCCTGGCCCGCCGGCAAGGCGCTGCTCGTCCGGATCTCCGCCGCCGACTGGGCGGACGGCGGGCTGAGCGAGGCCGACGCCGTGGGCGTCGCCCGCGCCCTCGCCGATGCGGGAGCCGACGCGATCGACGTCTCCACCGGCGAGGTCGTGCCGTACGAGCGGCCCCGCTTCGGCCGCAGCTACCAGACCCCGTACGCCGACCTGATCCGGAACGCCACCGGGGTCCCGACCATCGCCGTCGGCGCCATCTCCACCTACGACGACGTGAACTCGATCATCCTGGCCGGCCGCGCCGACCTGTGCGGCGTCGGCCGCGCCCAGCTGCACGACCCGCTGTGGACGCTGCACGCGGCCGCCGCACAGGGCTACCACGGCCCCGCCGCGCCGTGGGCACCGTCCTGGCGGGCGGGCAGTGGCCGCCCGCCTGCGGCCCGCACCGACCGGGTGCCGCCGCGCCTCGAGCTCCTGCGGCAGCCCGCCGCGCCCGTGCACCAGCGGTGGTTGCCGCGAGTGGCCACCACCGCCCGTGCCCGATGAAAGGGGGAAACCCCGTGCGACAACAACCCCTCGACAGCCTGCCCCGGTTCACCGCGGCCGCCGTTCAGGCCGCGCCCGTCTACCTCGACCCCGCCGCCACCGTCGACAAGGCCGTCGCCCTGATCGCCGAGGCGGCCGGGAACGGCGCCCGACTGGTCGTGTTCCCCGAGGTGTTCGTCCCGGGATACCCGTACTGGAACTGGACGATGAACCCCGTCCAGGGCTCGCCGTGGTTCGAACGCCTGCAGCGCGCCTCCGTCGACATCCCGGGCCCGCACGTCGAAGCCCTGCGCGCGGCGGCCCGGCAGTACGGCGTGGTGCTCGTGATCGGCGTCAACGAGCGCGCCGCCCACAGCCTCGGCGTCCTCTACAACACCCTGCTCACCATCGGCCCGGACGGCGAACTACTCGGCGTGCACCGCAAGTTGGTGCCCACCTGGGCCGAGAAGCTCACCTGGACCGGCGGCGACGGCAGCTCGCTGCACGTCCACCGGACCCCCGTCGGACCGCTCGGCGCCCTCGCCTGCGGCGAGAACACCAACACCCTGGCCCGGTTCGCGCTCCTCGCGCAGGGCGAACTCGTGCACGCCGCCTGCTACATCGCGCTGCCCGTCGCCCCGGCCGACTACGACATGGCCGACGCGATCGCCGTCCGGACCGCCGCACACAGCTTCGAGGGCAAGGTCTTCTCCGTCGTCGCCTGCTCCACCGTCTCCCCGGAGATCGTCGATGCCCTCGCCGGGGACGACGGCGAACTGCGCACCCTGTTCCAGCGGCAGCGCAGCGCCCTGTCCGGCGTCTTCGGCCCGGACGGCCGTCCCGTCACCGAGCCGCTCGTCGACGACGAGGGCATCGTCTACGGCGAGATCGACCTCGGCCGCTGCATCCAGCCCAAACAGATGCACGACATCACCGGCCACTACAACCGCTTCGACATCTTCCGCCTCGAAGTCGACAACACCCCGCGCCCGCCGGTGACTTTCACCGCGCCGCCGGCGGTCCCGTACCAGACCGTCACCACCACCGTTACCGAGGAGGACGTATGACCATCGAGCAGGACGACACCGCGCTCGGCCGCGCCCGGGTCTCCGACACCCCCGAACTCACCGCGTACTACGGCGAACTCGAAGCCCTCGACGCCGGCGCCCTGTGGACCGTCGCCAACGACATCGAGCCCTGGTACCCGCAGCCCAGGTCCGTTCCCGTGCTGTGGCGTTACGAAGAGCTACGCCCGCTCGTCCACAAGGCCCTCGGTCTGGTCGACGCGGACGACGCCGGGCGCCGCGTCGTCATGCTCGTCAACCCCGGCCGCAGGGACGTCAGCGCCGCCGCCGGACTGCTCTACACCGGCCTGCAGATCATGGGCCCTGGCGAGGCCATGACGGCTCACCGGCACCAGGCCGCCGCCCTGCGCTTCGTCCACGAGGGCAAGGGTGCCTGGACGATCGTCGACGGGCAGCGGCTCGAGGTCGGTCCGCGCGACTTCGCCATCACCCCGAACGGCACCTGGCACGAGCACGGCAACGACGGGACCGACGCCCCGGTGATCTGGCAGGACGGCCTGGACATCCCGCTGGTCAACGCCCTGGACGCCGGGTTCTACGAGGTGCACCCCGAGCTGCACCAGACCCCGGGGAAGGTGGTGAACTCCACCGTCCTCACCTACTCCGGCACCCTGCTCCCGTACGGGACGGAGAAGTGGACCCGGCCCTACTCCCCGCTGCTCGCCTACCCGTGGGAGCCGACGTACGAGGCCCTGCGCGGCCTCGCCAAGGCGACCGAGGGCTCCCCGTACGACGGCGTCATCGCCGAGTACACCAACCCGGTGACCGGCGGCTCGGTGATGCCGACCATGGGCGCCCGCATGCAGCTGCTGCGCCCCGGGCAGGCCACCGCGGCCCACCGGCACACCGGTTCGGTGATCTACACCGTCGCCAAGGGCCGCGGCGCCTCGGTGATCGCCGGACGGCGGTTCGAGTGGCGGGAAGGGGACATCTTCTGCGTCCCGTCCTGGGCGTGGCACGAGCACCGCAACCTCGACCCGTCCGAGGACGCCTGCCTCTTCTCCTTCGACGACTTCCCCGTCATGCGCTCGCTCGGCTTCCACCGGGAAGAGGCGTACCCCGACAACGGCGGCCACCAGCCCGTCACCACCGAACCCGCCGCCTGACCCAGAAGGAGCCCTCCCATGCGTCTGCTGACCTTCACCCCCGCCGCCGAGCCCGCCGGCGCCGCACCGCGGCCGGGCGTCGAGACCGACGGCCACGTCCTCGACCTCGCAGCCCTCGCCGACCACGCCGGCGTGCCGCTCCCGCACGACCTGCTCGGCCTCGTCCAGGCCGGTCCGAGCGCCCTGGACGCCGCCCGCGGGCTGCTGGACGGGGACCGGCCCGCCCATGCCGTCCACCGGACCGAGGACGTGCGCCTCGTTGCCCCCTTCCGTCCCGGAAAGATCATCGGGGTGGGGCTCAACTACGTCGAGCACGTCGAGGAGTCCAGCCGCAGTCTCGATACCGACAGGGAACTCCCTTCCCGACCGGTGCTGTTCAGCAAGCCCGCCACCGCCGTGACCGGCCCGGGGGCGCCCATCCTGCACAACGCCGACCTCACCGCCCAGCTGGACTGGGAGTGCGAACTCGCCGTCGTCATCGGCCGCACCGCGTACCGGGTCAGCGAGGAGGACGCCTACGACCACGTCTTCGGCTTCAGCATCGTCAACGACATCAGCGCCCGCGACCAGCGCCGCTCCGGCCAGTGGTTCTTCTCCAAGGGGCAGGACTCGTACGCGCCGTTCGGCCCGGTGGTCGTCACTGCCGACGCGATCCCCGACCCCATGGCCCTGGACCTCTCGCTGCGCGTCAACGGTGTCACCAAGCAGAAGTCGAACACCCGGCACATGCTCTTCCCGATCGCCCGCCTGATCGCCGACATCAGCTCCGGCGTGACCCTGGAGCCCGGCGACGTCATCGCGACGGGCTCACCCTCCGGCGTGGGGGCCGGCATGGTCCCGCCCGAGTTCCTCGTGCCCGGCGACACGGTGGAGGCCACGGTCGAGCTGATCGGCACGCTGACCAACCCCGTCGTCGACGCCCGCTGATCCCCGTACCGAGAACAAGGAGTGCCCGTGCCGCCCCGCACCCCTCGCACGTACCGCATCGGCCAGATCGTGCCGAGCTCGAACGTCACCATGGAAACCGAGATTCCGGCGATCCTGCGCGCCCGCGCGGCCATCGCGCCGGACGAGCGGTTCACCTTCCATTCCAGCCGGATGCGCATGACCCATGTGACCCCCGAGCAGCTCAAGGCCATGGACGCCGACTCCGACCGCTGCGCCGTGGAGCTCTCCGACGCTCGGGTGGACGTACTCGGCTACGCCTGCCTCGTCGCCATCATGAGCATGGGCCCCGGCTACCACCGGCTCTCCGAGGAGCGGCTGCACCAGCGCACGGTCGAGAACGGCGCCCCGGCGCCCGTCGTCACCAGCGCGGGAGCCCTGGTCCACGGGCTGAACACGATCGGCGCCAAGAAGATCGCCCTGCTCGCCCCCTACATGCGGCCCCTCACGCGGACCGTCGTGAACTACCTCACCCGGGAGGGCATCGACGTCCTCGACCACCGGGCCCTGGAGATCCCGGACAACCTGGAGGTGGCCGCCCACGACCCGGCCAGGCTGCCGGAACTCGCCCGCGCGCTGGACTACGCCGACGCCGACGCGGTCGTCCTCTCCGCCTGCGTGCAGATGCCGTCGCTCGGTGTCATCGAGGAGGCCGAACAGGTCCTGGGCAAGCCGGTCGTGTCGGCGGCCGTGTGCACCGCCCACCAGATGCTGCGCGCCCTTGGCCTCCCGGCCGTGGCACCCGGGGCCGGACACCTGCTGTCCGGGGCCTACGCCTGACCGGACCGGTCCTGGAGGGGGCCCCGATATGATCGCGACCGCGTACAACGGAAGGCGATCATGTCGGACAGCCCCCTCAGGCCCAGCTCGTTGATCAACACGGTCTACGGGGCGTTCCTGCGTCGCCTCGGCGGCTGGATCTCCATCGCCGACCTGATCACGCTGATGGGGGAACTCGACGTCGACGGCCCGGCGGTGCGCTCGGCGATCTCCCGGCTGAAGAAGCGCGGAGTCCTCGAACCGGAGCGCCGGGGCGCCAGCGGCTACCGGCTGAGCCCGGCCATGCTTCCCGTCTTCGACGAGGGCGACCGGCGGATCTTCGCCAGCCTGGAACCCGCCGACCTGGCGGACGGCTGGGCCATGGCGGTGTTCTCCGTTCCGGAGTCGGAACGCTCCCACCGCTACCAGCTGCGCACCCGGCTGACCTGGCTCGGCTTCGGCAACATCGCCCCGGGCGTGTGGCTGGCCCCGGGCCGGCTCCTCGACGACGCGCGGAGCATGCTCGTGCGGCTCGGCCTCAGCGAGTACGTCCACCTGTTCCGCGCCGAATACGCGGCCTTCAGCGACCTGCCGGGCACGGTGAGCGCGTGGTGGGACTTCCCGGCGATCCAGGAGCAGTACGCGGAGTTCACCGACACCTACGCCCCGGTGGCCGCCCGCCTGGCGCGGGCCGAGGCGGAACCCGGGCCCGCCGAGGCGTTCCGCCACTACGTGCCGCTGCTCACCCGGTGGCGGCGCCTGCCGTACCTGGACCCGGGCCTGCCCACCGAACTGCTTCCGGCGGACTGGAACGCGGTGGCGGCCCGGCAGGTCTTCCAGGAGCTGCACGGGATCCTGCTCGACCCGAGCCTGCGTCACGTCGGCGAGGTCACGGGCTCGCGGGGCTGAGGTCCGCCGTCCGGAGGCCCGGCGTCATCTCCGCCAGAACAGGTAGTGCGTCACGCCACCGCCGGGGCTGGGCACGATGTCGAGGTGGAACCGGTCGAGCAGCTCGTCGGGTGACTCCCAGAGGCGTGACCCCGATCCGATCTCGATCTCCGGCGAGACCGCCACGTGCAGGGTGTCGACGAGGTCGGCGTCGAGGAACTCCCGGATGGTGGCGGCCCCTCCGCCGAGCCGTACGTCCTTGCCCTGCGCCGCCGCCTTCGCCCGTTCGAGGACCGTGGCCGGGTCGCCGCCGACGAAGTGGAACGTGGTGTCGGAGAGCGTGAACGAAGGACGCGGGTGGTGGGTCACCACGAACACCGGGGTGTGGAACGGGGGCTCGTCGCCCCACCAGCCGCGCCACTCGTGGTCCTGCCAGGGCCCGCGCTGGGGGCCGAACTTGTTGCGGCCCATGATCTCTGCGCCGATGTTGTTCCTGAAGTCCCGCGTGAGGTAGTCGTCGAGCCCGCGGCTGCCCCCGGGGTCGGCCCGGTTGGGCCAGCTCGCCGTGGCGCCGGCCCAGGCGAACATGGCTTCGGGATCGGCGTCCCCGAAGGGCCTTTCGAGGCTCTGGCCTTCGCCGGCACCGAATCCGTCACGCGAGACGTTGAAGTTCTGGACTCTCAGCAGCTGCCCCATGGATCTCCTCCTGTGTGGTCGACAAGCACGGACTGGGCGTTCGAACGTGAGGTGCACCACAGTGGACGGCGCCCCTTCCACACCCGACGCCCGCTCTGATAGACGTGGCAGAAGCCGTTCGATTTCCGCCGAAAGCACCATCGAAAGCACCTCCATGAACCAGGGCAACCCCGATCACGTCACCTTCACCATCGACCTCACCGCCGAGGAGGCCCGCCGTCGGGCCGAGGTCGTGGCGGCGCTGGGGCCCGACTGGGACCCGGTGGCCGTGCTCCAGGCGGAGGAGGCCGCGCACGCGCTGCTCTACTCGGGCCTGGACGAGGAGCAGCTGCGGATCCACGCCATGCTGGTGGCGGCTGGTGTGCTGCCGGGGCAGGAGCCGGGTCATGCGGCTTCCCATTGATCCCCACGCCGACCGGGCCCGCCGCGCCTGGGTCGCCTGCCCGGGGTGCGACGACGCCCGCGACTGCGCACCCTGCGCGCAGCGCCGTAACTGTGCGGAGCACTGGCGCTACCTGATCTCCAGCAAGGGGCACCGGGTCCATCTGCAGTGCCCGAACTGCACCCACACATGGACCCTCGACACCGCCCGCGGCCGCGGAGACACCAGGGGCTGAGGCTCAGCAGATCCGGGGCAGCTGCTCACCGAGAGGCATGTCCACCACCCGCGTGCCACCGAGCCCGGTGCGGGCGACCACCATGCCCGGATGCTGCTCGACGGCCTCCCCGATCACGGCCGCCCCCGCGCCCAGCGGGTGCGCGCGCAGGGCGGCGAGCACGGCGTCGGCATGCTCACGTGGGACGAAGGCCACGAGCTTGCCCTCGTTCGCCACGTACATGGGGTCGAGGCCCAGCATCGCGCAGGCGCCGGCCACGGGGGTGGGGACGGGGACGGCCCGCTCCTGGACGACGACGCCGGTGCCCGAGGCGGTCGCGATCTCGTTGAGCGAGGCGGCGAGGCCTCCCCGGGTGGGATCGCGCAGCACGTGCAGGTCCGGCGTCACCGCGAGCATCGCCTCGACCAGGCCGCCGAGCGGCGCGCAGTCGCTCTCGATCTCGACCCCGAACTCCAGACCCTCGCGCACGCTCATGATCGCCACGCCGTGGACGCCGATGGGGCCGCTGACGATCACCACGTCGCCGGGTACGACCCGCTCGGGCCGGAGGTCGACACCCGGCGGGATCAGACCGATGCCGGAGGTGTTGATGTAGACACCGTCGCCGTGGCCGGCCTCCACCACCTTGGTGTCCCCCGTGACCACCTGCACGCCCGCCGCGCGCGCCGCCGACCCGAGAGCCTGGGCCACGCGGGCCACGACCTCGGTCTCCACCCCTTCCTCCAGGATGAAGCCACAGGACAGGAACGCCGCGCGGGCCCCGCTCATGGCGAGGTCGTTCACGGTGCCGTTCACGGCCAGGTCACCGATGCTGCCACCGGGGAAGAACAGCGGGCGCACGACGAAGGAGTCGGTGGAGAACGCCAGCCGGGCGCCGCCGAGTTCGACGGTCGCGGCGTCGGTGGTGACCGAGAGCGCGGGTCCGCCGAAGGCGGGCGCGAAGATCTGCTCGACCAGTTCGGCGGACAGGGCGCCTCCCCCGCCGTGGCCCATCACCACACGCGGCTGGTCGCGCAGCGGTGCCGGGCACGTCCAGGCGAGCATGTCGGGCGCCTCGTCCCGAGCGGTCTCGCGCATCAGCTCAGACAACGGAACTGCCCTCCAGGGTCGTGGACTTCTGCGCCGGTGCCCCCAGGTCGAGCCGCCGGTAGAGGTAGTACGCGGCGCACGCCCCCTCGCTGGAGACCATCGTGGCGCCCAACGGGGAGCGGGGCGTGCACGTCGTACCGAAGGCCTCGCACTCGTGGGGCTTCAGAAGCCCCTGCAGGACCTCGCCGCTGCGGCACTCGGCCGGCTCACGCGTGTCGATCCCCTCGACGGAGAAACGGTATTCGGCGTCGTGGTCGCGGTACCGCTCCGACAGCCGCCAGCCGCTGTCCGGGATGACGCCGATGCCGCGCCAGGCACGGTCGGTGACCTCGAAGACGTCGTCGAGCATCGCCCGGGCGGCCGGGTTGCCCTCGGGCAGCACCGCACGCGGATAGGCGTTGTCCACGGTGTGTTCGCCGCGCTCCAGCTGGAGGACGGTCCGCCGTACGCCTTCCAGGATGTCCAGCGGCTCGAAGCCGGTGACCACGATCGGCACGCGGTGGCGCTCGGCGAGTTCGGGGTACTCCGCCGTGCCCATCACGCTGCACACGTGGCCCGCCGCCAGGAAGCCCTGGACGCGGCAGTCCGGGGAGCGCATGATCGCCTCGATCGCCGGGGGAACCCTGACGTGGGAGACCAGCAGGCTGAAGTTGCGGATGCCCAGCTTGCGTGCCTGATGGACCGTCATCGCATTGGGTGGAGCGGTGGTTTCGAAGCCGATGCCGAAGAACACGACCTCGCGGTCCGGGTTCTGTTCGGCGATCCGCAGCGCGTCGAGCGGGGAGTAGACGACCCGGACGTCACCGCCCTGTCCGCGGACCTGGAAGAGGTCCCGGCCGGTGCCCGGCACCCGCAGCATGTCCCCGAAGGAGCAGAAGATCACGCCGGGCCGGGAGGCGATCTCCAGTGCCTTGTCGATCACCTCCAGCGGCGTCACACACACCGGGCAGCCCGGCCCGTGGATCAACTCCACCTCAGGCGGCAGGAGTTGGTCGATGCCGTGCCGGATGATGGTGTGGGTCTGACCGCCGCACACCTCCATCAGCGCCCAGGGCCGGGTCACCGTGGGCCGGATCTCGTCGAGCAGCCGCCTGGCCAGCTCGGGGTCCTGGAACTCGTCGATGTACTTCACCGCCGCACCTCCCCGGCGACGCCCTCGTGCGCCGGCCGCTCGTCTCCCGTGGCTTCGGCGGCCGACTCCCACGGGTCGCCGAACTCCTCCTGGAGCATGCCGAGGGTCTCGAACAGCTCCAGCGTCCTCCTGGCCGACTCCTCGTCCAGCCGCTGCAGGGCGAACCCGACGTGGACGATCGCGTACTCACCGGGCTTCAGGTCCGGCAGGTACTCCAGGCACACCTCCTTGACCACGCCTCCGAAGTCGACCGTGGCCATCCGGGTGCCGTCCCGGTCCGCTACGTCCAGCACTCTTCCGGGTACCGCCAGGCACATGGGTGCCTCCTCACTGTCGCTCTCGTCGTGGTGTGCCGGCAGCCGCCCGGTCCGTGACACGTGCCGCCACGACGAGCTGGCCGAGGGCCAGGCCGCCGTCGTTCGGCGGGATCCGGCGATGGCGCAGCACGGTGAATCCGTCCGCACGCAGTCCCTGTGCGCAGGCCGAGGAGAGCAGCGTGTTCGCGAACACTCCCCCGGTCAGCGCGACGGTCTCCACACCGGTCTCACTCCGGGCGGCGGCGCAGACCGTACGGACGAGGCGCGCCACGGCGTGCTGGAAGCGAGCTGCGACGACGGCCGCGGGCGTGCCGTCGAGCACGTCGTCGACCGCCGCCTTCAGCAGGGGCGCGGGGTCGGCGGCGAGCGGCCCACCGGGCTGCCGCGGGTACGACCGGAACGCGTAGCGGTCGTCCTCCTTCACATCCGGTGCGCGCAGTGCCGCGGCCTCCAGCTCGATCGCCGCCTGTGCCTCGTATCCGGCGTGGTGGCAGATCCCCGCGAGGGAGGAGACCGCGTCGAAGAGGCGTCCCATGCTCGACGTGGGCAGACAGTTCAGGCCGGCCGTCAACTGCTGCTGGAGTACGGGGAGTTCCCCGGGTGGACAAGATCGTGTGCACGGCAGCCCCGGGTCGGCGGCGAGGCCCGCGGCCCGCAGGTGGGCCAGGGCCATGCGGTAGGGCCGCCGTACGGCCGCGTCGCCGCCCGGCAGGGGTACGTAGGCCAGGTGCGCGAACCGGGTGAACCCGGCGTAGTCCGCGACGAGGAACTCGCCGCCCCACACGGCGCCGTCGAGACCGTAGCCGGTGCCGTCGAAGGCCACGCCGATGACGGGCCGCGTGCCGTCGAGGCCGTTCTCGGCCATCGCGGCGGCGACGTGCGCATGGTGGTGCTGCACCGGGACGACGGGCCGCCCGGCAGCATGCTGCCGGGCCCAGCGGGTGGAGCGGTAGGCGGGGTGGCGGTCCGCGGCGAGCAGTCCTGGGCGTACGCCCGTGACGGACTCCAACTGCCGCTCGGCGGAGGCGAAGGCGTGCTGCGTGGCGAGGTCGTCCATGTCGCCGACGTGGGCGGACAGCCATGCCTGGCGTCCCTCGCCGAGGCAGAAGGTGTTCTTCAGGTCCCCTCCCACGGCGAGCGCGGGGGCGACCTCGACGGGCAGCGTGACCGGCAGCGGGGCGTACCCACGGGAGCGGCGCAGCGTCAGCTGCTCGCCGTCGCAGACGCGGACCACGGAGTCGTCGCAGGGCACGTGGATGGGGCGGTCGTGCAGCAGCCAGGCGTCCGCCAGACCGGCGAGTCTGGTCATGGCCTCGGCGTCGTCGGTGACGATGGGTTCGCCCGAGAGGTTGCCGCTGGTCATGACCAGCAGCCTGGGCCCTTCCCGGTCCGGTGCGCCGAGGCCGAGGAGCAGGTGGTGCACCGGGGTGTAGGGGAGCATGAGGCCGAGGTCCGGGCTGCCGGGTGCCACCGCGCGTGCCGGGGCGGCCCCGCAGCGCGGCCGGGCGTCGTCGCGGCGCCGGAGCAGTACGACGGGGCGGACCCTGCCCGTGAGGAGCTCGAGTTCGAGCGGGCAGAGGTGGACCAGGGGCTCGATGTCGGCGAGGTCGGCCGCCATCATCGCGAACGGCTTGTCACCGCGCGCCTTGCGGCGGCGCAGTTCGGCCACCGCGTCGGCGTTCGTCGCGTCGCAGGCCAGGTGGTAGCCGCCCAGGCCCTTGACCGCGAGGATCGCGCCGGCCGCGAGCATACGGCGGGCGGTGGTGATCGGGTCGGGGGCGGGGCCCCGGGAAGCGCCGGAGGCGGCGCCGGTACGGGGCTCGGTGCCGGGCTCGGGCGGGGCACAGGACCCGTCCGCTGCCGTGACCAGGCGCAGCGTCGGCCCGCAGCGTGGGCAGGCGACGGGCTGTGCGTGGAAGCGCCGGTCCGCCGGGTCGGCGTACTCCCGGGCGCAGTCCGGGCACATCGGGAAGCCGGCCATCGTGGTGTGCGCCCGGTCGTAGGGCAGTCCGGTGACGATCGTGAACCGCGGGCCGCAGTGCGTGCACGTGACGAACGGGTGCAGGTGCCGCCGGTCGGCCGGGCCCGCGAGCTCCGCGAGGCAGTCCTCGCAGGTGGCCGTGTCCGGCGGGACGAGGGTGCGGACGTCACCGCCCTGGCGGGAGGGCACGATGGTGAATCCGCCGGCGCCGATCGCGGCCACCTCCGCCGTCTCGACGGACTCCACCCGGGCCAGCGGCGGCGCATCGGGGGCGATGCGGGCACAGAAGGCCGCCACGTCCGCGGGGTCGCCCTCGACCTCCGCGACGACGCCGTCGGCCGTGTTGGTGACATGGCCGGACAGGCGAAGGCCGGTGGCGAGGGCGTAGAGGTACGGCCGGAAACCCACGCCTTGCACGACTCCGCGTACGACCACCCGGCTGCGCCGCGGCGCCGCGGCGGGTGCGGGCCCCTGCCGCGCCGTGGTCACGCGCCGGCCCGGGCCATCACCGGGGAGTGCACGCGGTCGCCGTCGGCCGCGGCCAGGGCCCGGTCGAGCAGGATGCCTCCGCCCCGTCCGTCGCGCACCGAAGTGAGGACGACCTCGACACCAGGGTTGACCTGCTGCACATTGCTCCGGAAGGCCGTCTCGTCGAACTCCGCGGGCCCGGCCATGTCGGCCTTGGTGACGATCACGAGCTGGGCGAGGCCGAACGCGGTGGGGTACTTGAGGGGCTTGTCCTCCCCTTCCGTGACCGAGGCGAGCACGACCCGGAGTGACTCACCCAGGTCGTATCCGGCGGGGCAGACGAGGTTGCCGACGTTCTCGACGAACAGCAGCCGGGTGGATTCGGGCAGCCAGTCGTGCAGGTGCCGGGCGACCATGTCGGCCTCCAGATGGCACAGGCCGTCGGTGAGCACCTGCTTGACGGGTACGCCCGAGCGGGCGAGGCGCCGGGCGTCGTTCTCGGTGGCCAGGTCGGCGGTGAGCGCGGCGGCGCTGACCCCCCGCCCGCCGGCGAGCCGCAACTCGCGCTCCAGGAGGGCGGTCTTGCCGCTTCCGGGGCTGGAGAGGAGATTGACCACGGTGGTGCCGCGGGCGGTCAGTTCGGTGCGCAGGATCTGTGCCGCGGCCTCGTTCCTGGCGAGGACGGCGCGCTGGAGATCAACGGCTCGGCACATGCTCAGCTCTCCTCGGTGATCGTCTGGCGGCGCCGCTCGCGTCCCGCCACGGTGTCCGTCCGGGTGTCCGTCCCACTGCGCCGCTCGGGTCCCGTCTCGGGATCGGCCCAACGGACCTCCCGGATCCGCAGTTCCCGGCCCGAGACGAGCTCGTCGGCAGCGGTGCCGCAACCGGGACAGAGCAGCCGCGGCGGCATGCCGACGGCCCAGTCCTCGGCGCACCGCTCGCAGCGCGCCGTGGCCGGGACCGTACGGGTGATCAGCTCGGCGCCCTCGACGACGGTTCCGGCGCAGGCGAGTTCGAAGCAGAAGGCGAGCGCGTCGGCGACGACGCCCGCCAGCTCGCCCACGTCCAGTCGGATGCTGCTCACGCCGACGGCGCCGCGGGACCTCGCCGCCGATTCGACCTGGTCGACGACGGCCACCGCGACGGACATCTCGTGCATCGGTCTCCGTCCTGGGCGCGGGGTGTGTCTCGGGCGCCATTAGAGGACGGGCGGGCGACGGGGAGCCGCCCGGCGCGCCGGGATCGTCCGGCGGTGTCGTCCGTTCGGTGCAGTCGTCACATCCTGCTGATGCGCAGATAGCGCCGGAGGTCGGGGAGAACTCCGGCGACGACGGCCACGACGGCCAGCGCGGTGCAGACGACGGCAGCGGTGCCGAGGACGTTCCTGTGCATGGTGCTCTCCCTTTCGGTCTTCATACGACGGCTTCCTGGCCGACCAGTTCGGTCACCATGCGCACCGCCTCGGGCACCGCTGCGGCGACCTCCGGGCTGAGCCCGATGCCCTCGTCGAGGCAGGCCGGCTCGCAGCCGACGACGAGGATCCGCCGGGGCGGCGTCGCACCCGTTCCCGCGCACAGCGTGTCGAGCAGGGCGAGGACGGCGTCGGGTGTCATCCGGTGGCCGTCGAGCGGTGCGGGTCCCCCGCCGGAGGTCCGCTCGCCGGGCGTGGCGGCGTCGATCAGGTACAGCGTCCCCGGTCGGCCGCCACGGGCGGTGACGTCGACGAGGACGAGCGTGTCCCAGCCGTCGAGGACCTGGTAGGCGAGGTGGACGCCGCGCACTCCGACGTCGGCCACCTCGACGTGAGGGGGAAGTACCTCGCGCGGGAGCCGCCGTACGGTCTCGACACCGAAGCCGTCGTCGCCGAGGAAGATGTTGCCGACGCCGGCCACGAGCGTACGGGCCGTGCCGGGCCCGGGGCCGTTCACCGGTCCTCCAGGGCTTCGACCTCGTCCGGCTGGAAGTAGAGGAACCGGCCCTGTTCGCGGCGGATGTCGGCGCCGGGATCGTCCTCCACGGTCACGGCGATGTGGACACCGCCGTCGACGTCGTGCAGGACCGCCTCGACCAGGGCTGCGCGGCCGTCCAGGAACAGGTCCTGGGCGTCGGTGCGGCGCAGCCGTGGGCGCAGCAGGACCCTGCTGCCCGCGCGGACGGCGTGTCCGTCGACGAGGACGTGATCGCGGCCCGGATCGACGCCGGTGTCGCCGCCCGGGTCCCACCAGGGTGTGTCCGGTTCGAGGAAGTCCGCGTTCGGTTCCCGCGCCCCGGTGACGCTCCGGAGGCTGCGTACGGCTCCGTGCAGGCGCTCGAGGACCTCGGGCGGCATGGTGTCGGCCAGTTCGATCACGGCGGCCGCGCGGGCGTCGGTCCCTCTGGCCTCGCGTTTCTCCTCGTCGGTCAGGGCCGCGGTGCGCAGCGCGAGGATCTCGTCGATCTCGGTGGCGTCGTAGAGGGCGCCGGGGCTCTCGGGTGCGATGGCCGGGTGGTCTTCCAGGATGATCGGCGAGGAGAGGACGAGATCGTCGCGGCCGGGTTCGCCGGCCAGGACGGGCCAGGTGTGCAGATTGCGGCAGCCGGCGACGGCGCCCTTCGCCCATTGCGGCGGGTCCGTCATCGACAGGAACGATCCTGCGTCGAGGCGGAGCAGCGTGTGCGTGGCGACCAGGGAGTACGGCAGCGCCGCGTGGCGGTCGGCGCCGGGCCGCACGGTCCAGGCGCTGGTGTTCGCCACCGTGACCGCGAGGCGCTGGACGCGGTACGGGCCGTCGAGTTCGGCCGCCGAGATCCGCAGGGTGCCGCTGATCTCCTCGCGTCGCCGTACGAGCCTGCCGAGGATGCGTCCGTCGGCGTCGGTGACCTCTTCGATCTCCTCGGCGGCGGGGCGGGTGAAGGGCAGGACGGTGCCGTCGCCCGCCAGCTCGGCGACGGGGACGACGAGGGCGACGCGCTCCTCGACGCCCTCGTCCCACGCGACCAGAACCCGGTCGTCCAGGCGGAGTTCGGCGACCGGAGCGAACGAACCGTCCGCGCGGAGCTCCTCGACCGTCCGCCGCTGGGCACGCAGGAACCGTACCTCCACGGCGAGTTCGGCACCGGTCCTGGGCTCCATCAGGCATTCGGTGCGCTGGACGTCGGGCTCGTCGGCTACGCCGCTCCAGACCGGTGGCACGAGGACCCCGAACTGCCAGCGCAGCCGGTTCTTCGCGGCGGACGCACGGTACGGGTAGAGCACGTACCCCTCGAAGAGGACGGCGTCGGCGACGTGCCGGGCGACGGCGAACCGGGCCTCGGTGCCGGGGGCGAAGGCTACGGTGGTCATCGCGTCCTCTCCCCCGCCGCTTCGAGCAGGGTCTGCACGGTGGCCTGCCAGGACGGGAGCGCCCGGCGCGACCGGTAGGCGAGCAGGGCGTCCATCGTCTCGGCCGGGAGCCGGATCCATCCGCAGCCGGGGAAGTGCTGGTCGATCATCTCCCGCCAGGTCTTCACGGGCATCCGGTAGGAGACCTCCTTGTCCCAGGGCACGGGCTCGACGTGGAAGCCGCCGGCGCCGGTGAACGCGGTGCCGGAGAACAGCAGGAGCAGCGGGACGTCGCCGTCGGTGAGGGCCCGGAAGTAGCGGGAGGCGGCGATGTCGGTGTCGTAGGTGCACGGCACGACGAGGTCGGTCTCGATCTCGCCGGTGAATCCGGGCACCATGACGGAGACCTGGGCGAACTGGACCGGGTTGAGGCTGCTGCCCCAGCGGGAGCGCTCGCCGAACAGGTCGCCGAGTGCGTCGGCCTCCGTGTCGTCGTAACCGCGCCGGGCGGGCTCGATGCGGATCTGGCAGCGCAGCGCCAGGGCGTGGACGCGGGTGCCGCCCGAGGCGGTGATGCGCAGCCGGAAGACGAGGGTCGGGCCGGCCGCGTAGGGGTCGGCGCGGACGTCGGTGCAGGCGAACGAGAAGTCGGTCACGGCCGGCTCCCCTGCGGCTCGCGCGCCTGTTCGCGTACGTGGGCGAAGAGGGCGTCGAGGTCGGCCCGGGCCTCGGCGCCTCCGTCGAAGCCCTGCCAGTGCAGGCGCATGCGGCCGACCAGTTCGTAACAGAGGTCGATCGGTACGAGGAAGCACTCGGTGCGGCCCTCGTGGCGGCGCAGCAGCAGGGCTTCCACGTCGGGTTCGAGGTGGGCGGCGAGCCGGGTGGCGTCGAGGACGGACGACCAGGCCGATTCCTCCAGTTCGCTCTCGGTGGCGCCGGCGGGGCTCGGGTAGAGCGCCACCGGCCGGCCGAGGGCGGAGTTGCGGAAGAAGAAGGCGACGGAGACCGGGATCCGCAGCGACTCCCACGCCTGGTCGTCGATGCGGTGTCCCGGGTCGTTCAGGAACCGGCCGGGGACGGCACGGAAGCGGCCCCGACCGGAGTCCTGGGATCCGCCGGAGCGGTCCATCAGCTGCGAGCAGGGGCCGCAGGCGCAGACCAGGGCGCGCTGGTCGACGTCGACCAGGTGCCGGTGACGCTCGTCGGCCAGCTGCGCCCCGCACAGTTCGCAGCGTTCCTCGCGCGGCGGGCGCGGGGTGGTGAACCGGCGCAGACCGGTGGGCCGCGGGGCGCGCGTCATGCCGGTCGGGGGCCCGTTCACGAGGCGGCGACCGATGGGCGGCCGCTCGGAGCGGCGGGCGACGGACGGGTGCCGATCTGGAGCAGCGCCGGCTCGCGCGGACCGGCGGGCTCCAGCTCGACGTCGGTCACCTCGGGGGCGAAGCACGCGAGGGCGTCCACGGCCGCCTGCCGGGTGGCCTCCTGGGTGCTGGGGCAGCCGCAGCCTGACGTGGCGGCGGCCCGTAGTCGCAACACCCCCGTCGCCGCGTCGAAGCCGGCGTTCTCCACGGACTGCGGCAGGGCGGCGAGGGCGCGGTCGATGCGGGTCGGCACGTCCTCGGGGTGCAGTCCGTGCAGATTCAGCAGGCTCGCGACGAGTTCGTCGGCGAGCAGCGGGCCCAGCGGGTCGGCGGGCGGGCGGGCGGCGGGGCGCGCCAGGAGGTCGACGACGCGGGCGAGCCCGCTGCCGTAGAACTCCATGAGGACGCGTACGACGTCCTCGGCCGCCGCGCAGGCGTCGGCGTCCCCGCTCTCCGCGAGCCGGTCCAGGACCTCCTCGATCCGCCGGCCCGCCTGCTCGGCGGTGGTCGCGCTCATCCGGCGAGCCCGCTCAGGCCGGTGGGCACGTGCATCGACTTCACGGTCCTGCCGTTGCCCGTGTACATGTGGACGCCGCACGGCAGGCAGGGGTCGAAGCTGCGCACGGCGCGCATGATGTCGATGCCCTTGAAGTTCTCCGGCGTGTTCTCCTCGAAGATCGGCGTGTTCTGCACGGCGTCCTCGTACGGCCCGGGGGTGCCGAACGTGTCCCGGGTGGAGGCGTTCCACGGGGTGGGCGGATAGGGGTGGTAGTTGGCGATCTTGCCGTCCCTGATCACCATGTGGTGGGAGAGGACGCCCCGGACGGCCTCGGTGAAGCCGACGCCGATGGACTCGTCGGGCACCTCGAACTTCTCCCAGGTCTGGGTGCGTCCGGCGCGGACCTCCTCCAGGCCCTTCTCGGCGCAGTGCAGGGCGACGGCCGCCGCGTAGGCCTGGAAGTAGGTCCGGGCGCGGTTGCGCTCGAGGGCGTTGCTCCACTGCGGGATCTTCCACTCGAAGGTGGTCTCCGGCTTGGTCATCGTGCGGGGCAGGTTGATGACGACGCTGTGTCCGGTGGCCTTGACGTAGCCGATGTCGACGAGGCCGGACAGGGCGGTGGACCACAGGCGGGCGATGGGGCCGCCGCCGGTGTCCAGGGCCAGGTGGTCCTTGCCGTCGAACCAGCGCGGGGACATGACCCAGCTGTACTTGTCGTCGAAGTTCCGCTTCTGCGGGGCCGGGATGGTGTGCTGGTTCCACGGGTGACGGGGGTCGACCGGGTTGCCCAGGGGATCGTGGGTGACGAACTGCTCCTGCCCCTCCCAGTCCTCGTAGTAGGAGCTGCCGAGCAGGATGCGGATGCCGAGGTTGATCTCGGTGAGGTCGTTGGTCACCAGCTTGCCGTCGACCACGACGCCCGGGGTGACGAACATCTTCCGTCCCCAGTCGGTCATGTTGGCGTAGGTGAAGTCGCAGTGTTCGGGGTCGTTGAGCGCGCCCCAGCAGCCGAGCAGCACGCGGCGGCGGCCGACCTCCTCGTAGCCGGGCAGCGCCTCGTAGAAGAAGTCGAAGAGGTCGTCGTGCAGCGGGACGACCCGCTTCATGAACTCCACGTACCGCATGAGGCGGCTCATGTAGTCGGTGAACAGCTGCACGGAGGCGACCGTGCCGACGCCGCCCGGGTAGAGCGTGGAGGGGTGCACGTGGCGCCCCTCCATCAGGCAGAACATCTCCCGGGTGTAGCGGCTGACTTGCAGCGCCTCGCGGTAGAACTCACCCTCGAGGGGGTTGAGGGAGCGCATGATGTCGGCGATCGTGCGGTAGCCGTGCTCGGCGGCGTGCGGGGCCTCGGTGCGCTCGGCGAGTTCCAGGACCCCGGGGTTGGTCTCGCGGACCATCTTCTCGCAGTAGTCGACCCCGACCAGGTTCTCCTGGAAGATGTTGTGGTCGAACATGTACTCCGCGGACTCGCCGAGGTTGATGATCCACTCACCGAGGTGCGGCGGCTTCACTCCGTACGCCATGTTCTGCGCGTACACGGAGCAGGTGGCGTGGTTGTCGCCGCAGATGCCGCAGATGCGGCTGGTGATGAAGTGCGCGTCGCGGGGGTCCTTGCCCCGCATGAAGACGCTGTAGCCGCGGAAGACGGAGGACGTGCTGTAGCACTCCGCGACGCGCTTCTGCTTGAAATCGATCTTGGTGTGGATGCCGAGGCTGCCCACGATCCGGGTGATGGGATCCCAGGCCATCTCCACCAGTCCGGAGCCGTCACCCGTCGTCTTCGCGCGAGGTGCCATGGTCGTTGCAATGCCCTTCGTCAGCTCTTCGACTTCGCGAACAGTGGAGTGGATGGGAGGTCCAGCGGGGTGCGGGGCGCGATGACGTGACCGGTCACCAGGGCGGCCGGTAGCCGGTGGTGATGCGCTCACCGGTGTGCCGCCACTTCGGCTCCTTGTCGACGGTCTTCGCCGTGATGGTCCGCAGGCGGCGGATGACGGAGCCGTACACGCCGCTGGCGGTGCTGGAGACCTTGCCGCCGGGGGGCTCGTCCATGAACGGCATGAACTTGTCCGGGAAGCCGGGCATCGTGCAGGCGATGCAGATCCCGCCGACGTTCGGGCAGCCACCGATTCCGTTCATCCAGCCGCGTTTGGGGACGTTGCACTTGACGACCGGTCCCCAACAGCCCAGCTTGACCAGGCACTTGGGCGAGTCGTACGTCGAGGCGAACTGGCCCTGCTCGTAGTAGCCGGCCCGGTCGCAGCCCTCGTGTACGGTCGCCCCGAACAGCCAGGTCGGGCGGAGCTTGTCGTCCAGCGGGATCATCGGGGCGGATCCGGCAGCCTGGTAGAGCAGGTAGGTCAGGGTCTCGGCGAAGTTGTCCGGCTGGATGGGGCAGCCGGGCACGCACACGATCGGGATGCCGGCCTGCGACTTCCAGTCCCACCCGAGGTAGTCCGGCACACCCATCGCGCCGGTCGGGTTCCCCGCCATGGCGTGGATGCCGCCGTACGTGGCGCAGGTGCCGATCGCGACCACGGCGAGCGCCTTGGGCGCGAGCCGGTCGATCCACTCGCTCGTGGTGATGGGCTGACCGGTCTCCGGATCGTCGCCGAAGCCGCACCAGTAGCCCTCCTGCTTGATGGCCTCGTTCGGGATCGATCCCTCGACGACCAGCACGAACGGGTCGATCTCGCCGCGCTCGCCCTTGAAGAACCACTCGATGAACGTGTCGGCGCCGCCCACCGGACCGCACTCGAAGTCGATCAGCGGCCAGTGGACCGCGATCCTGGGCAGTCCGGGCAGCCCGGCGAGGGCGATCTCCTCGATGCTGGGCTGCATGGCAGCCGTCAGGGCCACCGAGTCGCCGTCGCAGCTCAGACCCGCGTTGATCCAGAGGATGTGGATCGGCTTCTCTTCGCTGCCGGGGGCGGCGCCCTGTTCCTCGACCGGAACCGGCGTTGCTGCACTCATGAGTGGCCTCCTGAGGAGGGGTGGGGCGAAGGGCCGCCTTTCGGGACCCACGTCCTGGTCAACACTCGGCCGTTACGGCGGCGCCCGCACCTCGGGCGTCCGTGGACGGCGCGCCCGCGGCCTCCTTGCGGGTGAAGGCGCGGCGCAGCGCGTGGTAGGGCGCGGCGGGGTCGTCGAAGATCCGCCGCATGTGGGAGAGCTCCTGCTCGCGGTGGGCGGTGACGGGTTCCCGGCGCTCGTGTTCCGCCTTCTTCGCCGCGATGCGCGACTGGACGCCTGGTCCGGATGCCAGCCGGGCGGCCAGTCGGGTGACCTCCGCGGTGTACTCCCCCGGCCCGCAGTCGACGACCCGGTCGACGAGCCCCATGCCGAGCGAGGCCGCCGCGGACACCGGCCGGCCCTCCTCGATGAGCCGTGCGGCCATGGCCGTACCCACCTTGCGGGGCAGCGTGTAGGTCCAGTACTCCGACCCGTACAAGCCCATCCCCCGGTAGTGGGGGTTGAGCACCGAGCCCGACCGGCACCAGACCTCGTCGGCGGCGAGGGCCAGCATCACCCCGCCGGCAGCGGCGTTGCCGCCGACGGCGCTGACGACGACCCGGTCGGTGGTGGTGAGGACCGCCTCGACCAGGTCGTTCATGGCGTTGATGTTGGCCCAGGACTCGGCGGCGGGGTCTGCCGCGGCCTCGATGACGTTCAGGTGGATGCCGTTGGAGAAGAAGTCGCGCCGGCCCCCCAGCACGAGCACGGAGGTGGGACGCGTGCAGGCCGCCCGGTAGGCGTGGAGCAGGCGGCGGCAGTGGTCGGTGCTCATCGCCCCGCCGGGGAACGCGAAGGACAGGACGCCGACGGGTCCCTGCTCGCGGTACTGGATGTCGGACCAGGTCCTGCGCCCCCTGCCGGACGGCCGGGTGGGCGGCGGCAGTTCGGGGAGGTCGGGCAACCGGCCGGCGAGGGCCAGGGTGGCCGGGAGTTTGCAGGCACGCGGCCGGCCGGCGCCGGTGCGGGCCCGGATCTCGGGGATCCACACCGCGCCGTCCACCGTGGCGCGGCAGACCGCGCCCGCCCGGGTGGCGAGCAGCTCGCCAGGACGGCCGCGCAGGCCGTCCTCCGCGTGGCCGCCGTGCAGGAACCACTCGGCGCCGAGCAGCTCGTCCCGAACTCCGGGCTGTGAGTCGGCGGCTCGCAGGGTGCGCAGTACGGTCTCGGTGCCGTCCTCCTCCCATGAGATCCTGCGCTGCTCCTGGCGGAGAGCGGGACGGGCCCGGATCCTGCCGCCGGCTTGGGGACGCGGGGTGTATCCGGCGGCGACCCGCTCGACGGCGAGGAGCACGGCGGACACGGCGGCATCGGACAGCTCGTTGCGGTACAGATCGCTCTTGCCGACCTCGGGGACGCGGAAGGCGGCGGTCGCCCAGACGTCGCCGGCGTCCATCTCCTCGTCGGCCTGGAGGACGGTGACGCCCCATTCGGTGACACCGTCGCGGATCGCCCAGTCGAGGGAGGACGGACCGCGGTCGCCCACCGGCCCCGGGTGCACGATCAGGCAGCGGTGCGCCGTCCACACGTCCTCGGGCACGACGGCCTTCAGCATCGGGGCGACGATCAGCTCGGGCGCATGGCGGGAGACGGCATCACGGATGGCGGCCCCGTCGGGCGTGACCTGTACGGGAACGGTGTGCCCGCGGTCCCGCAGCTCGACCAGGACTCGCTGGGTGAGGCTGTTGAAGCTGCTTGCGATGAGCAGGATGCGCATGGCGGCCCTCCGGGTTGCTGTGGACTCGCACGTCCCGGGGACGTGCGACCCACCGACCGCCAGCGATCATCGGGCACGGCCGTGCGCACACGAGGGCGACGGCGCCCTCGTCTCACCCGTTCGACGCGCGCGTCCCGCCGATTGGCGGTCGGGGCCGGGGTTCGAAGGGTCTGCCCCCGGGCCGTGGCCCGGGGTCCGAGGGGCCGGTTCCCCGGGTCACGGCCGAGGCGATCGCCGGGAGATCAACCGATGTCCTTGCTGCGGAGGAGATCGAACGGCACTTCCCGCCACAGCGCGCGTACGCGGGAGGTGGCGTCGTCGACCACGTCGTCCTCGGGGACGGCCCACCTCTTCACCGTCGTGGCGCCGGCGGTCACCGGTGCCCAGCCGGGGTCGCCGGAGGCGGCGAAGTCGGCCCATGCGCGGAGCATGCGGCGGGAGAGGGCGTGGTCCTGCTCGTCGGGGGTGCCGCCGATGAGGAAGGCGGCGCCGTCCGCGTCCAGGTTGCCGAAGGCGAACGGGACGTCCGCGGTGTGCCAGGGCCGGGCCTCGCCGCCCGGGCGTACGCGCCTACGGGCGAAGCGGGACAGGTACGCCAGGCCGCCGGCCTGCGCGTGGTGTTCGGCGAGCCGGCTGCTGTACTCGCCGAACGTCGCGTCGCCGAACAGCGCGAGGTACCGGTCGAGCACCGGGGTGCCGGGCATGAGCACGCGGTAGCCGTCGACCACGGGGGCGGGGACACGGAGGGCCGCGGCGAACTCGGCGAGGCCCTGCTCCGAGGTGACCTCGCGCACTGCTCCGACCTCGTGCAGGAACCAGTACTCCTCCAGGGTGTGGCATACCAGGAGGTCGACGTCGCGGGAGGCACCGGACGCCAGTGCGGTGAGCGGATCCGTGGGCAGCACGTCGCCGTCGACGACGGGCTGGAAGACCACCGGGTCGTACGCCTGGATCGCCGTCACGGGGTCGGCCCCGCACTGTTCGGCGACCTTGTCGGAGGCGGTCACCAGGTCCTGTGGCGAGGCGGAGAGCAGTCCCTCGGCCGTCGGGGCGACCCCGGCCGCGGACGCGATCCTCGACGTGGTCGAAGCGGCGACCTCGGTGGTGAAGAAGGCGTTGGGCACGCTGTGCGCGATCGCCCTGCGGAACAGCCCGCGCGCCTCTTCCACGGCCATCAGGCAGGCGACCGATCCCGCTCCGGAGGAGTGCCCGGCGACCGTGACCCGGTCCGGGTCGCCGCCGAACGCGGCGACGTTCTCCTGGACCCAGCGCAGGGCGGCCGCCTGGTCGAGCAGCCCCCGGTTGTCCGGGAGGCCCGGGACATGACCGAAGCCCTCGAAACCGACCCGGAAGTTGCAACTGACCACGACCACACCCGCCTTGGCGAGCGCCGTGCCGTCGAAGTCGGGTTGGGCGGAGGAGCCGAAGGTGTAGGCGCCACCGTGGATCCAGAACAGCACCGGCAGCGGGCCCGCGTCCGGCCGCGGCTCGACCCAGACGTTGACGGTGAGGATGTCCTCGTCTCCGGGGCGCCACACCGGTGAGCCGGGCAGTTCCGCCGACTGCGGGGCGATGGGGCCGAAGCCCGTACAGTCACGCGGCGTGCTCCAGCAGACGACCGGCTGTGGACGGCGGAATCGGTGCGGGCCGAAGGGCGCCGCGGCGTACGGGATACCGAGGACGGCGATGACGCCGTCGGGCGATCGCCTGCCGCGCACGGCGCCGCTCGTCGTCCGGAATTCCGTCCCCGCCCGTGAGATGTCGATCATGGGCCAAACCTACGTGATGCGTGGGCCCAGGTAGGTGTCGAGGGCGGCGGCGGCCGTCAGCAGCGCGCGGCCCCGCGCCGTGAGGCGTTGGTGCCACTGACGGAGTGTCGCCTGCAGCGGTTCCGGCCCGCCGGCCGTGCGGACCTGGTCAAGCACCCGTGCGATGTGTTCCAGGCCGTGCCCGCCCCGGCGCAGTTGGTGGGCCAGCAGCGCGTCGCGCACGTCGTCGGGGGTGTAGACGCGGTAGCCGGTGCGCGGGTCGCGGCGGGGCACGATCAGCCCGGCCCGTTCCCAGGTGCGCAGGGTCGCCGGGCGGATGCCGAGCCGGCGTGCCAGCGGTCCGATGAAGGTGACGCCCGGTTCCGGTTCGTGCGGCGGGGTGAGGCCGGCGAGTGCGCCCTCCACGTCCTGAAGGGTGCCCCGGTCGCCGGCCAGCTGCGCGTGGCTCTCGTCGATCAGCCGTAGCGCCTCCTCGACCTCGCCGTCGTTCACGGCCCGCATGATCGCCACCGCGCGCGCGTGGCCGTGCGCGGGCAGCAGCGCCAGGAACGTCCGCAGCGCTGCCGCGTGGCGCGGGGCGTAGTGCCGGTAGCCGTGCGGCGAGCGTTCGGCGGGCGGCAGGATGCCGGCCTCCTCGTAGTTGCGCACCGCCTGTGTGGAGAGGCCGTGCTCGCGCGCCAGGTCGATGGGCCGCAACCGCATGTGAGCGTTTTCCCGTCCGGCAGCAGAATCGGGCCACACCTTACAGCGGAGTCCACGCACGTGGCGTGGTGGCCTTGCGCGGCCACGGCCGTTACGGCGTACCCGCCGCCGACCGTACCGAGACCAGGACGCCGATCTTGTCGATGCGGTGCTCGGGGTTGCCCTGAGCATCACGCCAGAAGTTGCCCGCAGCGTTGTCCTCCGGCGTCGCGCAGGTGGAAAGCGTGATCATCGCCTGCGTGGGCTTCTCGTCCGGCGCCCCGGGGACGGCGGCTCGCTGTTCGGCCAGGGACCGGGCCGAGCGGAAGGAGGTCGTCCTGGTCTCGACGATCTTGTACTCGTACACCTTGCCGCCGGCCGTCACGAACACCCGGTCACCCACCTTGACCTCGGGCAGGTCGTGCAGCGGTCCACCTGCCGAGAGCCGGTGCGCCGTCACCAGATAGTTGCCTACGTCGCCGGGGCCCACGCCACCCCGCTCGCCGTACGGGCTGGCAGCCACGCCGCGGTCCTGGATCCGTGTACCGGCACCGTCATCGGTCGTCCCCTCGTACGGCACGACGCGCAGGTGGGCCACGCCGATCGACGGTATGTCCAGGTCGGCGGGCTGGGGACGGACAGGAGGGCTGGGGGTGGGAGTGGGGGCGGGCCTGGGCGGAGGTGCGGGCAGCGCCACCGGTGCTGCCGTGCTGGGATCAGGGGGCCGGGACGACGGGGCCCCGGCCGGCGCCAGGGAGGACGTCTCAGCGGCGCTCCCCACCACGGAAGCCCGGCCCACCAGCACACCGAAAACCGCTGCGGCGGCGGCCGCGACGACCGCCACGAACCAGCGAGCACGACGAGAACGGGTCATGGACCTCGACCGCCCGAGCATCGACACAGTCTTCACCTGCTTAACGACGCGCCGGAACGCCGTATTCCGTCGGCCGCGAAATCGATGCGCGACGCAGCCCGAGAAGCGGTGCGCCGGGAGAGCGTGGTCGTGATCGATCACCCGGCCCATCCGGCACGCCTGGTCTCAGAAGGCCGGTCCTCAGGTGCCTGGGTCCGAGGAGCCGGTTCTATGATCCTGCGGACCCTGTTCACCTGAGTCCCCGTCGAGGGGATCTCGCCCCGAAGAGCCGGCGGAAATGAGACGTCCTCACATAGCCTTCCTCACCTTGATCCTGCTGCTCGCGGGATCGTCGTCCTTCCTGACCGCCCCTCCGGCAGTCGCTGCCGCCGACGCCCCGAAGTCCTCGGCGGGGCAGCGGTGGGCGCTGAAGGTCAGGGACGGGGTCGCGGGCGCGTCGTATCTCGTGGCGGCCGAACTGAGCGACACGCTCAGCGAGGCCCAGAAGGGCAAGCTGCGGGCCAGGACTCCGGAGTCGTCGCCGATCGGTACGTGGGAGACGTTCACCCTGCACACCGTCGACGACGGTGCGACGGTGTCGTTGCGGAACGAGCGGAACGGCCGCTACGTCGCTACCGAGATCAACTACCCCAGCCCCCAGACCGACATGCTGCGCGCCCGCTCGGAGACCATCGGCACCAGCAGTACCGCCTGGGAGAAGTTCGTCCTCACGGCGGACCCGAAGGAGCCCGGCACCTACGACTTGTGGTCCGTGGCCGCCCACGCCTACGTGACGGCAAAGTTCAGCCTGGCCGGCGACCCGGGGCTGCTCCTCGCGAGCGCCACGTCGGCGGCCGGGTCGTGGGAGCGTGTCACGCTCGTGCCCGTTCCCGGTTCCGGTGAGTACGGAGGCCATGGCGAGCCGCCGGCGACGACCGGCAGCCCTGCCGGTGCGGTGAGGAACGTCGTGTCCTGGAACGCCTGCTCCAACAACAACGCCGACTGTTCCCTGGAGAAGGCCGAGGTCGCCACCGTCGGCGAGACCGTCGCCGCCCAGGCGCAGACCGCACAGGCTGACGCGCTGTTCGTCCAGGAGTTCTGCGAGAAGTCCGCCGATCCCCTGGAGACCCGGCTCGAGCAGCGAACGGTCGGCGGCTTGCAGGACTGGGACGTGCGCTTCACGCCCGTCTACCGCAAGGTGAAGGACACCGGCGTCCTCGCGCAGAAGCACTGCGCCAACTCCAAGACGGGCGCCGACCGCGGCGCCTACGGCATGGCCGTCGCCCTGCCCGGCGGGAACACGTGGTACCGCTCCTGGGTGCTGGAATCCCGCGACACCGCCGAGCAGCGCCCGCTGCTGTGCGCGACGGTGCCCTCGCTGGGCACGGCCTACTGCGGCGGGCACTTCAGCGCCGGCATCACCGGCGACGACCTGTACCAGAAGGACGCGAACGACCACCCCGACGGCTACTACCGGAACAAGCAGGCACAGGCCGCGGTCGCCACGGCCTCGATGCTCCGCGCCCGCGGCTACCAGGTCGTCTTCGGCGGCGACCTGAACGCCTCCCCTCCCGACGCCGAGCCGGGCCCTGGCACCGTCGGCCCCTGGGTGCTCGAGCCGCTCTACTCCCCGTCGGACGGCGCGGGCTTCGAGGAGTGCGACCAGTCGGCGCACGGCGGCCTGCGCACCGGTGACGCGACCCATGTGAGCGCGACGTCACGCCTCAAGCTCGACTACGTCTTCGGACCGCCGACGGCGGACTACTCCTGCACGATCACGGACACCCGCCTCTCGGACCACTACCTGATCCGGGCCAGGGTCGCCTTCCCGTAGCACGACTCGCTGCCCCTCGACGGGCCTGTCCGGCGGACAGGCCCTAGAGGGAACCGAAGTCCGGGATGGTCAGGGAGCCGTCCTCGGCCAGGGGGAAGCCCGGGTTGTGGGCGATCTCCCACAGGTGTCCGTCGGGGTCGGCGAAGCACCCCGCGTAGCCGCCGTAGGACGTCGGCCCGGCCGGCTTGGTCAGGGTGGCCCCGGCCTCCCGCGCTCCTGCGAGGAGCGCGTCCACGTCCTTGGCCGAGCGCACGTTGTGGGCGAGGACGATGCCACCGAAGCCGGTCCCGCGGGCGTTGTCGAGGCCACAGTCGCGGGCGAGCTTCTCCCGGCCCCACAGGACGAGGCCCAGGCCACCGGCCTGGATGAAGACGGTCTCCTCGACCTCCTGCCCCCGCCAGCCCAGGCTCTCGTAGAACGTCCGGGAGCGCCCGAGGTCGGCGACGCCCAGGGTGATCAGACTGACCCGTTGCTCCATGACCGGAAGCTAGCACGGGATCGAGCCCGCCCCCGGAACTCCTCCGGTCGAGCCGTGCGGGGCGCCTCACCACGGACACCACCAAGTCGCGAGACCTGACATATCGGGACAATATGGGCCGTCGTGGGCCCCGTGGGGTCCGTGTGCTGTGTGGCTTCGGTCGTCCTGGCGGGGCCGCTCGACCAGGAGGCGGGAAGTGGCTGAGCTCATCGTCATCGGGTACGACGACCCCGAGGTGGCCGACAAGGCGTTCGCCACCGTGCAGGAGCTGCAGCGGGACTACGTCGTGCACCTGAACGGCCTCGCGGTCGTCTCCGTGGACGAGGACGGCAGGACCCACGTCGACACCGCGAGCCGTATCGTCGGCGTCTCCGCCGCCTCCGGCGCCCTGTGGGGCGCGATCTTCGGCGTGCTGTTCCTGGTGCCCGGCCTCGGTCTGCTGACCGGGGCGGCGCTCGGGGGCCTCGTGGGCAAGCTCAGCAAGTCCGGCGTCGACGACCGGTTCCGTCAGCAGGTGGGCGATCTTCTCAGACCCGGCTCGGCGGCGGTCGTGATCATGGCCTCGAAGGTCACCGACGACAAGTTCACGTCGGCGATGCAGCGCCACGGCGGCACCGTCCTGAAGACCTCGCTCAGCGACGAGGACGAGAAGGAACTGGCCGAACAGCTCGCCGGCCCCCCGTAGCCGCCCCGTCCCGCGGCCTTCCGGACCGCCGGACCGCCGCCGGACCCGCCGCGTGCCGGAACCGCGCCACTCGCCGCAACTCGCCAGGAAGGCCATCCATGGACCCCGTGCTCACCCCGGACGTGCTCGCGAAGCTGCGCCGAACCCGCCCCTACCCCGCCCTCTCCCTCCTGATGCCGACCCACCGGCGCGAGCCGGACAACACCCAGGACCCCGTACGCCTCCGCAACCTCGTGGCCGAGGCGGAGGAGGCGCTCGACGCCGACCCGGCCGTGTCCCGGGAGCGGCGGGCGGACGTCCTCGACCAGCTGCGCCAGGCCGTGGGCGAGGTCGACCTCGCCCACGCGGAGGACGGCCTGGTGGTCTTCGCGGCCCAGGGCGAGCACCACGTGTGGTCGGTGTCCCGGACCGTCCCGGAACGCGTCGTCCTGGCGGACACCTTCCTCACCCGTAACCTCGTCGCCGCGCAGGCCGCAGCGCAGCCGTACTGGGCGCTCGCGCTCGCCTCCGACCGCGTCTCGCTCTGGAACGGCAGTCCCGCGAGCGCCGACGAGCACACCGGGGACGGCTTCCCCCTCACGCGCACCCTCGCGGACCCTGACGCGGACCGCAAGGAACGCATCGGGGACCTCCCCAGCACCTTCCAGGACGAGGCCACCCGCCAGTTCCTGCGCGAGGCGCACGACAAGCTGCGTGCCGTCCTCGCCTCCGAGCCCCGGCCGCTCTACGTGATCGGCGCGCCCGCCGCCCTTTCCCTCCTGGAGAGCCTCGGCCCGCTGGCCCCGGGCACGCTGACGATCCAGCACGGCGGGCTCGCCGACGGGCCGTCCGCCGCCGTACGGGAGGCGGTCGAGCCGGTACGTGCCAAGCGCGAGGCCGCTTCGACGGCCACCGTCGTCGCCGAGCTGAACACCGCGCGGGGCAGGCGGGAGTTCGCGGGCGGCATCGACGAGGTGTGGCAGGCGGTGAAGGAGGGGCGGATGCGGCTGCTCGCCCTCGAGGAGCACTACCGGACGGTCGTACGGGACGAGGGCGGCCACCTGGAGCCGGCGGACCGGTCGGATGACGGCGCACGCGACGACATGGTCGACGAGATCGTCGAGCAGGCCCTCGAAAGAGGCGCCGAGGTCCGGTTCGTCCCCGACGGCACGCTGAGCGATCAAGGGCGCATCGCGGGAGCCCTGCGCTACTGACCCCCACCCGGCCGTGGCCGGCAGGACCGGGCGGACGGCGGCGGGACCGCGGCCGCCCTCGACCGGATTCGGCCTTCGACCCATCAAGGAGACGGAGCCGTGAACCCCACACCGCAGCGAGCCGACCGCCGGGTCCGCGCACGGGCCGCGAGCGCCGCCGCCGCGGTCGTCCTCATCGGCCTCGGCGCGGCGGCCCTCGTCTCGTGCGGCGACGACGGCGACACGAGCAGCCCCTCGTGATCAGCCGGCAGCCGGCCGGGCCCGTACTGACGGCGAGCCTCGCCAAGGCGCAGCGGTACTGACACCCAGCTCCGAAGGAGAATCCGCATGTCCGAACTCATCGTCATCGGCTACGAGGACCGTGCGATCGCCGACAAGGCGTTCGCGGCGGTGCTGAAACTGAAGGACGAACACGTCGTCGAGCTGAACGGACTCGCCGTCGTCTCGGTGGACGAGGACGGCAAGACCCACGTGGACACGCCCGCCAGGACCGAGGAGATCGCCCTGTCGGCCACTGCCGGCGCCCTGTGGGGCATGGTCTTCGGCATGCTCATCCTCACTCCGGCCATCGGCGTGGTGGGTGCCGCACTCGGAGGCGTCATCGGCAAGCTCAACCAGATGGGCGTCGACAACAAGTTCCGGGGGAAGGTGCAGGAGTTGCTCAAGCCCGGCTCGTCGGCGGTCGTGATCATGGCGTCGAAGATCACCGAGGACAGGTTCGCCGCCACGATGGGGCCGTTCGGCGGAACCGTGCTCAAGACCTCGCTCCCGGAGGACAGCGAGCGCGAACTCGCGGAGCAGCTGGCCGGTCCCGAAGCAGCCGGATGACCCGTGCGGAGGCCGCCGGCCCCTTGGGGAATCGGCGGCCTCCGCACGCGTCTGCCCGCCCCCTCCCCTCGGGGACCGGTGTCTCGGGGGCGCTGACCGCCCGGGCGGTGGCGGGCATCGGGGACTACGACCGCTTCGTCCTGTCGAGTGGCTCCCCCACTCGCACCGGCCGACGCAGGAGGTAGGCGCCGGCGGAGGCGACCAGCAGCAGCATGCAGGCGATGAACACGAGCCCCGCACCCTCCAGGCCGAGCGGATCGGCCAGCAGGCCGACGCCGATCACCGGGATCGAGATTCCCGTGTACGCGACCACGAAGAGAGCCGAGATCACCGCCGCGCGCCGGTCCGCCGGGGCGGCCGAGGCGACGGCGGACAGCGCCGCCCGGAAGGCGAGGCCCTGGCCGGTGCCGCCGACGGCGGCGGACAGGACGACGAGCGCCAGGAGGTCCGCGTACAGCGCCCCCGCGAGGAGGAGCAGGCCGGTGAAGAGCACGGCGCAGCCCAGTGGCAGTGACCGTGCCACGCCGACGCGGCCGACGGCCAGTTGTCCGGCGGTGGAGGCGAAGAAGGCCAGCGCGACGATCAGGCCGCTCACGGCGTGGTTGTCCACGTGCAGATAGCGGGCGAGGAAGGCGGGGCTGACCGAGGTGAACACCCCGAACAGCGCGAACCCCACGAAGGAGGCGATCGCCGCCGGGACGAACACGGCCCTCACCCCTTCGGGCAGGGCGGGCCGCTGCGGCCGTACGGTGGACAGGGGCTGCCGCCGCGCCACCGTCTCCGGAAGCCGCAGCAGGACGACGAACGAGACGGCCACCAGGGCGAGGTGCACCGCGAACGGCAGCAGCAGGGGCTCGGGGGCGTACTCCGCGAGCAGGCCGGCGAGCAGGGGGCCGCAGCCGAGCCCGCCCATGTTGGCGGCCGTCGCGACCAGCGTGGCCCGGGACGAGCCGCCGGGCGGGGCCAGCTCCATGACGTACGCGGTGGCGGCCCCCGTGAAGAGGCCGGCCGACAGTCCCGACAGCAGCCGGCCGGCGTACAGCCAGCCGAGGCCACTGGCGCAGAGGAAGCAGACGGCGCTCGCCGCGGCGAAACCGAGGCCCCACAGCAGCGCCGGCCGTCGGCCGACCGTGTCCGAGGCGTTGCCCGCCAGCAGCAGCACTCCGATGACCCCGAAGGCGTACACGGCGTACACGACGGTCACGGTCAGCTCGGAGAACCCGAACTTCTCCTGGTAGAGGGGGTAGAGCGGCGTGGGCAGCGTGGTGCCGGCCATGCACACGACGAACACGGCCCCGGCGAGCAGACACCGGAGCCAGCCTTGGCGATCGTCCTCCATGCCGCCGACCGTATCCCCGGAGGACGCCCGCGCTGCGGCGGCACGGCCCGCCGTGTCGATCGGACCAGTCCGCCGCCCACCCCTTGCCGGCTACGGCAGGGTGCCGCCGGCGTTCCGGATGATCTGCTGGAGCACCTTCAGGGTGATGACGTAGTCGGCGTCGTCGATGCCCCGCTGGAGGTGCTCGCGGATCTCCGGGGCGTGGCGCCTGAGGTCCGCCCTGGCCTCGTCCCCCGACTCGGTGATCCACAGCCTTCCGTCGCCGTCACGGCTGATCCAGTCACGCTCCAGCAGCTCCTCGGCCGCGACTTCGAGCTCGTCCTCGGGCCTGAGGTAGCTGCTCATGGCCTGCTGGAGTTCGGGGATCGTCATCCCGTGACCGTCGGGTGAGAGGTCGTTCTTCGAGAGGTTGCGCAGCAGCCAGAACTGAGGCTGGGTGAAACCGAGTTCGGCCAGCCGGACCCGGGTGAAGCCGATGGCGGCCTCGTAGGCGAGTCCGGTCCAGTAGGCGGCCGGCTGCGCGGCGAGCTCGGCGTCGGAGAGGTGATGGGTCGTCATGTGGAGTACCCCCGGTGGGTGAAGGACCGACATGAGGACCGTAAAACCTGAAGTGGAGTTGAGGTCAAGCCGGATCGTGGTGGGAACACACTCCACGCCGACCCGGTGCGTGGAGCGAGCAGGCGGAAGGCGCCACCGGCTCGGCCCCGCGAGCAGGCCGAGCCGGCGGCGCCTTCGTCCGGCGTCGGGAGTAACCGGGCTCCCTAGGGCTGTGCGGTCAGGCGGAAGCTCTGGGGCGCCGTGTTGTCGCAGGGTCTCTGGGTGAGCTGGACGCCGGTCGTCGGGGTGCCGGTGGTGCTGAGGCACTTCCCGCTGTGGCGGGCCGTGAAGTGGTAGCGGCCGGAGGGCTCCTTGACCGGGCGCCACTGCTGGTTGGCTCCGCGGGCGTAGGACCACAGTTGCAGCCCCGCGCCGTCGGCGGTCGACACGTCCTTCACGTCGATGACCTGCCCCGGGCTGTTGCGTACGCCGATGCGGGTGTAGTCGCTGTCCGTCGGGGTGAAACGGAACTGCTGGGCCACGGTGCCGTTGCAGGTGTACTGCTGGACGGCGGTGCCGTTGGCCGTGGCCGCCGCTCGGGCGTCCACGCACAGGGCGTTGGCCTCGGAGGTCAGGGTGTACCAGGAGTCGTCGGGGGTGGGCGGTGGGGTGGGGGTGCCCGCGCCTCCCAGCCACCTCAGCGCGTCCGTCAGGAGGCGGTTCTGGGTGGGGCCGGCGAACGTGGAGGACAGGCGGGTGTTGGTGGTGTAGTTCATGGCGTTGTGGCCGAAGTTGGCGTACAGCATCCGGTACTGCGTGTTCGTCCACACGACGGGGTAGTCGCCGCTGTACCAGGTCTGGTCCGGGTCGGTGCCCAGTGGGAAGCCGGCCGGGTCGACCGACGCCAGGACCTTGATGGAGGGGTTGGCCCGCAGGTTGTTGGACCAGCTGTACCACTCGCTGACGGCGGAGGTCCACGTGGCGGGCAGGCCCGCCGCGGCCGGGTGGGTGGGGTTCTCCGTACGCAGCAGGGCGGTGGTCGGGCCCCAGGTGTTGGAGCGGAAGTTCCCGCTGCCGAGGAACTGGTTGTAGTACCAGTTCCAGCCGGAGGCGTTGGTGGTGAACGCCGAGACGTGGAAGCCGAGCCAGGCGCCGCCACCCCGCATGTAGCGTTCGAACCCGGCGCGCTGGGCCGCGGTCTGCGGCGCGTCGTCGAGGAAGAGGACGACGTCGTAGGCGTCGACGCCCCCGTTGGCCAGCAGGTTCCAGTCGGTGGTCGCCGTGTACGCGAAGTTCTCGGCGGCCGCCGTGCGCGGGAACCAGTCGTTGGCCTCCTTGACGAAGTCGATGTGGGCCGCGTCCCAGGTGCCGTTGTAGAAGGCGAGGACGGTGAAGTCAGGTGCCGCCGCCGGGGTCGCCGCCTGGGCCGGGGCGACCGAGGGGCCGAGGACCAGCATCACGAGGGCCAGGAGTCTGATCGCGAGACGCTTCATGGGTAGCTCACCAGGTTGGCGACGTTGGTGGAGGAGTCGGACGGGCCGCCGCGGTCGTTGATCACGTGCCGGATGGTGCCGGTGCCGCCGAGGGACACGGTGACCATGCTGCGGAAGCGGACGTCTGGGCGGTTGGGTGCCTCGATGGCGTGCTCGGCGGTGACTCCGGGGTTGACGTTGAAGTAGCAGTAGCTGCCGAGGCCGTAGGCCTGATGGCTGGTGACGCCGTCGGCGACCTTGTACGCGGCGTAGCCCTGGGTGCCGCCGTTCATCCAGGCGGCCTGGTTGGGCGGGTCGTACGGCATCTCGTTCTGGTAGAAGTACGTGCGGCCGCGGTTGCCGTTCCAGAGGGTCTGGTGCTTCTGGTAGTGCTCCACGAACAGGCCGTACATGGTCACGTCGTCGCCGTTGACGACGAGTCCGGTGTCGGCGGTGTTGGTGTTCCAGCCGACGCCGCTGCCGTGGTCCGCCCGCCAGATCCACATGTGGTCGCCGATGACGTGGTCGCTGTTGACGACCAGGCTGGTGGTGGCCTTCCCGACGGCGGCGCCGCCGACGCGGAAGTACACGTCGTGCAGCGAGGTCGGGTTCGCCGCGTGGGAGGCGGCCGATCCGGCGGGGCCGATCTCCAGCAGGGTCGGCGAGTTGACCGTTCCGGCGTCGAAGAGGACGCCCGCGATCTTCACTCCGTCGACGTCGGCGACCGTCATGGCGGTGATGCCGTTGTCGGGGACGAAGGTCGCGAGGCCCAGGCCGAGGATCACGGTGTCCGGGCGGGTGACCCGAAGGGTCTGGCTCAGGTGGTAGACGCCGGGGGTGACCAGGAGGTCCTTGCCGGCCGCCAGCGCGGCGTTGATCTCGGCTGCGGTCGCGCCGGGCTTGACGACGTGGAAGCGGTCCATGCCGAGCGCCGTCCCGGCCGGGGTGCCGCCGGCGCTCCAGGTGGTACCCGTGGAGTCGCTGCGCGCGGCGGGTACGAACACCTGGTAGGCGCCGCTCGCGTCGACCGTGAGGAAGGGCTTCTCGCGTACGACGGGGCTGCGGTCCACGGTGGTGTACGGCGGGTTGGGGAACGTCTGGCCGGGCACGCCCTGGCTGCCGACGAAGACCATGTTCCAGTTCGAGCCGGTCCAGCTGCCGAGCTGGGAGTTACGGGTCAGCCACTGCTGCTGCGTGCCCGAGCGGACCTGGCCATCGATCTTGGTGTCGGCCATGAAGCCGCCGCTCGACCAGCCGCCGTCGCTGAGCTCCAGGTTCCCGCGCACGTGCATCCGGCGGTAGGCGGAGGCCTGCGAGACGGCCCAGCGGTCGGTGCCGCCGGTCGGGTTGACCGAGAGGTTCTCGGCGCCCCGCCAGAAGTTCTGCGTGGCGTTCTGCGGCGGGAACCAGTCGGCCTCCACGTGCACGGCGCCGTTGATCGTCACCGCGTCGGGCGACTGGCCGAGGCCCAGGACCTGGGTGTAGAAGCCGACGTTGACGTCGTTGGCGTACGTGCCCGGCTTGAACAGGACGGCGTATCGCTCCTGCCCGAACTGGTTGGTCTCCTGGCGCTGGAAGATCGTGTTCAGCCGGCCCTGGATCGTCGAGGAGGACATCGACGGGTCGAGGACGACGACGTTCGGCCCGAGGTCGACGTCACCGGGCGCGGTGCTGACCGGCGTCACCTGGAAGCGCTGGGCGGCCGTCCCGTTGCAGGTGTACTGGACGAGCTGCACGGCGTCGGCGGCGGACGCCGAGGGGACGTCGAGGCACTTGCCGCTGTTGCGGTTGACGAAGCGGTACGCCCCCGCCCCGTCCTCGACGGCCTGCCACTGCTGGTTGAGGCCGCCGCCGTAGGTCCATAGGTGGACGGCGGCGTTGTCGGCGGTGGAGACGTCGCTGACGTCGACGACCTGGGCGGAGTCGTTGCGGTTGCCGATCCGTGCGTAGCCGTCCGAGGTCGGCGTGACGCTCCACTGCTGCGCGGTCGTGCCGTTGCAGGAGTACTGCTGTACGGCGGTGCCGTTGGCGGTCTGGGCGGCTCGGGCGTCGAGGCACTTGCCGCTGCCGCTGTTGACGACCGTGACCCAGCCGGTGGGGAGCGCGGCCGCGGCCAGGGCGGTGGACTCGGCCGATGCCGGGGCGGGCGAGAGGGCGACCAGGGCGGAACAGACCGCTGCGCCGGCGGCGAGGACGGCTCCGAGGCGGCGGCGGTGCGATGCGCCGCGCCGGTGGGGTGTGCTCCGCCGGCGTGCCGGCGCGAGCTCGGGTATGGGCATGGGGCTCCTTGAGGGGGATGGGAGGGCGTGCCGTGTGCGCGGTCGTCAGCCGGTGTACGCCGCGAGGATCCTGGTGAAGTCCCACGGCTGCTGGGCGACGCCCGAGCAGGTGTCGGCGCCGCCGCCGGTGCACGGACGGTCGCGGTTGACGGACCAGAAGGTCAGGCGGGCGAGGTGGCGCTGCTGCGCGTAGGCGAGGATGGTGCGGAAGTCGTCCTGGGTGATGGTCTCGCCGACGTCGGTGACGCCGTTCATCGAGGAGATGCCGGTGTGGCGGTAGGCCTGGTCGTCGCTGTAGCCGTACGCGTTCTTCACCGCGGTCTTGAGGCCCTCGGCGGCCCGGGTGGTCAGGGTGCCCATGTTCTGGCCGTTGCCGCCGAAGTCGAAGGGCATGATCGTCCAGCTGTCGACCGTGAGGCCGGCCGCGGCGGCACGGTTGATGAGGCCGGTGTCGGGTCCGTTCTGGCCGGTGCCGAAGGTGACGTACACCTTGATGCCCGGGTTGCCGGCCTTGACGGTCTTGAGCGCGTCCACCGTGCGCTGCTGGACGGTCGGGCTGTCGTAGGCGGCGGCCTCGATGTCGATGTCGATGGCCTTGAGGCCGTACGCGTTGATCACCTTCTGGTACGCGGCGGCGAGTTCGCCCGCGCTGGAGCAGGAGCTCTCCAGCTTGTTGCCGCTCCACCCGCCGAAGGACGGGATGACGTCGCCGCCGGCCGCCCGGACGGTGTTGACGGTCTGCTGGTCGACGCCTCCGACGAGCGGGCGTCCGCCGTCCCACTGCGGGTTGCAGTAGCCGTTGCTGAGGACGAACGCGAGCGTGAACCACGTGACCCCGGTGGCGTTCATGACGGTCGTCGGGCTCGGCGGGCTGCCCCAGCCGTTGTAGAGGTAGGGAGCGACGGCCATGTTCCCGCCGGGTGCGGGATCCGTTCCGCCGGGCGAGGGCGCCGTCCACTTCTGGTTCGCGCCGCCGGTGCACGTCCAGATCTGCAGCCGGGTGCCGTTTGCGGAGCTGTTGCCCGTGGCGTCCAGGCACTTGTCCGCCTGGGGGTTGACGATGTCGCGGGCCGCGGTCACGGTCCAGCGCTGCGCGGCACTGCCGTTGCAGTCCCACAGCTGCACGGTCGTGCCGTTCGCCGTCCCGGCGGAGGTGACGTCCAGACACTTGCCGAGTGCCTTGATGGTGCCGTCGGCGCCCACGTCCCAGTTCTGGGCTGCGGTGCCGTTGCAGTCGTAAAGCTGCACGGGGGTGCCGTTCGCCGGGTTGGCTCCGGCGACGTCGACGCACTTTCCGCCGATTCCGGTGATCCGGCCGACGGCGGCTTCGGCGGGCGCGCCGGAGGCGAAGGTGATGCCGCCGGCGGCGAGGGCAAGGACGGCCGCGGCCAGCGGCAGACGTGTGCGCTTCATGTGGGGGGTCCTCTCAACGCGGCGGGCCATTCACGGACATGAACGCAATCCCGCTTTCTGAGCGGCGAAATTAAAGGTCTGAACCAGTCGCGTCAAGACTTCGCGTATTCAGATCCTGAACGCACATGACGCACCCAACTGCCCGCACCCCTACTGAACTTGGCTTATGCAGCGAGCTGACGTGAAGTCTTGACGGCATGCGCCCACCGTTGTTGACTCTCGCCCACCACGTCGGAACCGGTTCCGACAGCGATGTCAGATCCGCTGGGGAGGACTCTCGATGCGTGTCACGATCTCCGATGTCGCACGTGCGGCGGGGGTCAGCAAGACCACGGTGTCCCGGGTCCTCAACACCAGGGCCGAGGTCGACGCGGCCACGGCCGCCCGCGTTCGTGAAGTGATCGACGTCCTCGGTTACGTCCCCAGCTCCGGCGCCGTGGGCCTGGCACGCGGCAGCAGCCAGACCATCGGGATGCTCACGCCCTCCCTCACCTGGCCCTGGATGGGCGAGGTCCTCCAGGGCGTCGCCGACACCGTCGAGGCCGCCGGCTACGGCATGCTGCTGTTCACCTGCAACCGCGGCGCCGACTCGGTCGCCCACTTCGCCACCCAGGTCTCCGCGCGCGCCTTCGACGGGCTGCTCGTGATCCTGCCCGAGGGCACCCTCGACACCGTCACCGCCCTGCACCGCCGCGGCATGCCCGTCGTCCTCGTCGACGACCACGGGCACCGCCCCGCCTTTCCCTCGGTGGCCACCACCAACCACGCCGGCGGCGCCTCGGCCGCCGCCCGCCTGCTGGCCACCGGCCGGTCCCGTCCGCTCGTGATCACGGGACCGGCCCGCTTCGGCTGCGTACGCGAGCGGCTCGACGGCTTCACCGACGCCCTGCCCACCGGACTCGTCGTCGCCGGCGAGTTCACCGAGGACACGGGGCGCGACGCCGTCGTCCGGGCCCTCGCGGAGGGCCGGGAGTTCGACTCCGTATTCGCGCACAACGACCTCATCGCGGCCGGCGCGCTGCGCGCCCTCAGGGCGGCCGGACGGAGCGTCCCGGACGACGTCGCGCTCGTCGGTTTCGACGACCTGCCGATGGCCCGGCACACCGAACCGCCACTGACCACCGTCCGCCAGCCGATGCGGGCGATGGGCGAGGCCGCCGCCCGGATGCTGCTCGCCGGGCTCGGCGGCGGGCCGATGCCGGACGAGCCCCTCGTGCTGCCCACCGAGCTGGTCGTACGGCGCTCCGCATAGCCCCCCCTCACCTCACCTCCCCTCCTCGCCCCCTCCCTTCGCGTCCCCCCTCGCCCCTCCCTTCACCTCCCTGAGTACGGCGGTGCGCGCCGCCTGCCCACGATCGGTACGACCTGTCTCCCCTCCCCTGTCCAAGGAGCCCCGCATGCCACGCAAGCGATACCGAAGGACGACCGGTGCGGCGGTGGTCGCGACGACCGCCCTGCTCGCCGGTCTGCTGACCGGCGCCCTGCCGAGCGCCTCCGCAGCGGAGGAGCCCGCGCCCCGGGCCGTCGACCGGTTCGAGGGCGAGGTGCCCTTCGCCTCGCCGCCTGCCGAGGGCCTGTTCACCTGGGGCAGCGACGCCGACGACCATCCGCGCCTGGAACTGACCGAGCGCGCCGACGCCCCCGAGGGGGACAAGGTCCTCGAAGGACGCTTCGACATCAGCGGCTGGGGCGGCTTCACCCACGACTTCGCCTTCGACCGGCCCGCACAGGACTGGACCGCCTACAAGGGCGTTCGCTTCTGGTGGTTCGGCCGGAACACCGCGCCGCTGCCGCCCGGTTCGGGCAAGCGGATCAACTTCGAGATCAAGGACGGCGGGGCGAACGGAGAGGCGTCCGAGCTGTGGACGACCTCCTTCACGGACGACTGGGAGGGCTGGCACCTCGTCGAGATCCCCTTCTCCGACTTCCGCTACCGGACCGACTACCAGCCCGTCGGCGGCATCGACCAGGTCCTCGGGCTCAACGCGATGTGGGGCTACGCCCTCACGCTGCCGACCGGCGCACCGGGGGCGTTCGCCCTCGACGGCGTGGAGCTCTACGGCAAGGCCGAGCCCGCCCTGAACACCCGTGTCCTCACCCGGTCCGTCGTCCATCCCGTCGACGAGGGCGGCACCGCCCGCATCGAGCTGTCGGTGACCACCACCGGTTCCGTGCCGCTCGCCGAACCCGTCACCGTGACGTACGCGACGGACGACAGCCGCGGTGGCGGCGCCGAGCCCGGCAAGGACTACACCCCGGTCACCGGGAGTGTCGTGTTCCCGGCCGGCACGCCCTCCGGCGCTACCCGCTCGGTCACCGTGCCCAGCCTGAGGGACGGCGCCGCCGAGACCGCCGAGACGATCCCGCTCACCCTCACCGTCGACGGCGCCAAGGCCCCGGCCGAGACCCCGCTCGTCGTCGTGAACGCGCACGGCCTGCCGTACCTGGACAAGCGCCTGCCGGTACGCAAGCGGGTCGCCGACCTGCTCGGGCGGATGTCGCCGGCGGAGAAGGCCGGCCAGATGACCCAGGCCGAGCGCAACGCGCTGCGCTCGCCCGGCGACATCGCCGGCTACGGGCTCGGCTCCCTGCTCTCCGGCGGCGGCTCCGTGCCGACCCCCAACACCCCCGAGGCCTGGGCCAGGATGGTCGACGGGTACCAGTTGCGCACCCGGGCGACCCGCCTGCAGATCCCGTTGATCTACGGGGTGGACGCGGTGCACGGCCACAACAACGTCGTCGGCGCGACGATCATGCCGCACAACATCGGCATCGGCGCGGGCCGCGACCCGGGGCTGGCCGCCAGGACCGGCGCCGTCACGGCGAAGGAGGTACGGGCCACGGGCGTCCCCTGGGACTTCGCGCCCTGCCTGTGCGTGACCCGCGACGAGCGCTGGGGGCGCTCCTACGAGGCCTTCGGCGAGGACCCGGCCCTCGTCACCGCCATGGAGACCGTGATCAACGGGATGCAGGGCGCTCGGGACGGCAGGGACCTCGACCGCAACGACAAGGTGCTGACCACCGCCAAGCACTTCGTCGGCGACGGCGGCACCGAGTTCGGCTCGTCGGCCACCGGCTCGTACACGATCGACCAGGGCGTCACCCGCGTCACCCGGCAGGAGCTGGAGGCGGTCCACCTCGCGCCGTTCGCGGAGGCGGTCCGGCGCGGCACCGGCACGGTCATGCCCTCGTACTCCTCGCTCGACGTCCTCGGCGACGGCGTGGGCCCGGTCAAGATGCACGCGAACGCCGAGATGATCAACGGGGTGCTCAAGGACCGCATGGGCTTCGAGGGCTTCGTCATCAGCGACTGGCAGGCCATCGACCAGATCCCCGGCGACTACCCGAGCGACGTGCGCACGTCCGTCAACGCCGGTCTCGACATGATCATGGTCCCGACGAACTACCAGGAGTTCACCCGCACCCTCGCCGCCGAGGTCGGGGCGGGCCGGATCACCGCCGCCCGTGTCGACGACGCCGTCGCGCGCATCCTGACCCAGAAGTTCCGCCTTGGTCTGTTCGACAAGCCGTACGCGGACACCGCGAACCTGCCGTCCGTGGGCTCGCCCGAGCACCGCGCCGTGGCCCGCGAGGCCGCCGCCAAGTCGCAGGTGCTGCTGAAGAACGAGGGCGCGGTGCTGCCCCTGAAGCCTTCGCAGAAGGTGTACGTGGCCGGGTCGAACGCCGACGACCTCGGCAACCAGACCGGCGGCTGGACCATCAGCTGGCAGGGCTCCTCCGGCCGCACGACGACCGGCACCACGATCCTCGAGGGCATGCGCAAGGCGGCTCCCGCGGCCGGCATCGCGTACTCGAAGGACGCCTCCGCGTCGACGGACGGATACGACGTCGGCGTCGTCGTGGTCGGCGAGACCCCGTACGCGGAGGGGGTCGGCGACGTCGGCAACGGCAACGACCTGGAACTGACCGCCGCGGACAAGGCGGCGGTGGACAAGGTCTGCGGTGCGATGCCGTGCGCGGTCCTGACCGTGTCCGGACGGCCGCAGCTCATCGGCGACCGGCTGCCCGCCATCGACGCGCTCGTCGCGTCCTGGCTGCCCGGCACGGAGGGCGACGGCGTCGCCGACGTCCTCTACGGCAAGCGGCCGTTCACCGGCCGACTGCCCGTCACCTGGCCGAGGTCCGAGGCACAGCTGCCCGTCAACGTGGGCGACCGGAGCTACGACCCGCAGTTCCCGTACGGCTGGGGGCTGACGACCCTCGCCAAGGCGCCGGCCGGCGGCGAACCCGTCCTGCGGGCCCTCGGCGTCGCGGCCAAGGTGCTCCAGTCCGCCGGTCGGGGTGACTCCCCCGAGAGCCGGAGGCTCGTCGAAAGGGCTCGTCTGATCGTGCAGGAGAGGATCGGTCAGGACGTCACCGAGGCCACGGCCAGGCCGTTCGCCGAGGCCGACCATCTGCTGCTCACGGGCGACCCGGCGGGCGCGGTGCGAAAGCTGACGGAGGCGTACCGGGCAGCGCACTGACGCGGGGAAGCACGCACGGACCGCGCCTGGAGGCCGCCGTCCCCGGCCTCCAGGCGCCGCTTCCCTGGTCCCTGCCCTACGACTTCGGCGCGCGCTGCTGGAGGGCGGTGCGGCCGGCCACGGCAGTGACGAGAGCGAAGAAGAACAGCGGAATCGCGAGCGCGCTGAAGAGGGCGCTGTGCCACAGCACCAGGGTCAGGGCCGAGTGGACGACGAGAAGAGCGACGGCGAACGCCATCCCGACGACCGGCCGGCAGCCGCGCGACACCAGCAGAAGGGGCCGGCGCAGATGGGGCGGGACCCGCCGGGTGAGCCACATTGCCCAGCCTCCCCATGTGCCCAGGAGCACGGCCGCGCACACCAGGTAGGTGACGAGGGCGTCGGTGCCGTCAGCGCCGGCACGCAGGTGGGCGGAGCCGGACGTCACCGCGACGATGCCGGCCAGCGCCACCCAGCGGGCCGCCGCGACCGTGCCCCAGGCCATGGTCTCCAGGTTGTAGCGGGCCTGACGGTCGTTCAGGTCGAGGGCGGCGGACTGCACGAAGCCCTCGGCGGCCTTGGTCCACGAGCCGGGCCGGAGCCAGGTGCGGCGCAGATGGAGCAGCGAGAGGTTGTTGTGGGCCTCGCTGCTGTCCGGGTTGAGGCGCAGCGCCGTCTCGTAGGCCTGCCGGGCGACGCGGTGGTTGCCGGTCCGGTGGGCGGTGAGGCCGACGAGGAAGTGCGCGTCGCTCTCCTCGGGGGCGAGGGCGACGGCCGTGCGGGCGGCCTCGTACGCGGCCCGCTTGCGTTCGACGCGGACGGAGCGGTCGAGGACGATGCCGAGCGTGTAGTGGCTCCCCCAGTACTGGGGGTCTATCTCGACGGCGCGCCGGGCGGAGCCCTCGGCCTGCTCGTACTCCTTCAGGGCGAGCAGGACGTGGGTGTGCAGCAGCCAGGCGCTCACCGACTCGGGTTCGACGCGCAGGGCCTGTTCGACGGCGGCGAGCGCCTGCTGTTCGTCGCCGAGGCGGTGCCGGCAGCGGGCGAGCAGCACGAGTGCGGTGGCGTCGTCGGGGTCGCGGCCGAGGTGCTCGGCGGCGAGCGCGGCGGCCTGTTCGTAGCGCCCCAGATCGAAGAGGGCGTCGGCCTGTTGCAGGGTTCGGCTCATCAGATTTTGTCCCGGTCGTGGGTGATGCTGAGCAGGTTCGGTACGAGGGCCAGCCAGAACAGGACCTGGGGGACGGTGCGCTCGCTCCATGGAACGGTCACGAGCAGCAGCGCGCACAGGGTGGCCCAGGTGGCCTGGCCGAGCACGACCCTGGGCCAGAAGGAGCGTTCGCGAGGGCCGCGGAGGAGGGCGAACACCGTGAGCCGGGCCCCGGTCCGCATCCGTCGGTACCGGCGCCAGGCGCCGAAGCCCCACACCACGGCCATCAGGGTGAGCGCCCACAGCCGGGTGCCGGGATGGACCGGCAGCTCCTTCGCCTCGCCCCCGGTGGGGAAGACGTCGAGCGTGACGGCGGCCATGACCAGACAGAGCAGGGCCGGCCAGCGGGTGCCGCGCAGCATCCGGTAGACGGCCTGGTCGAGGTCCTTGCGGAGCGCGTCGGAGTGCGGTGCGGCCGCGAGCCCGCCCGCGTACAGGTCGGCGGCCCGGGCGGCGGAGGTGCCGGCCTTGGCGGCCTCGCGCTCGGTGGACACGGTGACGGCGAGCGTGTGCGTGGGGTCGATGCGGAGGATCTGCCGGATGGCCTCCTCGGCCGGTCCGGTCCGCTCGTGGAAGGTGGCGACCTTGTGCAGGGTCGCCCACGTGCTGGTCTCCTCCGCTCCCTCCCGCACCGCGACCTCGGCGTGCTCGAGCGCCTCCTCCGGGCGGTCCGGGGCCAGCTCCAACAGCAGCTCGGCGAGCTGCCGTCGCGGGCCCCAGGCGTACGGATCGATACGGATCGCCAAGCGCTGCGCCGCCTCCGCCTCCTCCAGCCGGCCCAGGTAGCGCAGGGCGTAGCCGCGGACGAAGTGGGCGTCGAGGAAGCCCGGTTCGAGCCGCAGCGACTCCATCGCGGCGGCGAAGGCCTCGGAGTACCGGCCCAGGGTCAGCTGGCACTGGCCGAGCAGGCTCCACGCCTGGTGGTCGTCGGGGTCCTCGGCGAGGCGGCGGCCGACCGCCTCGCGCGCCTCCTCCGGACGCATCATCTCGTAGAGCGCCCGGGCCCGTTGGACCTGTGGGTGGGTCGTCACAGCTTGCGCTTCTTCTTCAGGTAGGCGACCAGGTCGTCGTACGTCCCGCCGTCGTTGGCGAACATGGCGACGTTCCGGGCAGAGGCGAACCAGGACTCGCTGGACGGCTTGATCTGCTTGGCCGCGTTCAGGAGGTCCTTGGTGCCGATCATGCGGACGGTGCCGGTACGGGCGGAGTCCAGGAGCGCGTACTCGGCCGCGGTCTCGCAGACATGGGCGAGATCGGCGCCGGAGAAGTCCTCGGTGACCTTGACGATCCGGCCCAGATCCACGGATTCGATGGGGCGCTCGCGCAGGTGGTAGCGGAGGATCGCCTCCCGGGCCGGGGCGTCGGGCGGCAGCACGAGCAGCGTGCGGTCCAGGCGGCCGGGGCGGCGCAGGGCGAGGTCAACGTCCCAGGGGACGTTGGTCGCGGCCAGCACGAAGACGCCTTCGTTCCGGCTCGCGTTGATGCCGTCGAGCTCGGTGAGGAGCTGGTTGACGACGTTGCGCAGACCGCTGTGGTGCGAACGCGAGCGCTTGGCGCCAAGCGCGTCCAGCTCGTCGAGGAAGACCACGCAGGGCGCCTGGCGGCGGGCGGCCTCGAAGATGTGGTGGACGTTTCTCTCCGACGTGCCGATGTACATGTCGAGGATGTCGGAGAGCGAGACCGACATGAAGCCGGCGCCGAGCTCGCCGGCGACGGCCCGCGCGATGAACGTCTTGCCGCAGCCGGGCGGGCCGTAGAGGAGCAGGCCGCCCCGGAGCGACTTGCCGTACAGCTTGCGCAGTTCGGGGTTGCGCATCGGGGCGAGGAAGGCGGCTTCCAGCCGGTCCTTGACCTCCTGCATGCCGCCGACGTCGGCGAGGCGGATGTCGCCGGGGGCGTCGATGTCCCAGGCGGCCGCGTCGCCCGGGTCGCCGCTGCCGTCCGCGGTCAGGGGGGCCTCGGTGCGGTCGCTCGCGTCGGTGGCGAAGCGGGGGCCGACGACGTCGGCGACTTCCTGCTCGGCGGCGTCCCAGTCGAAGCCGGGCGGTCGGGTGCCGTCCGTGGCGGGCGCGGGGGCGGCGGCCGGGGCGGCCGGGGGTGTGGTGCCCGGGGACGGGGTTGCGGCGGGCGCGGGCGGGCCGGCGGTGGGCAGTTGCATGGCACGGACCATCAGGTCCCGTACGGCTTCGTCGCCCGGCGCGTGCTGCAGCGCGACCGCGGCTTGCGCGACGGCCTCGTCGTGCCTCCCCTCCGCGAGCAGCAGTTCGGCGAAGTGCAGCCGCAGGGGCACGTCTTCGGGAGCCGCGGAGACAGCGGCCCGCAGGCTACGGATGAGAGGAGACTCGTCGGACATGGGGCCAGCCTAGAAAGCAGTCGGCGGCCCTTGTTCACCGGGGGCGGTCAAGATCAGCGGGGGCGGTGAGCGCGCCGGTCCGGCGGCTTCCCCGGGGGCGGGGAGCCGGTCCGGAGGCCTCCGGCTACCACCAGTACGCGGGATACCTCGGTGCCCCACGGCGTACGCGCGAGGCGGCGCAGCCCGTGAGGACCAGCAGGATCGTGGACCCGAGCAGCAGGGGAACGAAGCGGAGCGGCTGGGGCGCCTGGAGGACGATCACGACGGCGGTGGCGCAGCCCGCGGCGTGCGGAGTACGGGCGACCGTGGTCAGCGCCATGGTCAGTCCCGCGGCGAGGGCGGCGACCCACGCGCCGCCGCCCGCCACGGTCAGCGCCGCGTAACCGGCGACCGCCCCGAGCAGGTGGCCCACCACGACGCTGCGGGGCTGGGCGAGCGGGAGCGTGGGGGCGTTGTGCACGAGGGCGGCGCTCGCCGCCAGCGGCGGTATCAGTACCGGTTCGTGGAGGACGGCGCCTATGCCGACGAGCCCGAGCAGGACGGCGGTCGCGGCGCTGATGCCGTGCAGTGCCGCGCCGGGCGCGGGCCGCGCCGGGGCCCGGCCGGTGACACGTGGCCGGCGTGTTCCGTCGGGGGCGGCGGGGGCGGTCAGGGGGCGCGGAGGGGCGGCGTTGCTCATGGTGCTGTGTTTCCGGGGCTGGGGCGAGCGGGGTGGGGTGTCGTACGGGGCTCTGTGGTCGACAGCCTGCCCGCGCGTGCGCCGCACCTTGGTGCGGCGGCGCAACCGTCCACCACTCTAACCAGCGGGTCTCTCCCACGAGGGGGCGGGGTCGGCAGGCGCGGGGCCCGCCGGGTTTCACTCATCGTGCACGCGAGGTCCTGGCCGGCCTCGGCAAGCCCCGTACGGTCGCCGCCTCCGCCCTCGCCGAAGAGCCCCTGACCGGCCGGCACCCGTCGGCAAGCCCGGCCGTAGCCGGCCGGCCGCCGTTCTGCTCGCGGGCGCTGGTTTGCCGCTCCTGCTCAGCGTCCCCGTCGGGCTGGTGGCCCTCATCGCCGGACCCGGACCAGAGGCCTGCACGCTGTACGGCTCTGGTCCTGGTCCGCCGGACAGGCTCTAGGACGGGCCCTGGGCCGTACGCCCCGTGGCGGAGCCGAAGCCCAGCCAGGTGTGGCGGTTGCCCCACCAGCACCAGCCGACCTTCGGTGCGTTGCGCCGGTCGCGGCCGTCGCGGCCCGTGCCGTTGCTGATCCAGATGGCCGGGGTGCGGGCGTCCATGGCGCCGTTCGCCTTGCGCAGCCGGGAGCCGATGGTCATGAAGCAGCGGTTGCGCTCCAGGACCGCCGGCTGCTGGAGCACCCAGTGGATGCCCTCGGTGAGCAGCAGCGGAGTGCGCTCCCGCTCGGTGAGGGCCGGCAGGGCCTCCTCCGGGCTCCAGTTGGCCATGTCGTCGCCGCGGTCGAGGCCCGTCACGAGGTAGAGCGGGGCGTCGGCCAACTCGACCGTCTCGGGGGCGAACTGGTCGACGTCGGGCATGTCGACGACGACGAAGCCGGGCTTGCCGTCACGGCGGAGCAGCGGCGCGAGCGCGGACGCCGGGGCGCGGTCCGGGTGGACGGCCAGCAGGGCGTCGACGCGGTCGCCACCGGAGTCTTCGGCGAAGGCGCGCAGCTCATCGGCGGGTATCCCGGCGAGTGCGTGCACACCGAGCTCGATCAGGTGCTCCGCTTGGGCGGCCAGCGGGGGAAGGGGGCTTTCGGGGGTGGTGACGGCGGGAGACGATTCGGGCAAGGCACTCCTCGGGGCGCGGGCTCGACGGGGCTCGGGACGATCAACGACTCGGCAGCCGGGAATGTTCCCGGCTGCCGTCGGGCCGAGCGGAATTCGATTGCTGCCCGCCGGAGCGGTCTCCTAAGGTCTCGGCAACCGACGGCGTGTAGCTCAGCGAGTCAGAGCGCCGGGCTTGGCACCCGGAGGGCGCAGGGGCGGAACCTGCCACGTCGGCTTATGAACGAGATCGCTGATCAGCAGCTCCCGACGACCGTCGACCCGGCTTACGCCGCTGCGCAGTTGGCCCTGGCCGTCCGCACCTCCCTGACGCACTCCGACACCGCCACGCGTGAGCGTGCGCAGGGCCGGATGCTCCAGTGGCGGAAGGTACTGGCCGGTATCGCGGACGGTCGGCTCACCATCGGCTCGCGCACACCTGTCGCCGGGCTGCCGGGGTGGGTCACGCCCGAGGTCGTACGGGGCGGGTTCGCCACGGGTACGCCCGCGGCGGGCGGTCCCCTCGTCGCGTACGAGGAGGAGGCGGCGCGGCACGCCGGTGTCCCCGCCACCCGCGAGGCGCTGTTCGCGCACGCGCTGACCGAGGACGGCCTCGGCCGGCTGTGGGACCTGCTGGACAGCGGGTGTTACGAGGCCGCCCTGCCCGAGGAGACCGCGCTGCTGACCGTCGCCTGGCTGGTCCGGGCCGGTGACATCGAGGCCGCGGCACCACTGGTGGCCGAGCTCCAGCCGTACGCGGACCGACTGCGCTTCCTGCCCCGCCCGTCGGACCGTCCGGCCGTCGCCCCGACCGCGGTGCACCGCCGCACGGTCGGCGAGGTGACCGCCGAGCTGGCGGCCCGGCAGCCGAAGACGGCGATCGAGGCGCAGCGGGAGGCGCTGACGGTCTGGCGGCCGTTCGAGGACGAGCTGCTGGCGTACTGGCTGCGTCACGGTGCGGACGGAGCCGTGGGGGCGGGCGGTGCTTCGGACCGGGAAGGCCGGGACCGGACCACCGCGGCTGCGGACCGCGGCGACGGTGTCCCGGAACGGGCGCGCCGGGCCCACGCCGCCGCGGACCGTGCCGAAGCCGCCGCGCTCCTCCAGCGCTACGAGGCGCTCTCCGCCGCCCACCCCCTGTGCGGCAAGCACCGGAACCCCAAGTCGAACGCCGGCATCCTGCGGCGCGCCCTGGCCGAGGTGGCCGGCGGGCGGCCGGTGCCGCCCCGCCTCGCCGGGTTGCTGCGGCACGCGGTGGCGTCGATGGTCGCCAAGCGCGGGCTGCCCGGTTCCCCCGAGCACAGCCGGCTGCGGCGCGAGCAGGCGCGGCAGGCCGCGCTGCCCTCGCACCACCGGATCGCCGCGCTCGTGGTGCGCCGGCTCGCGGTCCTGGACGAGCGCAGCGGTACGCCCGACGTCGAGACGCCGGTCGTGCCCGTGACCGCCGCGGAGGCCGACGCGACCGGACTGCCGGTCGGCACCGTCGTCCCCGCGCGGCTGCGGCAGTCGGTGGGCTCCGCGCTGAGCGCCCCGCTGGAGACCCTGGTCGAGCGGGGAGTCGTACCGTCGGCGGAGGTTCTGGCCACGCTCGTGCCGCAGTTGGTCGCCGCGGCGACGGCGCGGCGGTACGCCGACCCGTCGCTGCGCACTCTTGCGGCGGCCACGTACCGCGCTTTCCGCAATCGTCGATCCCTGCTGCTTCTGAACCTGGAGCACCAGGTCCGTGTGGACGAGCTTCCGTGGGTACGGGCGATCGCCGGGCACGGCACCGACGCGGGCGCGGCCGAACAGGCCCGGGGCGCGGCCGAGTCGGCGCTGCGGCAGCTCGGTGACCTGGCGGTCGGCGCGTTCCCCGGCACCCTGCTGCCGAACCCGCTGGTGCGCGAGCTGTCCCAGTTGGCGCGGCAGGCCGAACTCGCGGCACCGTTCGTGGAGGAGCTGGCCGCCGACATCTTCATGGGCGCGTTCACTCCGAAGTTCCTCGACTCGGCCCGCGCCGCCGCCGATCTGCTCGACGGAACGCTGTACGCCCGCTATTACGCGATCGACTGCACGGCGGTACGGAGCCTGGCCGTCGTCCAGGCCGCGGAGGGCCTCGCCCGCCGGCATGGATCCCCGCGTACGGGATCCCCCGAGCCCGCACGCGAGTTCGGCCGGATGTGTGCGGAGCGGGCCCGGGACGCGACGGCCGGGACGACCGGTTCCGGCCACGACGCGGAGTCCTGGTCGTACTCCCCGGCCGCGAACGGCACCGTGATCGAGCAGGCCCAGATCCTCACCACCCACAATCTCGCGGTCCTCGTCCACCGCGCCGGTGTCGCCCCTGCGGCCGGGTGGGAGGCGCTGGCGCGGGACTGCTTCGCGACCGTGTGCCGACTTGTGACGCGACTCGAAGGGCATCCGCGACCGCTCGGCACGGTCAAGGACGCGGCGTACGCGTGGCGGCAGATGCTGTTCCACCTGTCGCTGTGCGCCCCCGACCGCCAGGCGGCCGTCATCGAGTGGGCGGCCGCCGAAGCCGCCGGCCGGCCGTGGCACGCCGCGGCCCGGCTGGGCCCGGCGGTGGCCGGGCTGCGACTGGTCGCTTCGGGTGGCGCGTTCGGCCCGGACGGGACCGCCCATGGCGGCCTGGCCCGGCGGTTCCTGGGGTGGAGCCGGGGCGGGGGCCACTGGATGGCGTGACCGGGCGGACGGATGGCCGGGCGGGGGCCGCTGGATGGTGACCGGACGGACGGATGGCCGGGCGGCCGCTCGCGGGCCCACCGAATGGACGAACCCGTTCCGGTGGATTGGCCGAACTGTGCATAGACCGGATAGATGCCTGAGGCATGTAGTGGTGACGGCACCACCGTGTAAGCCGCCGATTCGCTTTGCGAGGCCCCCATGACGGAAGCCGTGGCATTTCCCCAGGACCGCACCTGCCCCTACCACCCGCCGACCGCCTACGATCCGCTGCGCGAGGAGCGCCCGCTGTCGCGGGTGACCCTGTGGGACGGGCGGCCGGTGTGGTTCGTCACCGGACACACAGCCGCCCGGGCGCTGCTGTCCGACCAGCGCCTGTCCTCCGACTCCACCCACGACAACTTCCCGCTCCCCACCGAGCGGGCCGCGAAGCTGCGCCGGCGCCGTCGCGCCGCGCTGCTCGGCTGGGACGATCCCGAGCACAACGTCCAGCGGCGGATGCTGATCCCGAGCTTCACGCTCAAGCGCGCCGAGGGGCTGCGACCCCGTATCCAGGCCACCGTGGACCGGCTGCTCGACGCGATGGAGGAGCAGGGGCCGCCGGCCGAGCTGGTGAACGCGTTCGCGCTGCCGGTGCCGTCGATCGTGATCTGCGACCTGCTGGGGGTCCCGTACGCGGACCACGCCTTCTTCGAGGAGCAGTCCCGGCGGCTGCTGCGCGGCCCGACGAGCGAGGAGAGCGAGGCCGCGCGGACCGAGCTGGAGGGCTATCTGGGCGACCTGATCGACTCCAAGCGGGACAAGCCCGGAGAGGGTGTGCTCGACGACCTGGTGGCGCGGCAGCTCCAGGAGGGTCGGCCCGAGCGCAGGGAGCTGGTGGAGCTCGCCACGATCCTGCTGGTCGCCGGGCACGAGACCACGGCCAACATGATCTCGTTGGGTACGTACACCCTCCTGCGCCACCCCGAGCGCCTGGCCGAGCTCCGCGCCGATCCCGGGCTCGTTCCCACGGCCGTGGAGGAGCTGCTGCGGTTCCTGTCGATCGCGGACGGGCTGCTGCGGGTGGCACGCGAGGACGTGGAGGTCGAGGGGACGGTGATCCGCGCGGGCGAGGGGGTGGTGTTCTCCACCTCCGTCATCAACCGGGACACCACCGCCTACGCCGACCCCGACACCCTGGACTGGGGCCGCTCCGCCCGCCACCACGTGGCGTTCGGCTTCGGCATCCACCAGTGCCTCGGGCAGAACCTGGCCCGTGCCGAGATGGAGATCGCGCTCGGGACGCTGCTGCGGCGGCTGCCGGGGCTGCGGCTCGCCGTGCCCGCGGAGGAGATCCCGTTCAAGCCGGGCGACACCATCCAGGGGATGGTCGAACTCCCCGTCACCTGGTGAGAGGAGCAGCGCGGATGCGTATCACCATCGACTCGGGCGTCTGTATCGGCGCCGGGCAGTGCGCCCTGACCGTGCCGGACGTCTTCACTCAGGACGACGACGGGTTCGGCACGGTCGTCCCCGGCCACGAGGACGGAGCCGGCCGGCCGCTGGTCCACGAGGCCGCCCGGGCCTGCCCCGTGCAGGCGATCACCCTCGACCACGATCAGGAGGGGTGAGGACCGCCGCTGTCGCCCCGGCCGGGGCTTCCATGACCGCGCTCGTGTGTGCCGGTCACAGGCTCGCGAGGAGGTCGTCGAGCGGGGCCGGTACCTGTCCCGGGTCGAGGGCCTCCACCAGGAGGCGACCGTAGCGGATCTTGCGGCCCTTCTTCGTACCGAGGAAGCGCCGCAACTGCCGCTCCCGCGGCCGCCCGTCCTGTGCGGGCTGGCGCTGGAAGGTCTGCCAGGCGCGCTGGTCGCCCTCGGTCCGGACGATCTCCTCGACCTTCGCGGCGCCCAGCGCGCGGATGAGCTCGTCCTCCAGGTCCGCCACGCAGACGAAGAAGCCGTCGCGTGGCGCCCCGGCCCGCTCCAGGCCACGGACGTAGAAGGGTTGCTCGCGCTCGTCGCACAGTCCTGCCAGTCGCAGGGCGAGACCGGGCGGCCCGAGCAGTTCCGCGTAGCGGCCGACGCTCATCGCCCCGCCCATCGCCACGACGCTCACGCCCTCGCTCGCGAGGTCCCGGCCGCGCCGCGCCGCGAGCGCCTCGACGGCCTCGAGGTCGCTGCGCCCCTCCAGCAGCACCGCCGTGCGCAGCCCGAGTCGCACCGCCAGGTCGCTCGCCGGTTCTCCCGGGCCGCCGGCCGCCCAGCCACTGACCGCGTCCCGGAACGCCCCCATGTCCACCATGGAGCGAGTCTGCACGGTCACCGACCGGCACCGCACGGAATATTCGGAGGGGTGGCTCGGGGGCCGCTCCTCTTCCCGGCGGCTTCTTGGCGGCTTCTTGGCGGCTTCCCGGCGGCTTCCCGGCGGCTTCTCCGAGGTCAGGCCCTGCCGCGCCCCGGGCGGTTGCCACGACGCCTGTTGCCTCCGCCGCCGCGGCGGTGCGGAGACGGGACGGGGGCCTGGCCTCCGGCGGCGTCCGGGGACGAGAAGGCGACCGGGACCACGGGCGGAGGCGTCGCGGGCGCGGGGGACGCGGGGGCCGCCCCGACCGCGGCCGGCTGGGCGGTCAGCGTGTCGCGGGTGCCGGAACTCCCGGCGCCCGCGAGGACGGTGGCGTGGTTGATCAGCGGCGCGCAGGCCTGGCAGATCTCGGCGAGCGTCCAGACCTCGGCGATGGCCGGGTTGTGGATGAGGACGAGCAGCGTCCGGCCCGTGCAGGTGGCGCGCGCGGAGTGGTGGCGGCAGGCGCTCGCGCCGCACGCGCAGGCGGCGTTCGGGCGCGGGGTGGCCAGGCGGGCGTGGGCGCGCACGTGCTCGGCGGCGAAGGCCCGCAGCGCTCGGAGCTCCTTGGACCTGGCGGGCATACGGCAGCCCGGGGTGGTGCAGGTGACCGTCGCGGAGTGGTCGGGGTGGCCGGTGAGGCGGATCGTCCAGATTCTGCCTGGCAGACGTGATCCGGGAAGCATGCTCAACGCGCGTGTGTCCGTTCGAACGAGAGGGGTGTTGGTGATGGTTTTACCCCGAAGGCGTCGAGACTTCACCTCTGACCCCCGTTCCACGGCCGCGCATGACCGCGTCGGCCCTGTCAGCCGACCGGCCTCGCGCGGAGCCGGCGCACGGCGAGGAGGCCGCCCACGCCCGGCAGGAGGGCGGTCGCCCGCGTCCGGGGCGCGGCGTGCGCGAAGCGCCAGGTCGCCACGACCACGAACAGGTAGGCACACCCGTGGGCCGGGCCGAGCAGCGAGGAGAGCGGGCGCAGATGGACGGTGGCGAGGTTGGCCAGCATGAGGACGAGCGTGGCGAGTTCGGCGTGGGCGGCGATGCGCAGCGGTCGGAGGTCCATGGTCATGCTCCGGTGGTCGAGCCGGGGCGGATGATCATCAGGACGGTGACCGTGGCCCACAACAGGTTGAACACGCCGGTCAGCATCGCCAGTCGGCCCGCCGACGGCGCGTCGAGGTGCTGCGGGGCGGCGGGCTGAGAGGCGGCGTGCTGTCCCTCAAGGGTGGCGAGTTCGCGGCGCTGGGCCGGGAGGACCGCGAGCACCAGGACGGCGGCCGCCGCCGCGGTCAGGGCGATCGAGGCGATCAGCCAGGCGCTGCCGAGCACGCCGAGGCTGCCGGCCGTGGCGAAGCCGAAGACGGGTACGGCGATGCCGAGGGCCGCGTACACGCGGCAGATGCGGTGCAGCGTGCGCAGCGTGGTGCGCGCCTCACCGTCCTCGGGGGCGCGCCGCGCGCGGCGCAGGGCGGGCGGGAACATGCCGGCCGCGACGGTGACGGGGCCGACGGCCACGATGGCGGCCAGCACGTGCAAAGTGAGGAACAACTTCGTCAAGTCAGGACTCCTGGGGTGACAGAGCGACGGGTTCCGACGCTATGCCGTGCGTCCGACCGCCCCCAGTGGCGTAAGTGACAGGTTCCAACGGAAAAGTGCCAATGACGGCACGAGCACGCTTGACCTGGGAGAACAGGGGTCAGTCGCCCTCGACAGCGAGGCTCAGCACCCCTGTGTGTGGCTATATTCCTGCCATGCACACCGTCGCCGTCCTCGCCCTGGACCGGGTGATCCCCTTCGACCTGGCCACTCCCGTCGAGACCTTCACCCGCGCCCGTCTGCCCGACGGTCGCCCCGGCTACCAGGTCCGTGTGTGCGCCGCCCGGCCGGAGGTCGACGCCGGGGCGTTCACCCTGCAGGCGCGCTGGGGACTCGAGGCGCTACGGGATGCGGACACCGTCGTCGTACCCGGTACCGCCGATCCGACCGCACCCCTGCCCGACGACGTGCGCGACGCGCTGTGCGCGGCGGCCGCGAGCGGGACGCGGATCGCGTCCATCTGCGTGGGTACGTTCCCGCTGGCCGCGACCGGTCTGCTGGACGGGCTGCGGGTGACCACGCACTGGATCGCGGCCGATCTGCTGGCTGCCACCCATCCGGGGCTCACGGTGGACCCGGAGGTGCTGTACGTCGACAACGGCCAGTTCCTGACTTCGGCTGGCGCGGCGGCGGGGCTGGACCTGTGTCTGCACATGATCCGCCGCGACTACGGGTCGGCCGTCGCCGCCGACGCCGCGCGGCTGTCGGTGGTGCCCCTCGAACGGGAGGGCGGGCAGGCCCAGTTCATCGTCCACGACCGGCCGCCCGTTCCAAGCGGCTCCGACATGGAGCCCCTGCTCGCCTGGTTGCAGGACAACCTGGCGCGCAGCCTCACCCTCGACGACATCGCCGCCCGCGCCGGGACCAGCACGCGGACGCTCATCCGCCGCTTCCGCGAGCAGACGGGGACGACCCCGTTGCAATGGCTGCACCGGGCGCGGATCCGGCAGGCCCAGCACCTGCTGGAGACCACGCGGCACTCCGTCGAGCGCATCGGCGCGCAGGTCGGGTTCGGCTCCCCCACCGCGTTCCGCGACCGGTTCAAGCGGACGACGGGGATCAGCCCTCACACGTACCGGCGCAGCTTCAGCTGACCGGGAACCCTGCCCCCGGGCGTGCGGCTCACGCCGGACGGCGGCGCGCGTAGCAGAACAGGTGCTCCTCAGGGGCGGCCGTGTCACCGTCGGGCCGGAAGAGGGAGACGGCGTCGTGGAGGACCTCCAGGCCGCACTCCTCCCGCAGCAGGCCTGCGTACTCCTCGGCCGAGAAGCTGGAGACCCGCACCGGGTGGCCCATCCACTCGATCTCGACCTCCTCGACGCGCGTTCGTACTCCTGGCCCACGTCGTCGAAGAGCTCCGCCGCCGAGACCGGTTTCCTGCGGCGCGAAGCCGACTGTCGGCGTTCTTCGTGTCCGTCCACCGTGCTCTCCCCTCCGTCGGGTGCCCGGGTCGGGACACCCGGGCGCTCCGGCGTCTACCCCGTTCGGTGGAGCGGTTCACCCCCTCGCGGGCGGGCCGCTCCCGCGCGGCCGGCCCGCCTGCGGTGGCGGGGCGCTGGTGGGCCACGGAGCATGGAATTCGGCGATGCTGATCGCAGAGTGTCTGGAGTTCCGCATGACCGAGAACGAGGCCTGGGGCGACGACGTCTACCAGCCCGACGGCAGTGAGGTGCAGGACGACGCGGGACTTCTGGACGCCTCGGACACGCTCGACGGCCCCCTCGACAGCCCCCTCGACGAGGGGTACGCGCCGCCCGACCGGCCGTGGGGCGTCGAGAGCGCGGGCACCACGGCGGCCGAGCGGTTGCAGGGCGAGAGCCTCGACGAACGGCTCGCCGAGGAGGAGCCCGATGTCGCCGACACGGACTGGGACGGCATCGGTGACACGACGGACACCGACGGCGAACCGCTGGACGACCAGGTGGGCCATCGCCGGGCCGGTCGTCTCGTGTCCGACGGGGAGGGCGTCGTCGTGTCCGCGCGCGAGGGGTTCGCGCGGGACGTGGGGATCGACGGGGGCGCGGCTTCCGCCGAGGAGGCGGCCATGCACATCGTCGACGAGGAGTAGCCGAGGCTTCGATCACGGGGAGGGGCCGGGGCTTCGATCACGGGGAGGGGCCGGGGCTTCGTCCACAGGGAGGGGCCGGGGCTTCGTCCACGACGAGTGCCGCCCCGTCGTCGCCGGGCGTGTCCCAGGGATGATCCCTAGAGGACCACGCGCAGGGAGACCCACAGCGCGAACGTGGCGGTGAGCAGGGTGAACGGGACGGTGAGGAGACCCAGTCGGCTGAACTCGCCCAGTTCGACGTCGTGGCCGTGCTGGTGGGCGATGCGCCGCCACAGGAGGGTCGCCAGGGAGCCCGCGTAGGTGAGGTTCGGGCCGATGTTGACCCCGAGGAGTACGGCGAGGACCGCGCCTGGGCCCGAGGGCGCCGCCAGCGGGGCCAGGGCCAGGACAGCCGGGAGGTTGTTGATCAGGTTCGCGAGGAGGGCGGCGACAGCCGCGGTGCCGAGCAGGGCGGGAAAGGAGACGCCGTCCGGCAGGATCGCGCCCAGCGCGTCACCCAGGCCGTTGTCGACGACCGCGCGGACGACGATACCGAGGGCGAGCACGAAGCCGAGGAAGGGGAGGGCGGCGGAGCGTACGACGGCGGCGGGGGTCGTACGGCGCCGCACCAGCGCGCGGACGGCCAGCACCGACGCGCCGGCCGCGGCCGCCCACGCCGGGGCTACGCCGAGTACCGAGGTCACCCCGAAGCCGACGAGGGTCGCGAGGACGGTCACCAGGGCGAACCACGGCATCTCGGGGCGCTCGGGAGCGGCGTCCCCGGTGGGCACGGCATCGAGGCCGGCGGCGAAGAAGCGGCGGAAGAACGCGTACTCGACCGCGATCGCCGCGAGCCACGGCAGGAGCATGACGAGGGCGAAGCGGGTGAAGCCGAGGCCGGTGGCGGTGAACGCGAGCAGGTTCGTGAGGTTGGAGACCGGCAGGAGCAGCGAGGCCGTGTTCGCCAGGTGCGCGCCGGCGTAGGAGTGGGGGCGCGGGCTCGTCCCCATGCGGGCGGCCGTGGCGAAGACGACCGGGGTCAGCAGGACGACGGTCGCGTCCAGGCTGAGGACGGCGGTGATCAGCGACGCGAGGGCGAAGACGGCGCCGAGCAGTCGCCGGGGCCGGGCAAGGGCCCAGCCGGCCATCCAGGTGCCACAGGCGCGGAAGAGCCCCTCGTCGTCGCAGAGCTTCGCCAGGACGAGGGCCGCGGCGAGGAAGCCGACGACCGGTGCGAGGCGCGTGAGCTCCTCCTGCGCGTGCGCCACGGATATCGCGCCGCTCGCGATCAGGAACACGGCCGGGGGGATCGCGAACACGGCCTCCGACAGCCCTCGGGGGCGGACGACGGCGCAGACCAGCACCACGCCGAGCGCGGCGACGGACAGGGACTCGAACAGCATGCCCACGATCATGCGGCAGGCATGCGGACGCCCCTGCCGCGGGGGCCCGCGCTGACGCCCCACCGCCGGGCGTTTTCGCAGGTCCTCAAGGGGAGACACGGCGAGACGCCCTCTAGGGTGTGAGCATGACGACGCGACCTCAGACCCCCGCGGACGCCCTCGACGCGCTCATCTCCGGCAACCTCCGATTCGTCTCGGGCACGCCCCACCACCCGAACCAGGACGCCGTGCGCCGGGCGGAGCTCGCGCCGGGGCAGCAGCCGTTCGCCGTGCTGCTCGGATGTTCCGACTCGCGGCTCGCCGCGGAGATCATCTTCGATCAGGGGCTCGGTGACCTGTTCGTGGTCCGTACGGCGGGCCATGTGATCGGGCCCGAGGTGCTCGGCAGCATCGAGTACGCCACCACCGTCCTCGACTGCCGGCTCGTCGTGGTCCTGGGGCACGACTCGTGCGGGGCGGTGGCGGCGGCGCGTGCGGCCGTGGACGACGGGATGGCGGCGCCCGGGTTCGTCCGTGACATCGTCGAGCGGGTCACCCCGAGCGTCCTGGCCGCGCGCGCCGCGGGTCTGACCGAGGACAGCGACATCATCGACACGCACATACGGCACACCGTCGACCTCCTCCTCGACCGCTCCCGCGTCCTCGCCGGGCAGGTCGAGTCGGGCAGCACCGCCGTGGTCGGCCTCGGCTACCGTCTGGCCGAGGGCACCGCCCGTACGGTCACCGTGCGCGGCCTCGAGGCTCCGGCCGTCAACGGCCGGTGACGCGGACTCTCAGGATGTAGGGGCGGCCGCTGCTGATGGCCTCGGCCTGCTCCCGCAGGTCCGCCGGGGTGAAGCCGAGCAGTGCCCGGTCGGCGGCGTCCCGCAGCAGCGGCACGATCTCCGCCACCGGCCGGCCCCGGTGGGATGCGGCGAGTTCGGCGAAGGAGCGCTGGTAGGGCGCCTCGTACGCGCTCGCCGCGTCCGCGAGCAGGTGGTCCAGTTCACCGCGTTCGACGCTGATCTCGCCCATGACCGCTCCCGTGCGTGTCGTCGGGCCGGGCGTGCCCCGGCCTCTCCTGACGACGCTACGAGGGGGGTCTGACAATGAAGGCCTACCCGGCCTCCGTCGGGGGCCCTCGGGGTCCCTCGGCGTCCTTCACGGTCTGCCCCCGGGTCTGACCGGCGCTTCGGCGGCAGGCAGTCCGCCGGCCTCTTCCCCTTTCGGGTGACGATGCGCGATGCCTAGCCACGGCGCGACGCGGGCCGGGAGGATGGCCCTTACGCGCAGCGCCAGTTCACAGGACCCAACGGTGGGGGGATCGTGGAAAGCCTTGCCCTGCTTGCCGCCCAGGCACTCATCCAGGCCATGACGACCGACGCGTGGAGCGCTGTGCGGGAACGCCTGGTCCAGCGCTTGCGCCGGGACGACCCCGACGGGGCGGAACGGGCCGTGGACACGCTCGACAGGACCGCGTCGGAGGTGGCCGGGCATCCGGGAGGCAGCAGTGCGGTCGTGGGGCTCCTGCAAGGCCGGCTCGAGCCGCTGATCGCCGCCTCGCCCGAGCTGGGGGCGGCGCTTCAGGTCGGCACCTGTCGGCAAGTAAGCAGCGTGCTGTCGGAGCAGCACAATGACGCGATCTACCTCAAGGCGAACTCCGGGTCGGCCGATCCCTTGGAGGCCATGGCCATCCACAAGGAGAGGTTCCTCTTCTACACACGGGCGAACATCGACAGCGCCCGGCAGTCCTTCGCCTCCCTCAACACACGGGAAGTACCAGGCGAGCTGAGGGAAGAGCACGCCGCGGCGAAGAGGGCACAGGACGACTGGCTCGCCCGGATGGAACAGGACGTGCAGCGGTACGACCGAGAACTGAAGGAAGGCGACTCCGCCGGCAAGGTCAACACCATGGGCGCGGCCAGCCAGCCCTGGCACACGCGGCTCAACGACGCGATGACCTCCCTCGCGGGAGAGAGCTGCCGGACGACAGCCACCACCCCCGGCTCATGAGGCGGGCGTAGCGCCCAGCACGTCCACGACCGAAACCGCGCCCCCGAACCCGTACACCTGACCCCGCCACGCGACCTCAAACGCGAAAGGCGGAGGGATCTCACGCCGTCTTGACGCCTGAACAGACCGCGCGACAGGCGTTACCCAGCCGTTATAAACGGGCAGTTTGCCCCCCGTCCTCCGCATTTTCCGGGCGGCAAGTGAGGGATTTCCCGCACGCCGGCGATTCGTGCACCTATCGCACTTCCCTCCTCTTGCACAACCCCTTCGCCCGAGGCAGTTCGGCGACCCGCTCGGTAGCTTCGGCCCACATGACCACAGCCCACACCACGCTCCCGACCAGGGGACTCGCCATCGGCAGGGCCCAGATCACCGACGGTGCCGATCTCTGGCGGATCGCCCGCGACTCGGGGGAACTGGACGTCAACTCGCCCTACAGCTACCTGCTGTGGTGCCGGGACTTCGCCGACACGACCGCCGTCGCCCGCGACGCCGGAGGGCGGGCCGTCGGGTTCGTCACCGGCTATCTGCGGCCCGAGGCGCCGCACACGCTCTTCGTCTGGCAGGTAGCCGTCGATGGTTCGTATCGCGGAAGCGGGGTAGCCGGAGCACTGCTCGACGCTCTGACCTCCCGTGTGGCGGCCGAGCGCGGGCTGAGCCGGGTCGAGGCGACCGTCACTCCGGGGAACGTGGCCTCCGACCGGCTCTTCCGTTCGTTCGCGCGCCGCCACGGCGCGGCCGTGACCCGGGAGGTCCTGTTCGCGTCCGCCGTCTTTCCCGGCGGTTCCGCCACCGACGTCGACCACGAGCCGGAAGTGCTGTACCGCATCGGCCCTCTGACGCCGAGCGCCCCTGAAGCCCTGACCTGACGACCTGATGACCTGACGACCTGACGCCCCGGCGCAACGACCGCGGGGCGATCCGACGCCCCACCCCCCACCCAGATCCGGGAGAACCGTGACCACCCTCACCGAAGCAGCCACCGCCCCGTCCGTCTTCGAGACCGTCGAATCCGAGGTCCGCAGCTACTGCCGCGCCTGGCCCGTCGTCTTCGAGCGGGCCGTCGGGAGTCGGCTGTACGACGAGCACGGGCGGCCCTTCCTCGACTTCTTCGCCGGAGCGGGCTCGCTCAACTACGGCCACAACAACCCCGTGCTCAAGCGGGCACTGCTCGACTACCTCGCCGGGGACGGCGTGACGCACGGCCTCGACATGTCGACGACCGCCAAACGCGACTTCCTGGAGACCTTCCGCACCACGGTCCTGGAACCCCGCGCCCTCCCCTACAAGGTGATGTTCCCCGGGCCCACCGGCACCAACGCCGTCGAGGCCGCCCTGAAGCTGGCCCGCAAGGTCACCGGCCGGGAGACGGTCGTGTCGTTCACGAACGCCTTCCACGGCATGTCGCTCGGGTCGCTCGCCGTCACCGGCAACGCGGCCAAGCGGGCCGGCGCGGGCGTCCCGCTCAACCACGCCACGCAGATGCCGTTCGACCACTACCTCGGCGGTCACACCCCGGACTTCCTGTGGTTCGAGCGGCTGCTGGGGGACCCCGGCTCCGGTCTCGACCACCCGGCGGCCGTGATCGTCGAGACGGTCCAGGGCGAGGGCGGAATCAACGTCGCCCGGGCCGAGTGGCTGCGCAAGCTCGCCGACCTGTGCCGCCGCCGCGACATGCTCCTGATCGTGGACGACGTCCAGATGGGCTGCGGTCGCACCGGCGACTTCTTCTCCTTCGAGGAGGCCGGCATCACGCCCGACATCGTCACCCTTTCCAAGTCCATCAGCGGCTACGGCCTCCCCATGGCCCTGTGCCTCCTCCGCCCCGAGCTGGACCTGTGGCAGCCGGGCGAGCACAACGGCACCTTCCGCGGCAACAACCCCGCCTTCGTCACCGCCACCGCCGCCCTCGACGCGTACTGGCGCGACGGCCGCCTGCGCGAGCGCACCCTCGCCCGGGGAGCGCGCGTCGAACGCGCCCTGCTCGAACTGTGCGGTGACGACGGCCGCTCGGGCGTCGCGGCCCGTGGGCGAGGGCTCGTGTGGGGCCTGGAGTTCGCCGACGGGGAGCGGGCCGAGGCGGTGTGCCGGCGGGCCTTCGAGCTCGGGCTGCTCCTGGAGACGTCCGGGCCGCGCGGCGAGGTGGTCAAGCTGCTGCCGCCGCTGACCGCGACGGACGACGAGCTCGACGAGGGCCTCGGCATCCTGGCCCGCTCCGTACGCCACACCGCCTGATCACCCCACGACCGAAAGGCCCCCGCACATGATCGTCCGTTCCTTCGACGAGCTGGAGAACACCGAGCGGCACGTGAGGGCCGCGTCCGGCACCTGGGAGAGCAAGCGCATCGTCCTGGCCCGCGAGCGGGTGGGCTTCTCCCTCCACGAGACCGTGCTGTACGCCGGGACCGAGACCTCCATGTGGTACGCGAACCACGTCGAGGCCGTCGTCTGCACCGCCGGCGAGGCGGAGCTCACCGACCACGAGACGGGCCGGACCCACACCATCGTGCCCGGAACGATGTACCTCCTCGACGGGCACGAGCGGCACACCCTCAGGGTCAAGCAGGACTTCCGCTGCCTGTGCGTCTTCAACCCGCCCGTCACCGGCCGCGAGGACCACGACGAGAACGGCGTCTACCCCCTCCTCACCGAGCCCGAGCCCGAGCCCGAGCCCCGTCCCGGTCCCGGCAAGGCCTGAGAGCCAGGCCTGGGCGCCAAGGCTGAGCGCCAGGTCCGAGCGCCACGTCTGAGAGCCAGGTCCGAGACCACCCCCGAGTCCGTACGCGAAAGGAAGGCAGCCCGCCCTATGACCTCCGCACCCACCCGTCCCGTCGACCTCTACCCCACCCGCGGCCCCAAGGAGGTGCTCATCGGCCGCAAGGACCCCGTCGTGTGGTCCGCCCCCGGCACGGCCGGCCCCTTCTGGGCACGCGAGCTGGACGGTTACGAGCGCGACGGCTTCGTCACGGTCGACGAGCTCGTCACCCCGGACGAGGTCGTGGAGCTGCGGGCCGAGCTCGACCGGCTCGTCGCCGACCCGGAGGTCCGCGAGGACGACCGGGCGATCGTCGAACCGCGCTCCCAGGAGATCCGCTCCGTCTTCGAGGTGCACCGGACCAGCGAGGTCTTCGCCCGGCTGGCCGCCGACCCGCGCGTCGTCGGGCGGGCGCGGCAGATCCTCGGCTCCGACGTGTACGTCCACCAGTCGCGCGTCAACGTCAAGCCGGGCTTCGGCGCCAGCGGCTTCTACTGGCACTCCGACTTCGAGACCTGGCACGCCGAGGACGGGCTGCCGCAGATGCGGACCGTCTCGGTCTCCATCGCGCTCACCCCGAACCACACCACCAACGGCAGCCTCATGATCATGCCGGGCTCGCACCGGACCTTCCTGGGCTGCGCCGGCGAGACGCCCAGGGACAACTACAAGAAGTCGCTGCAGATGCAGGACGCCGGGACGCCGTCGGACGAGTCGCTCACCACCTTCGCCGACGCCTGCGGCATCCGCCATTTCACCGGCCCGGCCGGCTCGGCCACCTGGTTCGACTGCAACGCGCTGCACGGCTCGGGCGACAACATCACCCCGTATCCGCGCAGCAACGTCTTCCTCGTCTTCAACAGCGTCGAGAACCGGCCGGAGGCGCCGTTCGCCGCCCCGGTCCGGCGGCCCTCGTTCATCGCCGCACGCAACTTCACGCCCGTCGGGTGAGTCGCCGGGTCAACCCCGTCCGGTGAACCCGCAATTCCCCACCCCTCCCCTACGCAGAAGAGGACGGTCATGCCCACTCCCTCCGCCGCACCGCTCGACCGCCGCGGATTCCTCAGCAGAACGGCACTGCTCGGCGGCCTCGCCCTGGCGCCCGGTCTCGTGACGGCCTGCAGCCGCACTGAGGCCGGCACGGGGGCGCCGAAGGACGACGCCGACCTCCTGGCGAAGCTGCGCGAACAGGGTTTCGTCCGGGTGGGGTTCGCCGGTGAGGCGCCGTACGGGTTCCAGGACGGCGGCGAGGTGGCCGGCGAGGCGCCGACGCTGCACCGCGAGGTCTTCAAGGCGCTGGGCATACCGGAGCTGCGGCCGACGCTCACCGAGTTCGGCGCCCTGATCCCCGGGCTGCTTGCCGACCGGTTCGACGTGGTGAGCGCGGGGATGTCGATCACGCCGGAGCGCTGCGCCAAGGTGAGCTTCTCCGAGCCCGAGTTCGTCTCCCCCACCGCGCTGATGGTCCGCAAGGGCAATCCGAAGCAGCTCGGCGACCTCAAGTCCTGTGCGGCGGCGGGCGCGACCGTGGGTGTGCTGACGGGCGCCGTGGAGGCCTCGTACGCGAAGGCCGCGGGCGTCCCGGACAAGGCGGTGAAGTCCCTCGCCAAGCAGCAGGACGGCGTGGACGCCCTGCTCGCCGGCCGGATCGACGCGTTCGCGCTGACCGGCATCTCGCTGCGCTGGCTCGGTCGGACGAACCAGGGGGCGGCCGTGGAGGTGGGCACGCCCTTCATCCCCGAGATCGGCGGCGTGCGGCAGTTCAGCGCGGGCGGCGCCGTGTTCCGGCAGGGGGCGAGCTCGCTGCGGGACGCCTTCAACCGCGAGCTCGCGAAGATCACCGGCGCCCCGGACCGCTATGTCGCGCTCATCGGCCGCTACGGCTTCACCGAGCGCGAGGTCCCGCCCCGTTCGCTGCGGACGGCCGACCTGTGCGCGGGCTGAGCGGGGGGCGGCCGGCATGACCGACTTCCTGCCCGAGGTGCGCCGGGCGCTGCCCCGGCTCGGCGAGGGGCTGCTCGTCACGGTCGAGGCCACGGTGCTGGGGGCCGCGCTCGCTCTCGTCCTCGCGTACGCGCTGGGGCTGATGTCCCGCTCCGCACGGCTGCCCGTGCGGGGCGGGGCGCGGGTCGTGGTCGAGTTCTTCCGGGGCACCTCGCTTTACGTGCAGCTGTTCTGGCTGTTCTTCGCGCTGCCGATGCTGGGCTTCCGGCTTGAGCCGCTGACGTGCGCCGTCGTCGCGTTCGGGCTCAACTACGGGGCGTACGGCGCCGAGGTCGTGCGGGGCGCGATCGGGGCCGTGCCCCGGGCGCAGAGCGAGGCGGCCGTCGCGCTGGGGATGGGACCGGGGCTGCGGCTGAGGCGCGTGGTCCTGCCGCAGGCGCACGCGCTGATGGTGGCGCCGTTCAAGAACCTGCTCGTCCAGCTCCTGAAGGCGACGCCGCTGCTCTCGCTCGTCACCGTGCCGGATCTGACCTTCGAGATCGACCAGTTGCGCTCCGCGACCGGCGACACTGCGGCCGCCTATCTGCTGCTCCTGGTGCTGTACGGGGCGCTCGCCGTGGTCCTGAGCCTGCTGATGAACGCGCTCGAACGGGCGGCGAAGGCCCGGCTCGGGCAGGGAGGTGGTGCGTGATGTGGGACGGGGAGGCGGCATGGGCCGCGCTGCCCGCCGTACTGGAGGGCTTCGGCATCACGCTCATGGCGACGGTCCTCGGCTTCGCCGTGGCGGTGGTCCTGGGGCTCGTCCTCGCCCTGGTCCAGCGGGCTGGGCCGCGGTGGGCGGCGCTTCCGGTGGGCGGGGCGGCCGCGTTCGTCCGCTCGACGCCGCTGCTCGTGCAGCTGTTCGCGGCGTGGGTGCTGGTGCCCGGCCTGGACCCGCTGGTGCTCGGTGTCCTGGTGTTGGGCGTGCACTACGCCACGTACCTCTCCGAGGTGTACCGGACGGGCATCGACGCCGTACCGAAGGGCCAGTGGGAGGCGTGCACGGCGCTCTCGCTGCCGCGCCGGCGCGTGTGGCGGGCGGTCGTGCTGCCGCAGGCGGTGCGCAACGTGCTGCCGCCGCTGGGCAATTACGCCGTGTCCATGTTCAAGGAGACTCCGCTCCTCTCGGTGATCACCGTGCACGAGATGGTCCACGAGGCGAACGCCTTCGGCAGTACGCACTTCGCCTATCTGGAGAGCTTCACCCTGGCCGCCGTGGTGTTCCTGCTCGCGAGCTGGCCGACGTCCCTGCTGGTACGACGACTGGAGGCACGCCTTGCCCACTGATCACCGGACCGAGAGGCCGGTCGCGAAGAAGACGGCGGAGAAAGCGACGGAGAGGACGACGGACGGACCGCCGCCGTCCGGGATCACCGAGGCGGTCCGCTTCGACCGGGTCACCAAGCGGTACGGGGAGCACACCGTGCTCGACGGTCTCGACATGGCGGTGGAGCGCGGAGAACGGGTGACGCTGATCGGGCCGAGCGGCTCGGGCAAGACCACGATTCTCCGGCTGCTGATGACGCTGGAGCGGGTCACGGAGGGCGTCATCCATGTCAACGGCCTGCCCTACTCGCACATGCCGGGCGGAGCGGACGGGAGGCTGGTGCCGGCGAGCGAGCGCCGACTCGCGCAGCGGCGGCGCGGGATCGGCATGGTGTTCCAGCAGTTCAACCTCTTCCCGCACATGAGCGTGCTCGAGAACGTCGTCGAGGCGCCCGTGCACGTGCTCGGGGAGAGCCGCGAGCAGGCGGAGCCGCGCGCCCGTGACCTGCTCGGCATGGTCGGCCTCGGGGACAAGGTCGACGCCCGGCCCACCCGGCTATCCGGGGGCCAGCAGCAGCGCGTGGCCATCGCCCGGGCGCTCGCGATGCGGCCGGAGATCCTGCTGCTCGACGAGGTGACCTCCGCGCTGGACCCGGAGCTGGTGGCGGAGGTGCTGGACGTGCTGCGGGACATCGCGCGCGACACCGACATCACGCTGCTGTGCGTGACGCACGAGATGGGCTTCGCGCGGGACGTCTCGGACCGGATCCTGATGTTCGACCAGGGGCGGATCGTGGAGTCGGGGCCGGCCGGGCGGCTGCTCGACGCACCGGAGCACGAGCGGACGCGGGCGTTTCTGCGATCGGTGGGGTGATCCCGTGGCCTCCGTGCGGCGCCGGTGGCGGGCCGCTCCGCCCGTGGAGGGCGAGCGGCCCGCCACCGGTACCGCCGTTCAGCACTCTGCGGAAGGGGCGAGCATCCCCTCGCGCAGCCGGGCCAGGCTGCGGGAGAGCAGCCTGGAGACGTGCATCTGTGACACGCCGAGCCGCTTGCCGATCTCCGACTGGGTCAGCTCCTCCACGAACCGCAGGTGCAGCAGCAGCCGGTCGCGCTCGTCGAGGAGCCCGACGAGCGGGGCGAGCGTGTGGAAGTCCTCGAACAGCTCGATGGCCGGGTCCTCCTCGCCGATGAAGTCGGCGAGGGAGGCGTCCACGTCCTCGTCGTCGCCGTGGCCCATCGCGGCGTCCAGAGAGGCGGAGTGGTAGCCGTTCGAGGCGATCTGCGCCTCGACCACCTCGTCCTGCGAACGGTCCATCACCTCCGCGAGTTCCGCGACACGCGGTGCGCGCCCCAGCCGTGAGCTCAGCTCCTCGTTCGCCTTCGCGAGCTCGACCCTGGCCTCCTGGAGCCTGCGCGGTACGTGCACCGCCCAGGTCGAGTCGCGGAAGAAGCGCTTGATCTCCCCCACGATGTAGGGCACGGCGAAGGTCGCGAACTCCACCTCGCGCGTCAGGTCGAAGCGGTCGATCGCCTTGATCAGGCCGATGAGCCCGACCTGGACGATGTCCTCCATCTCGTCGCCGCGGGCGCGGAACCGTCCCGACGCGTAGCGGACCAGCGACATGTTCATCTCGATCAGGGTGTTGCGGGCGTACTGATGCTCCTCCGTCCCTTCCTCCCGAGCCGCCAACTCGCGGAAGAACACCTTCGACAGAGCACGCGCGTCGTGTGGCGCGACCTCGTGAGGTGCCTCGAGCACGGGCAGGTCGCTGCGCGTACCGTCGTCCGCGTACGTCGTCGTCGCCTTGGCCACCTCGGTCCCCACGGGAACAACCTCCTGTTTCTCGCCGACTGTTCACCTGTCAGCGCATCGCCTACCCGCGCTTCGCGCGCGCACTCGTCCCTCGTCGGGAACTTCTCGGTGCGTCCGTCCGGAACCTCTCGGTGCGCCGGACCCAGGGCGCCCTGTGTCAGTCGAGGGGGAGCCGGGCCCGTACGCGCTTGCCGTGCGGAGTGGGCTCGGTCTCCACCCGGTCGCAGAGGGCGGCCACGATCTCCATGCCGTGGCCACCGATCCTCTCGGGGTCGTGGGGGCGCGCGACGGGGGTGGCGGGGCGGGTGTCGTACACGGAGATGTCCAGCCCGCCGGCGCGCAGGACGAGTTCGAGCACGAGCGGGCCGGGGGCGTGGACGACGGCGTTGGTGACGAGTTCGCTGACGACGAGCAGGGCCGCGTCGTGTGCCGTCGGCGGCCAGGGGGAGACGGCGGCCGCCGCCCGGTGCAGGAAACGTGCGGCGGCGGTGCGGGCGGCCGGGATCGTTCCCTCGGCCCTGCCGTCGTACTGCCAGGCGGCGACGGCGACGCGGCGACGGTCCCCGGCCCCGTCGTCCAGGCGACCCGTGGTCGTCTCCGTCATGCCGTGCCTCCGTACTCCTCCGCTCACCGGCCGTCCGGTCCCTCCACGGGAGGGCTGCCGGGCATCTGCCCTTGATCGCGGTGTCTACACCCGTCCTCCGGGCGCCGGCCAGGGGGCATCTCTCGGGGTTCCCCGGGAAGGTGGAGACGGTCGGAAGTCATCAAAAGGGGAAGAAGGCGACTCGAGATGGAAACTCGGGGGGACATGTGGTCCCGACTTTCCACGCCCATGACGGGGCCTCACGTGCGGACACCGGCGCAGGCACGCCGGTACCTGCGCAGGGCCCTGGCGACCTCGGGCCCGATCCCGCCGTCCCGGGTCGACGACGTGCTGCTCGTCGCCTCCGAGCTGGTCACCAACGCGCAGCGGCACGCCGGCGGGGTGACCGGCTTCGCGATCGACGTCGCACGCGGGAGCGTGACGCTGTCCGTCAGCGACGCCAGCGAGCAGGCGCCGCTCTACACGCTCCACGAGGAGCTCAGGCCGGGAGGCTACGGATGGCCGATCGTGCTGCATCTGTGCCGTGAGGTGACCGTGGACGTCGGGCCGGACGGCAAGACGGTACGTGCCGTGGTGGCGGTCGACCGCTGACGTCGCGGGGGCTCGGCGACCGCGGTCAGCGTGAGGCTCTCACCGGCTGGCCGTCGGGCCGGTGGTCCGGGAGCGCGTGGAGGCGGACCGCGTGGGGACCCGCCGTGCAGTGGCGTTCGGCCCAGGCCGCCAGGGCCGCGCGGCAGGCGTGGTCGAGGTGGTGGACGCCGGAGAGGTCGAGTTCGACCGCGCGGTCGCGGGGCAGGGCTTCGAGGGCGTCGAGTATCTTCGGCAGGCGCAGGAAGTTGACGGTCCCCGACAGCCGGACCCGGACCGGGCCGCGGCCGTCGTCGGTGCGTTCGAAGCGGAGGTGGGAGGCCTCCCAGGCGGCCTTGGCGATGGACAGGGCGAGGCCGATGAGGACGCCGTCGAACATGTCGACCGCGACGATCGCCACGGCGGTGACGACGAGGACGAGGGCCTCGCCGCGGTGCGCCCGCCAGAGCCTGACCACTCCCCGGAAGGGGATGAGCTTCCAGCCGGCGAGGACGAGGATCCCGGCGAGCGCGGCGAGCGGGACGTACGCGAGGGTGGCCGGCAGCAGGGCCGCGAAGAGCAGCAGCCACACGCCGTGGAGGACCCGGGACGCCTTGGTCCTGGCGCCCGCCTGCACGTTGGCGGAGCTGCGCACGATGACGGCGGTCATGGGCAGGGCGCCCAGGAGGCCGCAGACGGTGTTGCCGACGCCCTGGGCGACGAGCTCCTTGTCGTACTCCGTGCGCGGCCCGGCGTGCAGGCGGTCGACGGCCGCCGCGCTGAAGAGCGACTCGGCGGACGCGATCAGCGCGAAGGCGAGGACGGTGCCGAGGAGGGCGAGGTCGGCGAGGGAGGCGAGCGAGTCCGCGCCGGGCAGGCGCAGGGCGTCGAGCACGCCGCTCACCCGCACGGTCGCGACGGGCAGGTGGAACAGCGCGGTCGCGAGCGCGGCGAGCAGGACCGCCGCCAGCGCGCCGGGGACGGCGCGGGCCGCGCCGGGCAGCCGGCGCCAGCCGACGATCACGAGGATCGTGCCGGCGGCGACGGCGAGGGAGGCGAGCGCGGTGGTGCTGCTCAGGGCCTTGAGAAGGGCGCCCGGCAGGCCCGCGAGTTTCGCCGGCCCCGAGGCCGGGGCGGGCAGGCCGGCCGCTGCGTAGAGCTGGCCCGCGATGATGACGAGGCCGATGCCGGCGAGCATGCCCTCGACGACGGAGAGGGAGATGGCGCGGAACCAGCGCCCCCATTTCAGCGCGCCCATCACGACCTGCACGAGGCCGGCGAGCAGGACGATGACGCCGAGGGCGGGCAGGCCGAACGCGCGGACGGCCTCGTGGACGAGCACGGTGAGCCCGGCGGCCGGGCCGGACACCTGGAGGCTGCTGCCGCGCATCAGGCCGGTGACGACCCCGCCGACGATTCCGGTGATGAGGCCGAGTTCGGCGGGGACGCCGGAGGCGACGGCCACGCCGATGCAGAGCGGGAGGGCGACGAGGAAGACGACGAGCGAGGCGGCGAAGTCCTGCCTGAGGTGGGAGAAGCGGGCGGACTTGTCGGGGTGCTGCCCGAACCTGCGGGCGTGGTCGATGAGGGGCTGCATGGATGATTCCTCCTGGCGCGCCGTGGAGGCGCGTCGGGCTGACAGGACGGCGTGCGGACGTCCTGCCTGTCAGCAGCGAAACACCTGGAGTGCGGAGGGCTCGGGTACGGCGGTGGGTCCGGCCCGGGTGCGCCGCGTCCCGTGGGTCCCGCCCGGAGCGGTCGTCCTGGGCTCCCAGTGCGGGGTTCCGGGCGGGAGTTCGGGGAGACCGGCCGGGCGGGTCGCGGGGCGGCGCCGGTCGCGGTGCCGGGCGGAGCCCCGGAGTGCGGCGGTGGGCTCGCAGTCCTTCGTGGGGGCGATCTCGTACGGTGCGGTGGCGCCGGGCATCTGGGCGCGGGGCGGCTGCGTGCCGGCCGCGCGTGGTCCGTGGGTCGTCGCGGGGTTCCAGCCGCCGCAGATCAGGGCGAGGACGAGGAAGGACCCGACGAGGGGGACGAGGGGCGCGAGGGCGAGGACGGAGGTGAAGGACGTGCGGGGTGTCCCGGGGGCAGGCCGCCGGGCTGTCGCCATGAGCACATCCCTCCCCCGGGTCGCACCGTCAGCAGAATTCACCAAAGCAAGTTCAAGAGCAGGTCAATGAAGCGTAATACGCCCACGTGGGGCCTCCCCCGCAACACCGCATGAACACGCGGGGTTTCCGACGGGAACCAGCCTGAAGTTGACGCGATCGCCTCCGGAAGGGGCGCCCGGAAGCATCGGCACCGGGGCTCACCCGCCCCCGGACGCCCGCTCACGGCGACAGGACGGGGGCGCGCGGGGCGCGGCGGGGGCGGGCGCGTGACGAGGCGCGGGATGCCGCCGGTGCGCGGTGCGGGCCGACCGGCCAGAGGAGCGGGTCGGTGAGGAGGAGGCGGGGGTCCGGAGATCACCCTGCGGGCGTCACCGCGGCTCGCCGAGAGTCGAGCCCACAGGGGGCATTGCATGGTCATGCGTAATGATGCATACTCTTCCTATGTCTAAGGTCCTCACCTCCCTCCCCGTCGGCGAGCGCGTCGGCATCGCCTTCTCCGGCGGACTCGACACCTCCGTCGCGGTCGCGTGGATGCGCGACAAGGGCGCCGTCCCCTGCACCTACACCGCCGACATCGGTCAGTACGACGAGCCCGACATCGCGTCCGTGCCCGGGCGCGCCAAGACCTACGGGGCCGAGATCGCGCGTCTGGTGGACTGCCGGGCGGCGCTGGTCGAGGAGGGCCTCGCCGCGCTGACCTGCGGTGCGTTCCACATCCGCTCGGGCGGGCGGGCCTACTTCAACACCACCCCGCTCGGCCGTGCCGTCACCGGCACGCTGCTCGTGCGGGCCATGCTCGAGGACAACGTCCAGATCTGGGGCGACGGCTCCACCTTCAAGGGCAACGACATCGAGCGGTTCTACCGTTACGGCCTGCTCGCCAACCCCCACCTGCGGATCTACAAGCCCTGGCTCGACGCGGACTTCGTCACCGAGCTCGGCGGCCGCAAGGAGATGTCGGAGTGGCTCGTCGCCCACGAGCTCCCCTACCGCGACAGCACCGAGAAGGCGTACTCCACCGACGCCAACATCTGGGGCGCCACCCACGAGGCCAAGACCCTCGAGCACCTGGACACCGGCGTCGAGACCGTCGAGCCGATCATGGGCGTGCGGTTCTGGGACCCGTCGGTCGAGATCGCCCCCGAGGACGTCACCATCGGCTTCGAGCAGGGCCGGCCGGTGACGATCAACGGCAAGGAGTTCGCCTCCGCCGTCGAGCTCGTCATGGAGGCCAACGCCATCGGCGGCCGCCACGGCCTCGGCATGTCGGACCAGATCGAGAACCGGATCATCGAGGCCAAGAGCCGCGGCATCTACGAGGCCCCCGGCATGGCCCTGCTGCACGCCGCGTACGAGCGCCTGGTCAACGCCATCCACAACGAGGACACCCTCGCCCAGTACCACAACGAGGGCCGGCGCCTCGGCCGCCTCATGTACGAGGGCCGCTGGCTGGACCCGCAGGCGCTGATGATCCGCGAGTCGCTGCAGCGCTGGGTCGGCGCGGCCGTCACCGGCGAGGTCACCCTGCGGCTGCGGCGGGGCGAGGACTACTCGATCCTCGACACCACCGGACCCGCCTTCAGCTACCACCCGGACAAGCTGTCGATGGAGCGCACCGAGGACTCCGCGTTCGGCCCGCTGGACCGGATCGGCCAGCTCACCATGCGCAACCTCGACATCGCCGACTCGCGCGCCAAGCTGGAGCAGTACGCGGGCATGGGCCTGATCGGCACCTCCACCCCGGCCATCGGTGCGGCCCAGGCCGCCGCGACCGGGCTGATCGGCAGCATGCCGGAGGGCGGCGCCGAGGCGATCGCCTCCCGCGGCGAGGTCTCCGCCGACGAGGAAGTGCTCGACCGGGCGGCGATGGAGTCCGGGACTGACTGACCGGCACCCCGAGACGATGGAAGGGCCGGCCCGGCGCCCGTGTGGCACCGGGCCGGCCTCTCCGTGTCGCCGCACGGCCGACCTGCACCGGCCGGGCGGTCAGGCGGTCAGGCGGTCAGGCGGCGCACAGGTCCTCCGCTCAGCCCGCCAGGAACTCCCAGCCGAACTCCTGCATGAACCCGTCGTGCATCATGTCGCCGAGCGACGGCACGCCCCACCCCACCAGCCGGTGGGACTGGATGAGCGTCAGGCCGGTGCTCGACGAGGCCACCGCCCCGGCGACGCCCAGCGCGTTCGACAGCCCCCAGCCCTCCAGGGTCCCGCTCGTCGCTCCCCCGCCCGTCGCGCTCGTGGACGCCAGGGTGCCCCGCCCCGGCAGGCTGTCGCTCAGCGCGGCGATGGCCGGGGCGGCCGTACGGGCGAAGTAGCCGTCGTCGATGCCGCTGCGGATCACCCGGGCGAGGACCAGGGCCATGAGGGCCGCCTGCCTGAGCTTCAGGTTGATCAGCCCGGCGGCGGGGACGTCGGCGCGGAGCAGGCCGCCGTCGCGCGGGGTGCCGCCGGGTTCGGTGACCTCGTACGTGACGATCTGCACCGACGGGTTGGCGGCCCGGACGGCGTTCAGCATGCGCCAGGTGTTGCGGGGCGACCCGGCGGACGGGACGGAGACGCCAGGGGGTTGGGGTGGTGGTGAGACACCGCTCGGCAGCTGCGGCTGGTCGCCGAAGAACAACGCGTCGTAGAAGATCAGGCGTTTGATGGCGCCGAGGGGGATGAAGCCGTTGTTGACGGTGCCGTTCACGCCCCGGTGTCCGGTGCTGTATCCGGCGACCGTGTCGATCGTGAGCGTGCCGTTGAAGGTGGGCAGCACGGTGGTGAGGAGGTCGCGGACCATGGCCGTGGTGATGCCGATTCCCCAGGCCTGGTTGCCCGTGCTCGCGGTCGCCTCGATGCCCGGGATGTAGACGAGGACGCGATCGGAGAGACCCGCGAAGAAGGTCCGCAGACCGTGCCGGGCGTACTCGTCGAACGCGCCGAACAGCAGGGACACCTTCAGCCGCGCCCCGGGCGTCGCGCCGAACGCCAGCGCGGACGGCGAGGCGAAGAGCACGTACTCGTGCTGCCGCCCCTGGTTGACCGCCTGCATGTGGCTCTCCGGCTGCGGCCGCGGGACACCCACCGGGGTCGACGGATCGAGCGGGTTCCTCAGGTTCTTCACCACGGTCAGCGGCTGGATCAGCGGACTGGTGAAGGTGTTGAAGTGAACGTCGCGCGGATGGGTCAGACTGATCGGGGCCCATTCGTCGCGGAAGAACGCATCGACGCGGGTATCTCTCGGTGATGGCATCGTCGCCCCTTGGACGGTGGGGAAGTTCGGGGGCCGCGCGCGCTCGCACCGCTTCCAGGATGCGCGCGAAACCGGGGCGGCACAACCGCGATCTTCGCCCTGTGGGTGCCCGCCGAGCACCCTGTGGGAGGGTGAGCCCGTGACCTCACAGGAGACGAACGACCGCCTCGTCCTCGGCTGCATGGGCCTGGGCGGGAGCTGGGACCCCAGCCCCTACACGCCCGCCGACGTCGACGCCGCACAGGCGGCGGTCGAGGCCGCGCTCGAGAGCGGCATCACCACGTTCGACCATGCCGACATCTACCGGCTCGGCAAGGCGGAGGCCGTCTTCGGCGAGGTGCTCGCCCGTTCGCCCGGGCTGCGCGGGCGGATCACGCTGCAGTCGAAGTGCGGCATCCGGCTCGCCGACGGCGACCTGCCGGGCCACTACGACCTGCGGGGCACCACCATCGTCCGCCGGGTCGAGGAGAGCCTCGCACGGCTGCGGACGGACGTCCTCGACGTGCTCCTGCTGCACCGCCCCGACCCGCTCGCCGACTTCGCCGAGGTCGCGGCCGCCCTGGAGTCGCTCCACCGGCAGGGCCTCGTACGGCGGTTCGGCGTGTCCAACATGAACGCGCCCCAGATCGCCCGGCTCCAGGCCCACCTCGCGCTGCCCCTCGTGGCCGACCAGCTGGAGATGAGCCTGCTGCGGCGGGACTGGCTGGAGGACGGCGTGCTCGTCAACACGCCCGCCTCGGCCGCCAACGGCTTCCCCGCCGGGACCGTCGAGCACTGCCTGAACCACGGGATCGCCCTCCAGGCCTGGGGCCCGCTGGCCCAGGGCCGCTACACCGGGCGGCAGGAGACCGAGCAGGAGCGGGCCACCGCCGCGCTCGTCACCGAGCTGGCCAAGGCCAAGGGCACGACGCCCGAGACGATCGTCCTGTGGTGGCTCCAGCGGCACCCGGCCCGCATCGTCCCCGTCGTCGGCACCAGCAACCCGGACCGCATCCGGGCCTGCCGCGACGCCGCCGTCGGCGCGCCGGAGCTGAGCCACGAGGAGTGGTACGCCCTGTGGGTGACGGCCCGCGGCGCCGCCCTCCCGTAACCCCCGTCGTCCGGCACACCCCACCCCACCCGAAGGACTCCCTCTGTGAGCAGCACCGCAGCCACCCCCTCCTTCCGACTCCTCGCCGGCGCACCGGACTCCCCCGTCCTCCTCCACGTCCCGCACTCCTCCCGTGCCGTGCCCGCGCACGTCCGCGACGGCATCGTCCTCGACGACGACGAGCTGGCGCGGGAGCTGGACCACATCACCGACGGCCACACGGAGGACATAGCCGCCGTGGCCGCCGCTGCGGCCCGCTCCACGCCCTGGCGGTTCGTCAACCGGCTCTCCCGGCTGGTCGTCGACCCCGAGCGGTTCCCCGACGAGCGCGAGGAGATGCTGTCCGCCGGGATGGGCGCGGTCTACACCCGTACGACGCACCGCGCCCCGCTGCGGCCCGCCGGATTCGACCCGGAGCCGCTGATCGAGCGGTACTTCACCCCGTACGCCGCGGCCATGACCGACGCCGTCGCCGAGCGGCTCGCGACGACGGGGCGTGCCGTGATCGTCGACGTGCACTCGTACCCGACGCAGGCCCTCCCGTACGAACTGCACGGTGCCGGCCCCCGTCCGCCGGTTTGTCTCGGCACGGACGCCTTCCACACGCCGCCGGCGCTCCTGGCGGTGGCGCGGGAGGCGTTCGCCGGGTTCGGCGGTGTGGGGACGGACAGTCCCTTCGCGGGGACGTACGTGCCGCTGGCGTACTACGGCCGGGACCCCCGGGTCAGCGCGCTGATGGTCGAGATCCGCCGCGACCAGTACATGACCGAGCCCGGAGGACCGGTGGGGCCGGGCGCGAAAGCGCTCGGGGAGGCCGTGGCCTCTCTGGTCGACGCCGTGGCCGCCGGCTGAAGAGCGGCCAGGCAGCCCCGGCGTAAAATGAGCCGGGTGAGCGCACGCAGATACGAGCTGGTGTTCTCCGACGAAGCGGGGTCGGCCCAGGACGTCGTGGTCGTCGAGCGCACCGACGCCAAGGGCCCGGGCGGGCACCCGGTGTACGCCGACCCGACGGGCATCATCCGTGCGGAGATCGCGGAGATCGGCGACCGGGCCGAGGTGCGCATCCTCGCCTCGGGCGGCCATCAGCAGGCCCCGCACGCCGTCGAGGCCCATGCGCTCCCGGACGCCGCGGCCTAGGGGTTTCTCGTCGGACCAGGCCGGACCAGGCCGGATCTGACCGATCGGTCCGCGAGCCCGGCATGATCGGCGAGACCCCCGAGGCAGGCCGTTGGCTTCGGATCACCCGGGGCCACGGGGTGGCCCGGAGGTCGTGGGCGCCTGGGCTCCCCCGCGTCGCCTAAGCTGCCGGAATGACCAGCAACAACCCCGCCGAGCAGTCCGCTCCGCGCTACGTACGTCTCACCATCGAGCTCGTCGCCGAGATCACCGACGAGCAGGCTCTCAAGGCCGCCGCCCTCGCCCAGGTCCAGGACGACGAGTACCTGGACGACGCGGAGCGCGCCGAGTCCGTCGAGGCGATCGAGGTGGACCCGTCCGGTTCGCTCGCCCACTTCATCGACCCGGTCGCCCTCCTCGGCGACGTCCCGGGCGTCGAGCTCGCCTCGGCCACCTGGGAGTCCGCGCACACCGAGTACGACCCGGACGACGAGACCTGGGAGGAGCACGAGCTGGACTGATCGCCGCGGCGGGGAGATCCTGTCACGGTACGTCGTGCGAGGGGGAACCATGAGGCCGCTGGATGCGAGCGATCCGGAGTCGGTCGGCGGAGGCAGATACCGGTTGGTCGGTAGGCTTGGCCAGGGCGGCATGGGGGTGGTCTATCTCGGCCGGTCCCAGTCCGGCCGGGCGGTGGCCGTCAAGGTCGTACGCCCCGAGCTGAGCACCGATCCGGGCTTCCAGCGCAGGTTCGCCCGCGAGGTGGCGGCGGCTCGTCAGGTCGGCGGCTTCCACACGGCGCCCGTGGTGGACGCCGACCCCGAGGGCGACCCGGCCTGGCTCGTGACCGCCTACGTGCCGGGGCCCACCCTGCGGGCGGTGCTCGACGAGGTGGGCGCGCTGCCCGCGGACACCCTCACCGTGCTCGCCGCCGGGCTCGCGGAGGCGCTGGAGGCGATCCACCGGGCCGGCGTGGTCCACCGCGATCTCAAGCCGGCGAACATCATCGTCGCCGAGGACGGCCCGCGCGTCATCGACTTCGGCATCGCGCGGGCCCTGGACGGCACGGCCGCCCTGACGCAGACCGGTTTCCAGGTCGGTACGCCCGGCTATCTCGCGCCCGAGCAGCTGACGGGCGGCACGATCACCCCTGCCGTGGACATGTTCGCGCTCGGGGTGGTGCTCTGCCAGGCGGCCGGCGGCTCGCCGTTCGGCGACGGCTCGACTGCCGCCTGGCTCTACCGGGTCGTCCACGAGGATCCGGACCTGACCGCCGTACCGGAGGCGCTGCACGGCGCCGTCCGGTCCTGCCTGGCCAAGGACCCGCTGCGACGGCCGACGCCGTCGGCGCTCCTCGCCGGCCTGACGGTCCACCACCGGGCGGACGGTGGCTGGCTGCCGGACGCCGCGGCGCAGTTGCTGTCACCGCGCGACGCCTCGGTGCCGGAGCGTGCGGCGACCGTTCTCGTACCGGATGAGACACCTACGCCTACGCCTACAGCTACTCCCCTCGGCGAACCGGCGCCCGCGACGGTGACGCAGGAGACGAGGCCGCAGGAGGCGCCGACGCACGCGGCGCCCGTCCCCGCGCAGCCTGTCGAGGCGGCGCCTGCGCGCGGCCAGGCGGACTCCGATTCCGGGGGCTCGCGACGCAGGAACCGCCGGACGGTCACCGGGGCGGCGCTGCTCGCGTGTGTGGCCGTGGCCGCCGGCCTCGTCATCCTGCGGCCGTGGGCGCACTCGCCAGGCAACGGAGCGAAGCCCAAGGGTGGTTCCTCCTCGTCCGCCGCTTCCTCCCCCGCCGCGTTCCCGACGGCTCCCCTGCTCGTACGGCAGGACACCGCGCCCGGCTGGCCCGCGACCTGCCACGGCGTGATCGCCGTCCGCGCCGCGGCCACGGACGAGGCGCGCCGACTGGTCCGGGGCGGGACGTGCGACATCCTGCCGCAATGGGCTCCGGACCGGCGCTCGTTCGCGTTCACGCGCATCACCACCGCCGGCACGGAGGTGTGGACGGCGGACGCCGACGGTTCCGGGGCGCGGCGGGTCGCCTCCATCGCGGGCGGCCGTGTGTCGTGGTCGCCGGACGGCACGCGCCTCGCCGTGCTCCGCAAGAAGGACGGGGTGCAGCAGTTGTTCGCGGTGAACGTCTCCGACGGCTCCGCGCGGCAACTCACCAGCGGGAGCGGCCGGGTGGAGGATCCGGCATGGTCGCCGGACGGGACCCGGATCGCGGTGTGTCTCGAGACCTCTCCCGGCGACTGGCAGATCCATCTGGTGGACCCTTCCGACCCGGACCGCGCCCCGGTCCAGGTGACCCGACTGCCGCATCCGGCCCTCGACCCCGTCTGGTCACCGGACGGCCGGACCTTCGCGTACACGGCGGGGACGTACAAGGGGAGCACCAAGGGGGACATCCACCTCGTCGGCGTGGACGGTACGGGGGACAGGGCGCTGGTGGCGACCGACGCGCACGAGATGGACCCGGCGTGGTCGACGGACGGGCGGTGGGTGGCGTTCGTGCGGGGTCCGTACGAGAAGCCGGTCGTCTGGGCGGTGCGGGCGGACGGTACGGGTGAGCGGAAGCTGACGACCGGCGGCTCGGCGGAGGGGCATCCCGCCTGGCGGTGACGTACCGCCAACTCAGCCGCCGCTTACAAGAGTTCGCAGGATCGGGGTGGAAAACACCCCGATCCCTCCAAGGCATTGACAGGAACACTCCACCGTCAACATCCTGAGAGCGCTCTCAAGCGGATTCCCCCCACACCTCCAGGAGCCGCCCCGTGCCACTCTCCCCCTCCCGACGCAGGCTCGCCCTGCTCGCTCCCCTCGCCGCCGCAGCGTCTCTGGCAACGGCGCTGACCGGCACGGCCCTCGGCACCGGTGCCGATGACACCGGTGCCGCCGATGCCGTCGCGGTCCCCGCCGCGCAGGCAGCCGTGCCGGCCACCATCGCGCTGACCGTCAAGAACGACTCCCGTCGCAACGAACCTGTCTACGTCTACAACCTGGGCACCGAGCTCTCCACCGGCCGTCAGGGCTGGGCCGACGCCAACGGCACCTTCCACCCGTGGCCGGCCGGCGGCGGTGTCCCGGTCCCCGCGCCGGACGCCTCCATACCGGGACCCGCCGCCGGGCAGTCCCTGACGATCCGGATGCCCAAGTTCTCGGGCCGTGTCTACTTCAGCTACGGCCGGAAGCTCGTCTTCAAGGTCGCGACGGGCGGGCTCGTGCAGCCGGCCGTCCAGAACCCGAGCGACCCCAACCGGGACATCCTGTTCAACTGGTCCGAGTACACCCTCAACGACTCGGGCCTGTGGATCAACAGCACCCAGGTCGACATGTTCTCGGTGCCGTACGCCGTCGGCCTCAAGCGCCCGGACGGCAGCGTCGTCACCACGGGCCGCCTCAAGCCGGGCGGCTACCGGGGCTTCTTCGACGCCCTGCGCGGCCAGCCCGGCGGCTGGGCGGGTCTCGTCCAGACGCGGTCCGACGGCACCGTACTGCGCGCGCTCGCCCCGGGCCACGGCATCGAGGCCGGGGGCCTGCCGCGGGACGTGATGAACAACTACATCGACCGCGTCTGGTCCAAGTACGCCACCTCGACTCTGACCGTCACGCCCTTCGCCAACCAGCCGTCCGTGAAGTACTACGGCAGGGTCTCGGGCGACGTCATGAACTTCACCAACGGCTCCGGCACCGTCGTGACGTCCTTCCGCAAGCCCGACTCCGACAGCGTCTTCGGCTGCTACAAGCTGCTCGACGCTCCCAACGACCAGGTGCGCGGCCCCATCTCCCGCACCCTGTGCGCGGGTTACAACCGCTCGACCCTGATCTCCAACCCCAACCAGCCCGACACCGGTTCGTCCGGCTTCTACCAGGACGCCGTGACCAACCACTACTCCCGGAAGATCCACGCGCAGATGGCCGACGGCAAGGCGTACGGCTTCGCCTTCGACGACGTCGGCGCCCACGAGTCACTGGTCCACGACGCCGCACCGCAGCAGGCGTATCTCACCCTCGACCCGCTGGACTGACGCGCTCGACCGGCCGGGGCGGTCCGTGCGGGCGGCGGCACCGGGCGGCCCCGGGTGTCCGGGCGAAGAGCCCGGCCCCCCGGGGCCGTCGGACGCATCACCGCTCAAGTCCTCTAGCGCAGCTGCCACTGCTGGTTCGCCGCGCCCGTGCAGGACCAGATCTGGGCCCTGGCCCCGTTCGCCGACGCGTTGTCGGTGACGTCCAGGCACCTGTCGGCCGGTACGTTCACCAGGTCGGTGCCGGTGGTCTCGTAGCGCCAGGCCTGGGCGCCGGTGCCGTTGCAGGTGTAGAGCTGGACCTTGGCGCCGTTCGCCGTCGACGCGGAGGTGACGTCGAGGCACTTGCCGAGGGCCTGGACCGTGCCGTCGGCGCGCAGGGTCCAGCGCTGGGCGGCGGAGCCGTTGCAGTCCCAGAGCTGGACGGGGGTGCCGTCCGAGCTGCTGCCGCCCGCGACGTCGAGGCACTTGCCGCCGAGACCGACCAGGGTGCCGGTGCGGTCGGTGCCGCCGGACGGGGTACCCGACCAGGTGAACGTGGCGGAGGTCTTGCCGGGCAGGGAGTAGGTGGCGTGCCGGCCGCCCCAGTTGACGGTCAGCGTCTGCGCGGCCGAGGAGTCGTTGTACGCGATGAGCGCCTTGGAGCCGTCCGGGTTGCGCCAGGCCACGTTCGGCACGGTGCTGCTCGCGGTGGAGGCGATCCGCTGGGCGCCCGGCTTCACGAACCTGGTGAGGTGACCCATCGTGTAGTACTCGATCGTGTAGTCGACCTGGCCGTGCCGGGCGTCGCCGTTGTGGACGGTGATCAGGCCGTCGCAGACGCCGCAACCGCCGTTGTGCGGGCCGCGGTTCTGGTCGACCGCGAGCGACCACTTGGTCACCGACTTCGCCCAGTTGCGGGTGTAGTCGATGATGTTCGTCATGTCCTCGCGCTGCTGGTCGGCGATCCAGGTGCCGCCGGAGTGCTCGGTCTGGAAGGCGTCCAGCTGCGGGTAGCGGTCGTGGATCTCGGTCTGCTTGGCGATGTCCCCGCCGTAGCCGTGCCAGGCGACGCCGCCGAAGTTCGGGTGGCTGCGTACGGCCGCGTCGTCCACCGTCGGCGCGGCGTACGCGTCGTAGGTGTCCCAGTTCCAGTCGTGGGCGAGCACCTTGGTGGCGAGGCCGGCGGCCTGGAGCCTGGGCAGCAGCTCGTTCCTGGTGAAGTACGCGAGGCCTGAGCCGTTCCAGCTCATGGAGGGGTATCCGGAGCAGCAGGTGGGCTCGTTCTGGGCGGTGACGTAGTCGACGGGGACGCCCTGGTCGCGCCAGCCCTGGAGGTACTTCACGAAGTAGTCGGCGTACGTGCCGTAGTGCTCGGCCTTCAGCCAGCCACCGTCGAGCCGGCCGCTGTCCTTCATCCAGGCGGGCGCCGTCCAGGGGGAGGCGACCAGCGTGAGCTGCGGGTTGAGCTGGCGGGCCTGCCTGGTGAGGGGCAGGACGTCCTGGAGGTCGTGGGCGAGGGAGAAGCGCGAGAGCGTGGGGTCGGTCTGGCCGGCGGGCAGGTCGTCGTAGGTGTAGCCGAAGCGGGCCAGGTCGGAGCCGCCGATGGGGTTGCGGACGAAGGAGAGCCCGATGCCCTCGGTCGGCGAGAAGAGCTTCTTCATCGTCTCGTCGCGGGTGGCCTGGCTCAGCGCCCCGGAGCCCTTCATCAGCCAGGCCGCGGTGTCGGTGAAGGAGGCACCGCCGCCGGTGAAGGTCTGGTAGCGGGTGTTCTCGTCGACCGTGACCGTGGTGCCGCCGCCTCCCGTTCCGGCCTGGAAGGCGAGCGGGGCCTGCTGCTGGAGTCCCCGGACGACATGGCGGCCGCCGGCGTCGTCGGTCGTGGTCAGCCAGAGGTTCACCTGCTCGCCAGCGGCCTGGGCGGCCGGGGCGGCGGACAGTCCGATGGTGCCGGTGAGGCCAGCGGCGGCGAGGGCGCCGGCGAGCAGTGTTCTCACCAGGCGGCCACCGAGGGCCGGGGCGGACAGGGGCCTGGGTGCGGGCATGCGGGTGCCTTTCTCGGAGGGGGTGTGGGGGCGGGGATCCGAGGGCCGAAAGCAGGAGCGCCGAGGCGTGAGTGAACTGGTGGAGACCAACATCCGTCAAGGGTCTGCGCATTCAGATCTTGAACGCATAACTCGCCACATGCGCCCTGGACTTGGGTTTTGCCGCGGAGTGGCATGAAGTATTGACGGCATGATGCGCACGTTGTTGACTCTTCGGTGACGCCGGAACCGGTTCCGGAAGCGGTTCCGACAGCGATGTCTTGCGGCGATGTGAGGCAGCGAGCGAGGGCCTCGCCCAGCACGCGAGCGCCCCGCCCACACCGTGGGTCACGGTGTGGGCGGGGCGCTCGGATGCTGCGCGCGCGAGGCCTAGAAGGTGAGGTTCCAGGCGTCGATGCGGCCGGTGTCCTGCGAGGCGATGTCCTGGACGCGGAGCTTCCAGGTGCCGTTGGCCACCTCGGACGAGGCGTTGACCGTGTAGGTCTTGGCGACGTTGTCCGTGCCGTCGCTGTTGGCGAAGTCCTCCAGCGTGTACACCGTGCCGTCGGGGGCGACGAGGGAGATCACGAGGTCACCGCGGTAGGTGTGCTTGACGTCCACGCCGACCTTCAGCGTCGCCGGGGCGTTGCCCGTGACACCGGTGACGGCGATCGGGCTCTCGACGGTGGCGTTGTCCGCGATGGTGACGTCGGTGAGGTTCTCGAAGTACGGGCCGGTGGGCGGCGGCGTGGTGCCGCTGACCGCCTTCAGGGCGTCGACCGAGCCCTCGCCGAAGAAGCCGTTCTTGGTCGTGGTGCCCTGGCAGCGGCTGTCGGCGGGGCAGGCGCGGTCATTGGCCTGGGTGCCGAGCGCGGCGCGGATGTCCGCCGGGGTGTAGGTCGGGTTCGCGCTGGCGAGGAGCGCCGCGACACCGGTCACGTGCGGGGAGGCCATCGAGGTGCCGCTCATGTTGCCGTACTTGCCGCCCGGCAGCGTCGAGTAGACGCCGGAGGCGCCGTCGCCGCCCGGCGCGGCGACGTCGATGACGCCGTTGCCGAAGTTGGAGTACGAGGCCTTGGCGCCGCCGTTGCCCTGCGCTGCGACCGTCACGACGCCCGGCAGTTCGGTCGGGATGTCGATGCAGGCGTTGGTGATGGTGCGGGTGACCGGGGTGGAGTCGTTCGGGCTCTCGCTGTCGGTCGTCTTGTTGGCGAGGTCGTAGTTGGAGTTGCCGGCCGCGGCGACCTGGAGCGAGCCCTTGGACTCGGCGTACGCCTGGGCCCGGCGGACGCCCTCGATGATGGCGGCCTGGTCGACGTTGTCCGGGCAGTTGAACTGCCACGGGTCGGTGTAGTAGCTGTTGTTGGTGACCTTGAAGCCGTGGTCACCCGCCCACATGAAGCCGCAGACGGTGTTCTCGGCGAAGAACAGGCTGCTGGTGGGCTCCGCGATGCGGACGGAGGAGATCTTCACGCCCGGCGCGACGCCGATGACGCCCTTGCCGTTCTTCGCGGCGGCGATGGTGCCGGCGACGTGCGTGCCGTGGCTGCCGACGTCACGCCAGGCACCGGCGCGCGTGTCCGCCTTGCCGTAGGCGCAGGAGACGGAGTCGGCGGCGTTGAAGTTGGGCGCGATGTCCTGGTGCTGGTCGTCGACGCCCGTGTCGAGCACACCGACCTTCACCGAGGCGGAGCCGGTGGTGACGGCCCAGGCCTGGTCGGCCTTGATCTGGGTCATGTCCCAGCGGTTCGACTCGGTCAGCGTCGTGGTGGCCTGCGTGGGGTTCGCGGGCAGCGCGGGGCTGTAGGCGTCCGCGGGCACGTCGGAGGTACGGGTCGCGCCGACCTGCTGCACTCCGGTGACGCCGCGCATGGTCGCGGCGAAGGAGGAGCTGGTGGAGTGGGCCACGATCACGCCGATGGCGTCGTACGCGGCGAAGACATTGCCGCCGTTGGAGGTGACGGCCGTCTGGACGGCCGCCGTGCCGCCGGGCGCCGTGATCACCAGGTACGCGCGGGTACCGGCGGCCCAGGCGCCGGCGGCGGCCTGCGCGCCGGCGCTGCCGCTGCTGTGCGAGGCCGAGGTGGCCCGGGTCTCCGTCGGCGCGGAGGGCGCGGACGGGGCGGCCTGGGCGGGGGCGGCGAGTGCGACGGCGGCGCTGACGACGGCAGCGGCCGCGATCGGAAGTCTCAGCCGGGTTGATATGTGGGAAAACAATGCGTCCTCCGATGACCCGGTGACGCTGGTGGCGCCGGCCGGGCCCTGTGATGTGTGGGGTGGACGCAAGATCCCAGTCGAGCGGGACCGGAGGGAAGGATTCTGCCCGACAAGCCCCTTTTCGTTACACGTTGTTGATCTGGGCTGACCGCAATCGGACGACAAATGGACGCAGTTGAGACACCTCGGGTGAGGCCCGTCATGCCTACCCGCCGGCGCGGATCGTCGGCCTCCGGTAGGGCGGGACCCCGTCCGGCCTCGGGGCTGAGAGGATGGGGCGGACCGTACCGAAGGGAGAGGCACATGATCCTGCTCGTGCTGTCCGGAATCCTCGCGCTCGCCGTCGCCGGCTGCGTCTGCGTCGTCTGGGCCGCCCGCGGCGGACCGCGCTGGGTCCGCGCGGTGGCCACCGTGACCCTGCTGGCCGGCGACCTCGTCCGCACCGAACAGCGGCGCGGCCGCAGCCTGGACCGGGGCACGACGGACGGGGACGGCTAGGACTCGTCCGGGCGATCACGTTCGCAGCCGGATGGTGAGGGCCGCTGCTGTGGCGGTGCGGAGGTCGACGTGGCCGCGTTCGTCGTAGCGAGTGGCGACAGCGACGACCCTGCCGACCTCGGCCTCCAAGGCCACCTGGTCATCGGTCGGAACGGCTGGCAGCCCTTGGTGCGCGGCCCGCGAGCCAGACGGCGATCCGCTCCTGCAACCCGCGGTCGGAGTTGTCCCTCCACGACGCGAACCATTCCAACTGCCGCAGGATCTTCTCCGAGCGGTCCGGGTGGCCCACCGCCACCACGTCGACGCCCCTCTCACCCGTCGAGCAACGGATGTACACGCTGCTGTCGAGCGCCATCATGCCGAAGCCCGGATGGCCCGCGCGAATGCCGAGGAACGCCGATGCCGCACCCCGGCCCATGATGTCCCAGCGTTCGAGGAGCCGGACCCTGGTCCAGACCGCCGGTGCCGCGCGGCGGCCCCGGTGCAAGTCCTGCAAGAAGGCGGCGTGTGTACGGGCGCCCTCCGGGAGCAGGACGAGGAACTCGCGCTGCCGGTCGAAGAGTCCCGAGGAAACAGCCAGGTCGTACCAGTCCTCGTTGAGACGCTCGACAAGCCGTGGGGTCTCGTACCGGTGAGAGAAGCCACCGACGACGTCCTCGGGGCCGTATCCGAGGACGAACGGTATCGTGCCGTCCGGCACGGCGTTCGGGATCACCTCGATGCCGGCCCGCCGCAGCGGCCGGTACATCTTGCGCTCGCGCTCCTGAATACCCACAGGTCGGTGTTCTACCAGGCCCGGCGCGCCACATTTCCCCCCGGGTCAGCCTTCCCGATTCCCGACCTCCAAGACCGGACCGGTGCTCGGATCAGCCGCGTGATCGGCCGAACCCTAAAGCAGTGGACAGCCCTACCGTCGTCGGCGAGCATCGCCGCGATGAACAGCGAACCCCTCTCCGTACCCAAGCGCGTCCGTTTCGTCCCGCTCAGCGCCAAGGCGCTTCGGGCGCTCGCCGACGGTGACCTCGCCGGCGGTAGCGCCGAGGCCGGCGTCGCCCTCGACGAGTACTTCGTCGGCGACCGGGCCCGCTGGATCTTCGGCTATCGCGCCGACCAGCTCGCCAAGGACCCCTCCGCCGCGCCCTGGATCACCCGGGCCGCGGTGTCCGAGCCGGACGGGACCGTCATCGGCGACGCCGGGTTCCACGGGCCGCCGGACGAGGCCGGCCTGGTGGAGGTCGGCTACTGCGTCGCGCCGGCGTACCGTCGCCGGGGTTACGCCCGTGCCATGCTGAGGGCGCTGCTCGTCAGGGCCGCGGCCGAACCCGGCGTCAGGACCGTGCGGGCCACGATCAGGTCCGACAACCAGGCCTCCCTGGCCACCGTCGCGGGCTTCGGTTTCACACGCGTCGGCGAGCAGGGGAACGAACAGGACGGGCTGTCGGTCGTCTTCGAGATCCCGGCCGACGCGGTACCGGCCGAGTAGGCCTTTCCGCCTGGCGGCGGGTCACAGGCCCACGACCACGAGGGCCGCGTCGTCGGTGGCTCCGCCGACCGGGAGCATGTCGAGGAGCAGGGCGTCGGCGAGGTCCTCGGGGGCTGCGGTGTGGTGGTGTTCCAGGGCCGCGGCGAGGCGGGTGAGGCCGGTGTCGATGTCTTCGTGACGGCGTTCGACCAGGCCGTCGGTGTAGAGCACCAGGGTGGCGCCTTCGGTGAAGACGGCCTCGGCCTGCGGCCTCACGACGTGGTCGAGTCGGGCCCCGAGCGGCGGGTCGGTGGCCCGGTCCAGGAATTCGACGGTCCCGTCGGGGTGCAGGAGCGCGGGCGGTGGGTGGCCGGCGCAGCTGTACGCGATGACGCGGCGGCTCCAGTCGATCCAGGTCTCGACGACGGTGCAGTTCTCGGCGCCGGCGACCGACCTGGCGTACAGGTCGAGGACGTCCAGGGCCTGCGCGGGCCCCTCCGCGACCCGAGACGCGGCGCTGAGCGCGCTGCGCAGCTGGCCCATCACCCCGGCGGCGGGCAGTCCGTGCCCCACCACGTCGCCGACGGCCACGCCGAGGCGGTCGACGCCGGGCAGCGCCACCAGGTCATACCAGTCGCCGCACACGTTCAGCGCGCCGACGGCCGGCCGGTAGCGCACCGCCACCGGGTGCGGCCCGATGGTCACGGGGGCCGGCAGCATCGCCTCCTGCAGGGCGAGCGCCACCTCGCGCTCCCTGGCATGCGCCTCGCGCAGCCGCTCGTTGACCTCCTGCAGCTCCCTGGCGCGGGTGTACAGCTCGGCCTCCAGGACCCGCGCGCGGCTGCCGGTGGGGGCGGTGCGGGCCCGGATCAGCTCGGTGACCTCCTCCACCCGGTGCACGAGGAGCACCACCTGCCCGTCCGGTCCGAGTACGGGGGCGTTGACCGGGCTCCAGTACCGCTCGTCCCACTCCCCCGGCCGGTCCGTCGACTCCACGTCGTACCGCTGCAGTGCCATGGCGTCCCGCTCGCCGGTCTCCACCACCCGCCGGAGCGACGCCGCCAGGTTTCGCATGCCGCTCGCCGCAGGATCGTGCGGGTTGTCGGGGAACACGTCGAACAGGTAGTGGCCGAGCAGCTGCTCCCGGGTCCGGCCGGACACGCGGACGAACTCCTCGTTGGCGTCCAGGTACACCAGGTCGGGGGTGAGCAGCGCGACCATTCCGGGCAGCGCCTGGAACACCCCCGCGTAGTCGATCTCCGTTTCCGCCATCCGTTCCGCTCCGCCGCTCTCGTGTCCCCTGAAGTCAGAGTGCGCCGGGCGCGGGCCGTTCACATCTCGGAGCCGTCTCGCGTGTCCCGGACGGTGCGGCACCGGGTCCGCGGTCAGGTGGTCGCCGTCAGGGACGCGCGCGCGGCGGCGAGGATCTCCTCGGAGATCGGGGATCCCTTGGTGGCGCGGGCCAGGAGGAGCGCGCCGACCATGGTGCAGAGCCGGGTGATGCCGTCGTCGCCCTCGGCGAGCCCGGTGACCTCGGTTTTCCCGGCTTTCTCGGCTTTCCCGGCTCTCCCGGCATTCTCGGCTTTCCCGGCTTTCTCGGTGGCCTCCGCCGCCTCGGTGGTGGTCGCACCCTCGCCGCCCTCCGCACCGAGCCACTCCGCGAAGGCCCTCACCCCCTCGACGTACACGCGGTGGGCGCCGCCGTCGTCGTCCACCCCGCCGCGCGCCATGTCGGCGGCCAGTGCGGCCGCGGGGCAGCCGCCTGCCGCGTCGTCGCGGTGCGCCGGGGAGAGGTAGGTGTCGATGAGCGCCTGCCGGGCGGCCCCGCGCTGCCCGGCGTGCCGCTCGACACCGGCGTCGCGGTAGCGGGCGAGCTCTTCGAACGCGTGGGTCGTGGCCTCGTCGACCAACGCCTCCTTGGAGGCGAACTGCTTGTAGAAGCCGCCGTGGGTCAGCCCGGCCGCCTTCATGAGGTCGGCGACGCTGACCTGGGTGCCCTGCTCCCGGAACAGCCGGGAGGCGGTCTCGACGACCCGCCTGCGGTTCTCCTCGGCTTGCGCCTGCGATACGCGGCCCATCGGCCACCTCCCCATGGATGTCGGTTGACATCTATCGTACCGTCGAGTTTAGATTTCATTCGTAATCTAATGACGCGGGCCGCTTGGGCCCCGCAACGCCAGGAGCGGAATCATGGAACTGAAGGACGCGGTCGCCGTGGTCACCGGAGCCAACCGGGGACTGGGCCGCCATCTGGCCGCGCAGCTCACGCAGCGCGGGGCGAAGGTGTACGCGGCGGCCCGCCGCCCCGAGACGGTGGACCTGCCGGGTGTCACCCCGCTGCGGTTGGACGTGACGGACGACGAGTCGATCCGGGCCGCCGCCCGCATCGCATCCGACGCGACGCTGCTCGTGAACAACGCCGGCATCTCCACTGCCACGCCGCTCATCGCGGGCCGCCTGGACGCGGTGCGCCTGGAGATGGAGACGAACTTCTTCGGGCCGCTCGCCGTGACGCGGGCCTTCACCCCGGTCATCGAGGGCAACGGCGGCGGCGCCGTGCTCAACGTCCTGTCCGTGCTGTCCTGGCTCCACCCGGCCGGCCTCGGCTCCTACGCGGCGGCGAAGGCCGCGGCCTGGGCGTTGACCAGCGCGGCCCGGGAGGAGCTTGCGCCGCGCGGCATCGCCGTGTCGGCCCTGCACGTCGCGTACATGGACACCGACATGGCCGCGAGCGTCCCCGCCGACAAGAAGGTCGACCCGGCCCAGGTCGCCGCCCAGGCCCTGGACGGCATCGCGGCGGGCCTGCCCGAGATCCTCGCCGACGACACCACCCGGTACGTCAAGCAGAGCCTGTCCGGGGCGCCGAGCACGGTGTGAGAAGACGGCGCCGGGGCCGCTACCCGGCCGCGCCCGCCGGCGGCTCACCGAGTTCGGCCAGTTCCTTCAGCGCCGCCCCCACGCTCGCCGCGCTCGCCGGCAGCAGCGGAAGACGCACGTCGGGGGTGGCGATGCGGCCCTGGGCATGGAGGACGCCCTTGACGACGGTCGGGTTGGGCTCGGCGAACAGCAGTGCCGACAGCCTGGCGAGACGGTGGCCCAGCGCGCGGGCCCGGGGCGCGTCACCCGTCCGCCAGGCCTCGACGAGCTCCGCGAAGCGGCCGGTGTCCAGGTGGGCCGAGGCGAGGATCCCGCCGGTCGCGCCGAGGGCGAGGAGCGGCGAGAGGTAGGTGTCGTCGCCTGCCAGGACCGCGAAGTCCTCGGGCAGGTCGCCGAGGAGGGCCACGGCCTCCTGGTCGACGGCGCCCGTGGCGTACTTGACCCCGATGACGCCGGGGATCCCGCCGAGCGCCCGCAGGGTGGCGGCGTCGAGCGGGCGCGCCGTGCGGTACGGGATGTGGTAGACGATCAGCGGTACGGGGCTGTCGGCGGCCAGCCGCTCGAAATGGGCGACGACACCGTCGGGCGAGGGCCGGACGAAGGACGGGACGGGGACGAGGGCGGCCCGGACCTCGGGCCGTCGGCGCAGCTCCGCGAGCTCCAGGGCGACCGCCGCAGTGGCGCCGCCGCCTGTGCCGACGACGAGCGGCGCGCCGTGCTCACGGCAGACCCGCGCGCAGCTGTCGACGACGGCCCGGCGTTCGCCGGCGTCGAGCGTGCCGGCCTCGCCGGTCGTGCCGAGGGCGACGATTCCGGCGGCGCCGGCGTCGAGGACGGAGCGGGCGAGGCCCTCCAGGGCGTCGAGGTCGGGGCGGCCGTCCTGCCCGAAGGGCGTGACGAGGGGTACGTGGATCCCGTACGGGATGAAGTCCTGTGCCATGTCGTCGAGGTTCGCCGCCTCGAACCCCTCAGGTCCAGTTCGCTTTTCCGATCCGAACCGTAAGCTGAGCTGATGCTCGATGTGCGACGACTGCGCCTGCTGCGCGAACTGGCCCTGCGCGGCACCATCGCCGCTGTGGCGGAGGCCCTGTCCTTCACCCCGTCGGCGGTCTCCCAGCAACTGGGCACCCTGGAGCGGGAGGCCGGGGTGGCCCTGCTGGAGCGGACCGGGCGACGGGTGCGACTCACGCCGGCCGGGGAGAAGCTCGTACGCCACGCGGAGGCGGTGCTCGAACGGCTGGAGCAGGCGTCAGCCGAGCTGGCGGAGGCGCGCGGCGGGCCGGCGGGGCCGCTGCGGATCGGGGCCTTCCCGACGGCCACCCGGACGATCGTGCCGGAGGCGCTCGTGCTCCTCGCCTGCCGGCACCCGGTGCTCGAACCGATGGTCTCGGAGACGGATCCCGCCGCAGTGGCGCACGCGCTGCGCGCGGGGGACCTGGACGTGGCCCTCGTCCACGACTACGACCTGGTGCCCACGGCCCTGGAACCGGGGCTCGCGGCGGAGCCGTTGTGCGACGAGGCGATGTTCCTCGCCGCCTCCGCCCCCGCGCCCGCCGGTCTCGAGGGCCTCGCGGTCCTCGCGCACGGGCGGGACGAGCCGTGGATCGTGTCGGGCCCGGACACCCTGTGCCGCGAGGTGACCGAACGGATGTGCCGGGCGGCCGGGTTCGCGCCGCGGGTACGCCACCAGGTGGACGAGTTCGCCACCGTCCTCGCCTTCGTCGGAGCCGGCCAAGGGGTCGCCGTCGTCCCCCAGTTGGGCGCGCTGAGCCTCCCGCCGGGAGTGTGCCTGACGCCGCTCCCGGTCCGCCGCCGCACCACGATCGCGTACCGCAGCGGCGCGGGCCCCCACCCGGCGATCGCCGCCCTGGTCCGCGCGCTGCGCGACTCCGTGCCGGCCGCACTGAGAGAGGACCCGCCCGCCCGACGGGTCGCCGAGGCACGGTCCTCGGCGTGACGGGTGTCGGAGGACTTGTGTCGGCGTGCATGCCGCGCGGGTGCCGGGTGACCGCGGACCGACATGCGTCCGCATGGGTCCGGTGATGCAATGGGTCACGGGGAGATCCACGAACTCCAGGGGTCACGCCGTGAACGAAGCCCTGAACGAAGAAGTCGAAGAACTGGGACCCATCGACTACGTGGTCGTGGAGTTTCCCGGCAACCGGATGACCGGCGAGGGCCTGCCCCTCCTGGTCGATCTCGTGGACCGCGGCCTCATTCGCATCCTCGACCTGACGTTCGTCAGGAAGGACGAGGACGGCACCGTCAGCGGTCTGGAGCTCGCCGACCTCACCGGCGACGGCGAACTCGACCTGTCCGTCTTCGAAGGCGCCTCCTCCGGCCTCCTCGGCCAGGACGACCTCGAGGAGGCGGCCCACGCGCTCGAGCCCGGCAGCTCCGCCGGCGTCCTGGTCTACGAGAACCGCTGGGCCGCGCCCTTCGCCGCCGCCCTGCGCCGTGGCGGCGCCCGGATGGTCGCCTCGGGGCGGATCCCGGTGCCCGCCATCCTGGCCGCGCTCGACGACACCGAGGCCGCCGGCTGAGGCCGACAGCGGCCGGGGAGCAGAAGGGAAACCGCCATGCCAGGTCTTCTTCGCGGCGTCGCGCGCACGGCGGTGGTCGCCGGAACCGCGACTGCCGTATCGAACCGCGTGAGCCGCCGCCAGGCGGGACGGTGGGCCGCCCAGCAGGAGTACGAGGCCCCGCCGCCGCCCCCCGTCCAGCAGCAACCGGCCGCTCCGCCCGCCCCCGACATGAGCAGCAAGATCGAACAACTCAAGCAGCTCGGCGAGCTCAAGGAGCAGGGGGTGCTCACCGAGAGCGAGTTCGAGGAGCAGAAGCGCAAGATCCTTGGATCATGACCGGCCCCGGTCGACGCGGCTAGGGTCGGCGCATGACCGAGACGTGCCGCGACACAGAGAAGCCCGCGACCTCAGCGCAGTTCGACACGGCGGTCGCCGCCTGGCAGGACTGGCAGGAGGCCCCCTGGGGGCGGCTGCGGTACGCGGTCGCCGAGGCGAACCTGGCGCGTCATCTCGACGGCCTGGGCGCCCGGCCGCTACGGGTGCTCGACCTCGGGGGCGGCGACGGCGGGGACGCCCTCCGGCTCGCCGTGCGTGGACACCACGTGACCATCGTCGACTAAGCGCCGGCGATGCTGGCGACCGCGGCACGCCGCGCCGCCGAGGCCGGGGTGAGCCACCGGGTCGTGGGTGTCGAGGCGGATGTGAGCGCGCTGCCCCCGGAGCTGACACACGGCGGGTTCGATGTCGTGCTCTGCCACGGCGTGCTGCCCTACACCGCGGACGCGGCAGGGACGCTCGGCATGGCGCTCGGGGCGCTCCGGGACGGCGGGCTGCTGTCGGTGATCGCCATGAACCGGCACTCCGAGCCGCTGCGGTCGGCGGTACGGACCATGGATCCCGAGGACGTGCTGAGGGCTCTCGACGCGGACAGGGTGCACACCGAGCTGTTCGACGCCAAGCTCCGGCTGCACACCGCCGAGGAGCTCGGCGATGCGCTCCGCGCGCTGGGGTGCGGGCAGGTGCACGACTACGGGATCCGGGTGTTCTGCGACTACATCCCCGACGACTCGATCAAGTACGACCCGGCGTACTACGCACGCCTGGAGCGCGTGGAGATCGAGGCGGCCGGGCGCGCGCCGTACAAGCACACCGCCCGGCTGCTGCACCTCGTCGCCTACCGGGCGGGGTAGGCGCGGCCAGGGTGGGGGTGTCGCCGCGCCCTGAGCAGGTCAGTCGCGTTCGGCGGCCTTCGCGGCCTGCTCGGCCTGCTTCTCCTTGATGCGGACGGACTCCTTGCGGACCTCGGCCTGGGTGGCGCGCTCCTTCTGGAGCCAGTCCGGGTTCTCCGCCTTGAGGGCGTCGATCTGCTCGGTGGTCAGGGCCTCCGTGACCCCGCCGCGGGCCAGGCCGGAGATGGAGATGCCCAGCTTGGCCGCCACGACCGGGCGGGGGTGCGGGCCGGTGCGGCGCAGTTCGCGCAGCCACTCCGGCGGGTCGGTCTGGAGGGCGTTGAGCTCGGCGCGCGAGACCACACCCTCGCGGAATTCGGCGGGGGTGGCGTCGAGGTACACACCCAGCTTCTTCGCCGCGGTGGCGGGCTTCATCGTCTGGGCGGTCTGGTGCTGCGTCATGGTGACAAGAATATCGGCCGGGTGCGCCCCCGCCGACCACGGCCGGTAATCTGGCCTGGTGACAGGCTCGGATGCATCCTCCTCCCCCGCTCTCTCCTTCCGGCTGGCGTACGTGCCGGGCGTGACGCCCTCGAAGTGGGTGCGGATCTGGCACGAGCGGCTGCCCGAGGTCCCGCTCGACCTGGTGCAGGCCGAGGCGGCCGAGGTGCCCGGTCTGCTGCGGGAGCGGAAGGCCGACGCCGGTTTCCTGCGGCTTCCGGTCGACCGTACGGAGCTGAGCGCGATCCCCCTCTACACCGAGACCACCGTCGTGGTGATCCCGAAGGATCACCTGGTGGCCGCGGCCGAAGAGGTGACCGTCGACGACATCGCCGACGAGATCGTGCTGCATCCGCTCGACGACACCCTCGACTGGGAGCAGCCCCCGGGCCGTCCCGCCTTCGAGCGGCCGACGACCACGGCGGACGCCGTCGAGCTGGTGGCGGCCGGGATCGGGCTGCTCGTCGTGCCGCAGTCGCTGGCCCGGCTCTACCACCGCAAGGACCTCACGTACCGGACGATCACCGGGACCCCCCAGTCGCAGATCGCGCTGTCGTGGCCGGAGGAGGCCACCACCGATCTCGTGGAGGACTTCATCGGGATCGTGCGCGGGCGGACCGTCAACAGCTCGCGCGGCCGGCGGCCGGACGAGGCGAAGGACACCAAGGCGACCAAGGACGCCCAGGGCGGGCGTGCCGCCAAGCCGAAGCAGAGCCAGAAGCAGAGCGGGAAGCAGAGCCAGAAGCCACAGGGCGCCGGCGCTCGGCGCAAGGCCGGCGGCGCCGCCCCCAAGAGCCCCCGCTCCGGAAAGCCGCGCCGCCGCTCCTAGGGGCGCCTCAGCCACGACGGGCCGGCTCTACCAGGTGACGCGTACGGACGCGTCGGGTCCGGCCCCGAAAGTGAGGCGGCTCGCCGCCACGGTTCCATCGCTCCAGGAGAGGGGTGGCGTGTGCGACCCCGCTTGCCACACACCGCTGGATCCCGGGTCCAGATTCGGCGCGCCCCTGTTCATGGGGGTGCGGGCCGGGTCGATGTGCCAGATGAGCAGGCCATCGCCAGGGAAGGAGCGGTCGTACCTCCGAGGCCCGTTGGCCCGGCGGCGTTCGAGGAGGAAGTACTCGGACGCGCCACGGCTCGGATGCCAGAGGATCACCGCCCCGTCCGGACGCTGTGCGGAGATCTCGGCGACGTCCGCGCTTCCGTGAGCCGTCAGTTCGACCTGCCGGGGCTCGCACCAGCCGAGCTGGAGCTTGTGCCAGGCGTCCAGGTGAACGGTCGCCTGGTCGTTCGCGTAGAAGGGGTAGGCGCCCATCAGCGTGAGCAGGTAGTTCATGCTGCCGGGGTTGTACATGTCGACAGTGCCCAGTGAATGAGCGACCTCGTGCGCTACCTGGTAGAAGGGGGTGAAGGGGCCGGCGAAGGCGATCCGCACTTCGAGGGCCACGGTCACCTGTGAGAGCGGCTGGCCGATGAAGTACTCGGTCGTCGCGTACACGGGCTCGTTGGGCCGGTTCGCCGGGAAACGCTTGCGGATGTTCTCGACGACGAGCACCACGAGCTCGTCGCTGCTGACCAACAGGTCGAACACGTCGCCGTCGATCCCGATGAACATCCACGGCGAGTAGTCGATACATACGTACGGAGCGATTCCGCTGGACCGCCCCTCGCGCCGCTGCCACCATGCCCCCATGCGATTACGCCCCTTGCAGATCGCCGCCCTGGCCTTGCTCTTCCCGCTGGTCGCCTGCGGCTCGGACACCGATGAGGACGCGGGCCGAAGGGAGACCTCACAGAGTCCCTCGGCCGGGCAGCCGGCGCCGGCGAAGGAAGCGCCACGGCCCGGCGATCAGACGGTCGCCATGGGCTGGAAGGGGCAGGAGCGTGTCTACACGGTCCACGCGCCACCCGGCTACACGCCGAGCAAGCCGCTCCCCCTGGTCGTCGTCCTGCACCCCTACCCGGCCGACGGCGCGTACGCCGCCCGACTGACCGGCTTCAACGCCAAGGCCGACGAGGAAGGCTTCCTCGTCGCCTATCCGAACGGAGTGGACCAGGGCTACAACGCCCTCGTCTGCTGTGGCAGCGAGGACGACGTCGGTTTCATCGGGGCGATGACGAAGCGCCTGGTCGGCACGTGGAAGGCCGACCCTCAGCGCATCTACGCCACCGGCATCTCCAACGGCGCGGACATGTCCTTCAGACTCGCCGTCGAGCTCCCGGGCACGCTGGCCGCGATCGCCCCGGTCAGCGGCGGCTACATCGGCACGGCCGCGGAGAATCCCGCCTTCGTGCCGAAGACCCCGGTGTCCGTGGCCACCTTCGTCGGCGGTCGCGACACGTACTACGAACAGTTCGAGCAGGGCATCAAGTCCTGGTCGGCACGCCTGGGTTGCGAACCCGGCAGGCCCGAGAGGGTGGAGGGCGGCAACACGCGCACGCGGGCGACGTGCCGCGACACGTCGGAGTTCCTGACGTACCGCCTCCCGGACATGGGCCACAACTGGCCGGGCAGCAAGGACCCGACGATGGGCGAGCAAGCGACGGGTGTCACCGCGACCGATCTCATCTGGGAGTTCTTCGACGCACACCCCAAGAAGTCGTCCTGAAGGCAGGAACGCCGCCCGTCACCGACCTGCCCTGGTCCGAACCGGTCTTTCCGGCCTGGGGGCCGCTCGTCAGCCTCGACATCCTGTGGGGCCGGCGTCCCGCCGCGCCACGGCCCGCCTCGACCTGATCGCGCCGCACCGCTCACTCGAACGGTCATCTCCTCGTCGCCGCCGCCCGCCGGGCCACCGAGAGTGGTCACAGAAGGCCTGACCGGGCCATCGGAGAGGACCGATCTCGTGGTCAGGATCGCCGTCGATCTCAACCGCTGTCAGGGGTACGCGCAATGCGCCTTCCTCGCTCCCGGGATCTTCGCCATGCACGGCGAGGAGGCACTGCTGTACGACCCGGAGGCCGACGATGCACAGCGGGAGAAGCTGGCCCAGGCCGCCGCGGCCTGCCCCGTCCAGGCCATCCTCGTCGATGCCGTGGACGATCCTGCCGAGGTGGTGTCCGGTGCTCGGTGACGGAGCCCTGGAGCAGCTCAAACGCGAGGGCCGCATCGTCGTCGTCGGCGCCTCGCTGGCCGGGCTGCGGGCCGCCGAAACCCTGCGGGCCAAGGGCTTCGCGGGGTCACTGACCATGATCGGCGACGAGCCCTGCGAGCCGTACGACCGGCCCCCGCTGTCCAAGCAGGTCCTGCTCGGCAGGGCCCGCGCCGACCACACCGCACTGCCCAGGCTTCGATCCGTCGACGCGACCTGGCGGCTCGGCGTTCCGGCCACCGGCCTGGACATGGCCGCCAGGCGGGTGCGGCTGGCGGACGGCGACGAGGTGCCCTACGACCGGCTGCTGATCGCCACCGGGGTCCGGGCGCGCCCGTGGCCGCGCGAAGAGGAGGCGGAACTCGACGGCGTCTTCGTGCTGCGGACCCGCGAGCACGGCGCCGCACTCGCCCGGCGGCTCGCCGAGGGCCCCAGGCGCGTCCTCGTCATCGGGGCGGGGTTCACCGGCTCGGAGATCGCCTCCGCCTGCCGCGAACGCGGCCTCCCCGTCACCGTCGCCGAACGCGGCGCTGCGCCCCTGGTCGGCGCACTCGGCGGGGTGGTCGCGGCGGTGGCGGCCGACCTCCAGCGCGAGCACGGTGTGGACCTGCGGTGCGGGGTCATGGTGACCGCTCTGGAAGGCGACGCCTCGGGACGGGTGCGTGCCGCGCATCTGTCCGACGGCTCCACCGTGGAGGCCGACGTGGTGATCGTGTCGCTCGGCGCCATCCGCAACACCGAGTGGCTCGCCGGTTCCGGACTCGGGGCCGGCCCCCGGGGCATCGCCTGCGATGCCGGCTGCCGTGCCTTCGACATCCGCGGAATCGTCACCGACGACATCTATGCGGCGGGCGACGTCGCCCGCTGCCCACACCCGCTGTTCGGCTACCAGTTCCTGTCTCTGGAGCACTGGGGCAACGCCTCAGCCCAGGCGCGGATCGCGGCGCACAACATGCTCAGCGAGAGCACCGACCGGTTGCCGCACTTGGAGGTGCCGGCCTTCTGGTCCTCTCAGTTCGGCGTCAACATCAAGTCGGTCGGAGTGCCGTCGATGGCGACGGAGATCCTCGTCTCGCAGGGCTCACTCGAAGGCCGCCGGTTCATCGGCGTCTACGGGTACCAGGGGCGCGTCATCGGCGCGGTCGCCTTCGACCAGGCGAGGTGGCTGCCGTTCTACCAGGAGCTGATCGAGACCACCGCGCCGTTCCCGCCGACGTTCGCCACCGTCGACCGGCGCCCGGACGGACAGCGACCGGTCGACGCGGACTTCCCCGACCCCTCGGTGCCCAGCCACGGCCCCACCGTGTCCCTCAGCGGATACTCGCCGGCCGACCGCCGGATGACCTTCACCCCCGCGCACTGACCCGCACGGCCCCGAGGAACCGCCATGACGCCATCCCTGCTGCACCAGATCCTGGACTACGCCAACCGGGCCGATCCGTACCCGATCTACGGACAGCTGCGGAAGACGCCGGTCCACCACGAAGCCGACGGGCCGTACGTGATCAGCACCTACTACGAGATCCGCAGCCTCCTGCACGACCCCCGGATCAGCTCCGACGCCGGCAACCTGGCCTCGCGCACCGCCGACCCGCTGGCCGAGACGGCCCCGGAGGAGAGCGCCCTGCCGCCGAGCTTCCTGAGGCTCGACCCGCCGGAGCACGACCGGCTGCGACGTATGACCAACCGGCACTTCGGCCCTCCGCACTCGCCCCACCGCGTCGACGGAATGCGCCCGGAGCTCCACGACATCGTCGCGGGCCTCATCGACGGCATCGACGACCCGGGGCGGATCGACCTGGTGGAACAGGTCTCCTACCCCTTCCCGGTGACGGTGATCTGCCGGCTGCTCGGAGTGCCGCGCGAGGACGAGCACCGCTTCCACACCTGGGCGGACACCCTCGCCGCCAGCCTGGACCCCGACCCGGACGCCGACCCCGCCGAGCAGGGCACGGGCGCGCACGACGCCCGGATGCAGTTGGGGATGTATCTGGCCGGCCTGATCGAGGAGCGCCGCAAGAACCCCGGGGATGACATGCTCTCGCAGCTGGCGACGGCCAGGGGCGAGGACGGTCCGATGACCACGATGGAGCTGCTCAGCACGGCTGCGCTGCTGCTGATCGCGGGGCACGAGACCACGGTCAACCTCATCACCAACGGAATGCTGACCCTGCTGCGCAACCCCGAGGTCCTCCAGCGGCTGCGTGCCGAACCGCGGCTTGCCGTGCCCGTCGTCGAGGAACTGCTGCGCTTCGAGCCGCCGGTCCAGCTGCTGCCCCAGCGCACCACTCTCGCCGACATCGAGGTCCGCGGCGTCACCATCCCCAAGGGCGCCTCTCTCTGGCTGGTCCTGGCGTCCGGCAACCGCGACCCCCAGCGCTTCGAGGACCCGGACCGTTTCGACCCGGACCGCCCGGACGTCCAGCACCTCGGCCTGGGCAGCGGCATCCACAGCTGCTTCGGCGCACCGCTCGCCCGGCTGGAGGCCCAGCTCGCCCTGTCGGAGCTCGCCCGGAGGCTGGAGAACCCACGCCTGCTGGAGGACCCGCCCCCGTACCGGCGGAACGCCGTACTGCGCGGGCCGCGGCATCTGCGCATCTCCTGCGACGGGATCCGCCCCTAGGGAGTGCTGTCCCGACGTTGCGGGCGGGCTGCTCAGGCCGCGGTCTCCGTCGCCGCCACCGGCTCCTTCGCCGGTGCAGGCGCCGGCAGCGGGCGTACGGGGATGAGGGCGGCCACGGCCGCCGCTGCGAGGCCGACTCCGCCGCCGATGAGCAGGGCGACGCGGAAGCCGTCCTCCGAGGGCAGCGGGTGGCCGCCGAAGTCGGTGGTCAGCTGGGCGAGGACGACGCCGATGACGGCCGCGGAGACGGAGCTGCCGATGGAGCGCATCAGGGTGTTGAAGCTGTTGGCGGAGGCGGTCTCCTGCTGGGGCACGGCGCCCATGATGAGCGCGGGCATCGCCCCGTACGCGAGGCCGACACCGGTGTTGCAGATGAGGGTGACGGCGAGCAGGCCCCAGGTGGAGCCCATGAGGAGCAGCGAGGACAGGTAGCCGAGGGCGATGACGAGGCTGCCGACGGCGAGGGTGACCTTGGGGCCGCGGGCGGCGGAGAGCTTGGCGCCGAGCGGGGCCAGGACCATCATCAGGCCCGCCGGGGCCATCCTCAGGCCCATGGCCATCATCGACTGGCCGAGGCCGTAGCCGGTGGCCTCGGGCAGCTGGAGCAGCTGGGGGACGACGAGCGACTGGGCGTACATCGCGAAGCCGACCAGGATCGAGGCGGCGTTGGTCATGAGGACCTGCGGGCGGGCGGTGACGCGCAGGTCGACCAGCGGGTCGCGGGTGCGCAGCTCCCAGCGTCCCCAGGCGAGCAGGACGACGGCCGCCGCGGCGAAGAGGCCGAGGGTGGTGGCGCTGCCCCAGCGGCGATGCTCCGCGCCGGCGTTGTCGAGCGCATCCCCGACCCGGACGGCGGGATCGCCCGCAAGTTCCGCATCACCGCCGAGGGCGAGCGGCGCCTCGACGCCGACCGGGCCTTCAACATCCAGGGCCTGGAGCGGGTGCTGGAAGAGTGGACACCCGAGGAGGTGGCCGGTTTCGCCGCCACCCTGAAACGCTTCAACCGGGACATCGAACGACTCGACGGGCGGCCCTGGCCGCGCCCCTGATCCGGGAGGAACCCCGCATGCGCGTCGCCCTGTTCGTCACCTGCGTCAACGACGCCCTGTTCCCGGCAACGGGGGTGGCTACCGTCCGGCTGCTCGAACGCCTGGGGGTGACCGTCGACTTCCCCGCCGCGCAGACCTGCTGCGGCCAGCCGCAGTTCAACACCGGCTACCGCGCCGCGACCGCTCCCCTCGTCAGGCGCACGGTACGTGCCTTCGAGGGGTACGAGTACGTCGTCACCCCCTCCGGCTCGTGCGCGGCCATGGTCCGCCGGCACTACGCGCCGTTCGGCGCCGGCGCGGCGGAACTCGGCCCGCGCACCTACGAGTTGACGGAGTTCCTGGTCGACGTGCTCGGTGTGACGGACGTCGGCGCGTATTACCCGCACCGGGTCACCTACCACCCCTCGTGCCACGGCCTGCGGCTGCTCGGGCTCGGCGACCGGCCGCGGCGGCTCCTGGAGGCGGTCAGGGGCCTTGAGCTCGTCGACCTGCCGGGGGCGGAGGAGTGCTGCGGATTCGGCGGGACCTTCGCCGTGAAGAACGCGGACGTGTCGGCGGCCATGGGCGCCGACAAGGTGCGCAGCGCGGTGTCGACGGGCGCGGAGGTGCTGTGCGGGGCGGACAACTCCTGTCTGATGCACCTGGGTGGCACGATGAGCCGGATGAAGGTGATCCCCGAGATGCGACCGGTCCACCTGGCGGAGATCCTGGCGAGCACGGAAGAGGAGCCCCTGGCATGAGCGGCACGTTCGTGGGAATGCCGTCCTTCCCCGAGGCCGCGCACGACGCCGTCCGCGACGAACGGCTGCGCGGCAATCTGCGGCACGCCACCCACACCATCCGCGACAAGCGGGCCCGGGCCGTGGCCGAACTCGACGACTGGGCGGAGCTGCGGGAAGCCGGGAAGGCGATCAAGGACCGGACGCTGCGTCAGCTCGACCGCCACCTCCTCCGGCTGGAGGAGGCGGTGACCGCCGCGGGCGGCACGGTCCACTGGGCGGCGGATGCCGGCGAGGCCAACCGGATCGTCGCCGACCTGGTGAAGGCGACCGGCGAGACCGAAGTGGTCAAGGTCAAGTCCATGGCCACCCAGGAGATCGGCCTCAACGAGGCCCTGGAGGCCGAGGGCATCCGCGCCTACGAGACGGATCTCGCCGAACTCATCGTGCAGTTGGGCGACGACCGCCCCTCGCACATCCTGGTCCCCGCCATCCACCGCAACCGGGGCGAGATCCGCGACATCTTCCGGACCCGCATGGGCGCGTGGGGCCGGCCGGCGCCCGAGGACCTCACCGACACGCCCGCCGAGCTCGCGGAGGCGGCCCGGCTGCACCTGCGGGAGAAGTTCCTGCGCGCCAAGGTCGGCATCTCCGGGGCCAACTTCATGGTCGCCGAGACCGGCACCCTCGTCGTCGTCGAGTCCGAGGGCAACGGCCGGATGTGCCTCACCCTCCCCGAGACCCTCATCTCGGTCGTCGGCATCGAGAAGGTGGTGCCCACCTGGCGGGACCTGGAGGTGTTCCTCCAGACGCTGCCGCGCTCATCGACGGCCGAGCGGATGAACCCCTACACCTCCATGTGGACCGGCACCACCGACGGCGACGGGCCGCAGACCTTCCACCTCGTGCTGCTCGACGCGGGGCGCACCGACGTCCTCGCCGACGAGGTCGGCCGGCAGGCGCTGCGCTGTATCCGCTGCTCGGCCTGCCTGAACGTCTGCCCGGTGTACGAACGGGCGGGCGGCCACGCGTACGGCTCCGTCTACCCCGGCCCGATCGGCGCGATCCTCACCCCCCAGCTGCGCGGCACAGCAAGCGAGATCGACGCCTCCCTGCCGTACGCCTCCTCACTCTGCGGGGCCTGCTACGACGTGTGCCCGGTCGCCATCGACATCCCCGAGGTGCTGGTCCATCTCCGGGAGCGGGTCGCCGGGCAGGGCGGGCCCGGCCACCGACTGGAGCGGGTCGCCATGAAGGCGGCCGGGTGGGTGCTCGACCGGCCCGGGGTGCTCGCCGCCGGGGAACGGATCGCGGCGAGGACCCGCGCCCTGCACCCGAAACGGCCGCCGGGCGCCGGGGCCTGGACCGCGAGCCGTGACCTGCCCGAGGTGCCCGCGGAGTCGTTCCGCGACTGGTGGAGGAGGAACCGTACGTGACCGACTCCTCCTCCCGGGACCGGATCCTGGCCCGGATCCGCAACGCCGTCGCCCGGGCGCCCGAGGCGCCCGAGCCCGAACGCCGCTATCGCGAACGGCACGCCCCTGACGATCCGGCCGCCCTCGTCGACCTGCTCCACGCGAACCTGGCCGACTACCGGGCCGTCGTGCACCGCACCGGCGCCGAAGGGCTCCCGGGCCTGGTGGCCCGGCTGCTCGCGGAGCACGGGGCGCGCAGTGTCGCCGTACCGCCATCGCTGCCGGAGGAGTGGCTGTCGGGCCTGGACGGTGGCGTCGAACTCCGTGCCGACGACGGGTCGCTGACGCCCTACCGGCTGGACGCCACCGATGCCGTGGTGACCGGCTGCGCCGTCGCCGTGGCCGAGACGGGGACGATCGTCCTGGACGGCGGCGCGGGGCAGGGGCGGCGCGCCCTCACCCTCGTGCCCGATCTGCATCTGTGTGTCGTCCGGGTGCCGGCGCAGGTGGTGGCCTCGGTGCCGCTCGCCCTGCCCCGGCTCGACCCCACGCGGCCGCTGACCTGGATCTCCGGGCCGTCGGCGACGAGCGACATCGAGCTGGACCGGGTGGAGGGCGTGCACGGCCCGCGCCGCCTCGAGGTCGTCCTCCTGACCGCCTGACGCACCTGGCAGCAACGGCTGGGACCCGGCCGGCCCGGCCTCGGGCAACGGCAGGGAGAAGCAGGCGCTGTTCGACCACGACGACGAGCCGCTGCCCGCGGCGGGGCTGCTCGCCCACCGCTGACCGGTGGCAGGCAGGGCCTCCGGCGAGGCTCCGGTGGCGGGGCCCGGCGGGGGACGCTGGGATGGGGGCATGGACGATCGCCCCGCACCCTGGTCGGCCGCGCTGCCGCCTGTCGCGGGGGCGGCGGTGATGGCCACCGGCATCCTCTCCATCGGGTTCCATCCGGCCGGCTTCGAGGTGCTCTCGCTGGTGGCGCTCTGGCTCGCCGCGGCGGTGTGGCTCCTGCTCGCCGGCGCGTTCGCGGCCCTCTTCCTGAGCGACCGACGCGGCTGGGAGGCGCGGGCGGACACCCCGCCCGCGCTGACCGCCGTCGCCGCCACCTCCGTCCTCGGGGTGCGGTTCTCGCAGCTCGGGTGGGGGCCGCTCGCCGTGGCGCTGCTGGCCCTCGCCGCCGTGGCGTGGGTGACGCTGCTGCCGACGGTGCTGCGGCACCTCGGGCATCACATGCCCGGCGGGGCCTTCCTGATCTGCGTGGCGACCCAGGGGCTCGTCGTCGTGGCGGGCACCCTCGCGCCGCGTTACGGCCGGTGGCTCGCGTGGGCGGGTCTGGTGCTGTTCGTCCTCGGGCTCGTGCTGTACGTGGACGCCCTGGTCCGCTTCGACCCGCACCAGGTCGTGACCGGAGCGGGCGACCAGTGGGTGGCCGGCGGGTCGCTCGCGATCTCGGCGCTCGCCGGGGCCAAGCTGCTCGCCACGGGCGTGTGGACCGGGGCGGCGCACGAGGCGCTGCGGACGACCACCCTCGTACTCCTCGGCCTGTCCCTCGCCTGGTGCGCCGTCCTGGCCGCGGCCGAGGTGGCGCGCCCCCGCCCGGCATACGACGTGCGGCGCTGGGCCACGGTCTTCCCGGTGGGCATGACGGCGGTCGCCTGCCTGTTCTCGGCGGTCCCGACAGGGGTCGGGTGGCTGGATCCGCTCGGGCGGGTGCTGCTCTGGACCGGCGCCGCGGTCTGGCTGCTCACCGCGTACGGCCTGGTGCGTCAGGCGTCGATGGGGAGGCCGGTGTAGTTCTCGGCGAGTTCGGCGGCGGCGTGCGGTGAGCCCGCGATCCGGTCCAGCTGGGAGAGCTGGAGGCGGGTGTCGAAGGGCGACTGGCCGGGGTCGGCGTGGAGGGTGGTGGTCATGACGTACGAGAAGTGCTCGGCCCGCCAGACCCGGCGCAGGCAGGTGTCCGAGTAGGCGTCGAGCAGCCCGGTGGAGCCGGTGTCCTTGAGGTGGGCGAAGGCGCGGGCGAGGACGACGACGTCGGCGGCGGCCAGGTTGAGGCCCTTGGCGCCGGTCGGGGGGACGATGTGAGCCGCGTCCCCGGCGAGGAACACCCGGCCGTACCGCATGGGCTCGGTCACCGAGCTGCGCATCGGCAGGACGGACTTCTGGGTGACGGGCCCGCGCCTGAGCCGCCAGGCGGGATCGCCCCGCAGGGCGAGGCGGGCGTCGAGTTCGTCCCAGACCCGCTCGTCCGGCCAGTCGGCCGGGTCGGTGCCGTCGGGCACCTGGAGGTAGAGGCGGCTGACGGACGGCGAGCGCATGCTGGCGAGGGCGAAGCCGCGCTCCGAGTGCGCGTAGATCAGCTCGTCGTACACGGGCGGGGCCTCGGCGAGGATGCCGAGCCAGGAGTAGGGGTAGGTACGGGTGAAGGTGCGCCGCTCGCCTTCGGGGACGGCGTGGCGGGTGACGCCGTGGAAGCCGTCGCAGCCGACGACGTAGTCGCAGGTGAGGGTGTGGCGGCGGCCCTGGTGGGTGTAGCGGACCAGGGGGCGCTCGGTGTCGGCTCCCTCGACGGCGGTGACCTCGGCCTCGAAGAGCAGCGGGCCGCCTTGGGCGACCTGGAGGGCGACGAGGTCCTTGACGACCTCGGTCTGCGCGTAGACCCAGACCCGGCGGCCGCCGGTGAGAGCGGGGAAGTCGATGCGCGTGGCGCGGCCGTCGTGGCGCAGTTCGATGCCGTCGTGCGGAATGCCCTCGGCGTCGAGGCGGGTGCCCGCGCCGGCGGCGCGCAGGGCGTCGACGGTCGCCTGTTCGAGGATGCCGGCGCGCTGGCGCCGCTCGACGTAGCCACGGTCGCGGCTCTCCAGGACGACGCTGTCGATGCCCGCGCGGTGGAGCAGGCGGGCCAGGAGCAGGCCGGCGGGGCCGCCGCCGATGATGCCGACGGTGGTGTGCATGGGGTCTCCTCGTCGCGTCGGTCTGTCTGCTGTGCGTTGCCGCGGGCCTGACGGCTGTTCGCATAGTGAAGAGACCTTCACTATGCTGGGAGTGTGGGCGCGGCCGGGTGCGCCTGTCAACGGACGGAGAGCGCATGCCAGCGACGCACCACGACCCGATCGCCAGCGCGCCGCCCGAGGCCGTGACCCCGCTCATCCGCGGGATCGGTGTGCTGCGCCGGCTCACGGACGCGGGCGGGCGGATGACGGTCGGCGAGCTGGAGCGCGCCACCGGGCTCGCCCGGTCGACGGTCGACCGGGTCACCGGCACCCTCGCCCGCATGGCATACGTACGGATCGAGGACCGCGATGTCGTCCTCGCGCCGGGTCTGCTGGAACTGGGCAACGCGTACCTGGCCTCGGTGCGGCTGCCGGACCTGCTCGGCGGGCGCGCCGACGCGCTGGCCGACGAACTGGACGAGTCGGTGTCGCTCGCGGTCGCGGACGGCGACGGCATCCGCCTCGTCCGCCAGGCGACCCGGCGGCGCGCGATGGCCGTCAGCTTCCGCATCGGCGACCTGCTGCCCGCCGAACGCACCGCGCCCGGGGCCGTGTTCGCCTCCGAATGGGACGAGGCCGGGTGGGCCCGGTGGCGGGAACGCCGGGCCGCCGATCCGCAGGACCGGGGCTTTCCCCCCGTACCCCCGCGGCCGGTCGGCGCCGGGGACTTCGAGCAGCGCGCCGCCGAGGCGCGGGAGCGCGGCTGGGCGGTCGACGACCAGCTGATCGAACCGGGGCTCGTGGCGCTCTCCGTGCCGGTACGTGCGGCCGGCGGCCGGATCGCCTGCGTGCTGAGCGCCGTGAGCCACACCAGCCGGCACGACGCCGCCTCGCTGCGGACGGCCCTGCTGCCCCGGCTGCTCGCGGCCGCGGGCGGGATGGAGCGGGTGCTGCGGGAGGCGCCGGCGGCCGCCCCGGTCGCGCCGAGCGGGCTCGCCGGCTGGACGGGCGCGTCCAAGCAGGAGTTGGGGCGCGGGTTCGTCGAGTCGCTGGCGCGCGGTCTGACCGTCCTCACGGCGTTCGGCGAGGGGCGTGCCGCCCTGCCCCTGACGGCCGTCGCCGAGGCCACCGGCCTGGCGCGGGCCACCGCGCGGCGGGCCCTGATCACCCTGGAGCACCTGGGCTGTGTGGCGGTGGACGGCCGGGAGTTCCGGCTCACGCCGCGCGTGTTGTCGCTGGGCTTCGCGCCGTTGTCCCGGACCACCCTCACCCGGATCGCACAGCCCCATCTCGCGGGCCTGGCCGACCGGGTGCGCGAGTCCACCTCGCTGGCCGTGCTCGTGGGCGACGAGGTCCAGTACACCGGCCGGGTCGAGACCAGCCGCATCATGAACGTCCACATCACCATCGGGACGCGCTTCCCCGCGTACGCGACCTCCATGGGCCGCGTGCTCCTCGCCGGCCTGCCCGCCGAGGAGCGCACGGCGCGCCTCGCGCGGACGGAGCTGCGCGCCCTCACCCCGTACACGGTGACGGGGCGGACCGAGCTCGCCGCCGTCCTCGCGGAGGTGGGGCGGCAGGGTTACGCGCTCGTCGACGAGGAGTTGGAGGAGGGGCTGCGGTCGATCGCGATGCCGGTCCACGACCGCACGGGAGCGGCCGTCGCCGCCGTCAACGTCGCCCTGCACAGCAGCCGCAGGTCGCGCGAGGAGTGCGAGGCGGAGGTCCTGCCGGAGCTTGCGGCCGCGATCGGCGGCATCGAGGCGGATCTGCACGTCACGGAGCGGTTCGCCCGGGTTCCGGCGTACTGATCTCCTCGTCCTCCAGGACGCGCTGGGCACGCGATCTTCGCACGACTGCGACGGGTTCTGCGGCGCTGTTAGCCTGCGGTCCATGATCAAGGGCGGTTTGGCAGGTCGAATAGGCCGGATGGCGGGGGACAGTGGGCCGGAGCGCGTGCTGGTCGCCGCCAGTTTCGTCAACCGGGTCGGCAATGGTCTGTTCAACGCGGCGTCGGCGCTCTACTTCACCTTGGTCGTGGGCCTGCCTGCGGTGCAGGTCGGCGCCGCGCTCACCATCGCCGGAGTGATCGGCTTGTGCGCGGGGATACCCGGGGGTCATCTCGCTGACCGGCGCGGCGCACGCGTGATCATGATGCTGGCCCTCGCGGTCCAGGCGGTATCGATGGCGGCCCTCGTCCTCGTCGAGAGCTGGGCCGCGCTCACGATCATCGCGACGGTCGACCAGATCGCCGCGGCGGTCGGAGGGGCGGCGTGGGGGGCTCTGGTGGCCCGGGTCGGGGGTGAGCGACCGGCCGTGTTCCGGGCGAAACTGCGCACCTTCGTCAACCTGGGCGTCGTCCTGGGAACGGTGGGCGCCGGGCTGGCGCTGGCCGCGGACACCCGTGGCGCCTATGTCACGCTGATTCTCGGCAACGCGGCGAGCTTCGCCCTGTGCGCGGTGCTTCTGCTTCTGCTGCCCCGCTATCCGGTGCTGCCAGCGCCGCCGCGGCAGCGGCGCTGGCTCGTCTTCGCGGACCGTCCGTTCCTGACGTTCACCGCCCTCTACGGGGCCATGGGACTGCAGTACCCGGTGGTCTCCCTGCTCCTGCCGATCTGGATCTCCGAGCACACCGAAACGCCGCGTTGGACGGTGGCCGCGCTGTTCGCAGTCAATTCCGTCTTCTGCGTACTGATGCAGACCAGGATCGGCTCCCGTATCGAGACCCCGTACGACGGCGGCAGGGCGTTTCGCACTGCGGGGCTGCTCTTCCTCGTCAGCTGCCCGACGATGGCGCTGGCGGCGTACGCCCCTGTCTGGGCGGCAGCAGGACTGGTCCTGGCGGCGATCTTCGTCCACAGCCTGGGAGAGGTCTGGGAGTCCTCGGCGTGCTTCGCCCTGGGTTTCGGTCTTGCCCCCGACCATGCCCAGGGCCAGTACCAAGGTGTCCTCGGCCTCGGCTTCAACGCGGGCCAGGCTCTTGCCCCTGCGATCCTCACCACGGTGGTGCTGGGCCTCGGCACGGCGGGCTGGCTGCTGCTGGCGTTGTTCTTCGCCATGCTGGGTGCTGCCGGCCCATCTCTTGCCCGCTGGGGTATGCGGACCCGGCCGCAGCCGGGCGTTGCTGCGGAAGCGACGAGATGACCAGGGAGCAGGTGCCGGCAGCCTTCCCCGTGGCATGGAACAGTGTGGGTGCATCGCGTGGCCGCTGGAGTAGCGACATGACACGGGTGGTCAGGCCGCCTGACCCCAGCCGTCCGGCGCGGGCGGGGCGTCACCGCGCAGCGGGCTGAAGTCGAGGTCCGGATGCGGGTCGTACGCGTCGGGCACGAGCCGCGTTCGTGAGGGGCTCAGTTCAGCAGCGCGGGCGCCGCCCGGTCGAGCACCCCTTCGATGCGCGCCCAGGTCTCCTCGTCCCGCGCCACCGGGGGCAGCGCCTTCCCCTCCCCCGCACCCCAGGCGGCGGCGAGCGCCACCGGGTCGGTCCCGCCGACCGCCGCCGCCGCCAGCGCGGCGGCGCCGAGGGCGACCAGCTCGGTGGCGGCGGGGACGAGGAGGGGCCGCCCGGAGAGCCGGCGCACCGTCTCGGTCCATGCCCGGCCGCGCGCGCCGCCGCCGATGAGGCGCAGGGGGCGTTCGCGTACGGCGGGGTCGGCGGGGTCGAGTCCGCAGGCGGCGAGGAGTTCGTCGAGGGCGCGCAGCACGGTGAAGACGGCGCCCTCGTAGGCCGCGCCGAGCAGGGCGCGCGGGGTGGTGGTGTGCCGCAGGCCGGTGAGGAGGCCGGTGGCGTGCGGCAGGTCGGGGGTGCGTTCGCCGTCGAGGTACGGCAGGAGGACGAGGCCGTCGCCGGGCTCGGCGTCCTCGCGGTCGAGACCGAGGAGTCCGGCGATCCTGTCGACGGCCAGGGTGCAGTTGAGGGTGCAGCCGAGCGGCAGGAAGGTTCCGTCGGCGGCGGCGAAACCGGCGATGCCGGGGCTGGCGGGGCGGGTGCGGGTGGCGGCGAAGACGGTGCCCGAGGTGCCGAGACTGACGACCGGGTGGTCCAGGAGTCCGCCGGCGCCGAGGCCGAGCCCCACGGCGGCCGCCATGTTGTCGCCCGTTCCGGCGGCGACGACCACGCCGCCGGGGAGTCCCAGGGCGTCGGCGGCGGCCCGGGTCAGGGTGCCGGCGCGCGTGGCGGCGGTGGGCGCGAGGGCCGGCAGTAGCGCGGGGTCGAGACCGAGCAGGTCGAGCAGGCCGTGGTCGTAGGCGGCGTCCGCGGTGGAGTACCAGCAGGTCCCTGAGGCGTCGCCGGGGTCGGTTACGGCCTCGCCCGAGAGGCGTTCGGTGAGGAAGTCGTGCGGCAGGCGAACGGCGGCTGCGCGTGCGGCGGTGCCCGGTTCGTGCGCGCGCAGCCACTGCCACTTCGCGGCGGTCATGGCGGCGACGGGCACGGAGCCGGTGCGGGCGAGCCAGGCGTCGGGGCCGCCAAGCGCCGGGGCGAGGGCGGCGGCCTGGGGTGCGGAGCGGGTGTCGTTCCACAGGAGGGCGGGGCGCAGCGGGCGGCCGGCCGCGTCGAGGGTGACGAGTCCGTGCTGCTGTCCGGCGACCGCGATGCCGGTGACGGCGGAGGGCGGCACGGCGGCCTCCTTCAGGCCGGCGGAGACGGCCCGGGCCAGGGCGGTCCACCAGATCTCGGGGTCGGTCTCGCGGGCCCCGTCGCCGCCCGTGACGGTGTGCGGGGCGCGGCCGACGGCGAGCAGGGCGCCGGTCTCCGCATCGACGATCGCGGCCTTCGTGGACTGCGTGGAGCTGTCGACGCCGATCACCACCGGGCGTGCGGTCATGGGCCACCTCTTCTCGTTCCCCAGGTGCGGGCACTGGCGCCCGGCTCACCCTGACGGTATTAGTTATCTCAGAAAACAAATCTGGCGGCCAGCCTCGCCACGAAGGAGCCGGACATGCCGCAGCATCTCCTCCCCACCCCCGACGACCGCTTCACCTTCGGCCTGTGGACCGTCGGCTGGCAGGGCCGGGACCCGTTCGGGGACGCCACCCGCCCAGCGCTCGACCCGGTCGAGTCGGTGGAGCGGCTCGCCGCCCTCGGCGCGTACGGCGTCACCTTCCACGACGACGACCTCATCCCCTTCGGGGCGAACGAGGCCGAGCGGGAGACCGCGGTGAAGCGGTTCCGGGGCGCGCTCGACCGCACCGGCCTGAAGGTGCCGATGGCCACCACCAACCTCTTCACCCACCCCGTCTTCAAGGACGGCGCCTTCACCGCCAACGACCGCGACGTGCGCCGCTTCGCCCTGCGCAAGACGATCCGCAACATCGACCTCGCCGTGGAGCTCGGCGCCTCCGTGTACGTGGCCTGGGGCGGCCGGGAGGGCGCCGAGTCGGGCGCGGCCAAGGACGTCGGCCTGGCCCTGGACCGGATGAAGGAGGCCTTCGACCTGCTCGGGCAGTACGTGACCGAGCAGGGTTACGAGCTGCGCTTCGCGATCGAGCCCAAGCCGAACGAGCCGCGCGGCGACATCCTGCTGCCGACGATCGGCCACGCCCTCGCGTTCATCGAACGCCTGGAGCGCCCCGGTCTCGTCGGCGTGAACCCTGAGACGGGCCACGAGCAGATGGCCGGCCTGAACTTCCCGCACGGCATCGCGCAGGCGCTGTGGGCCGGCAAGCTGTTCCACATCGACCTCAACGGGCAGTCCGGTATCAAGTACGACCAGGACTTCCGCTTCGGGGCGGGCGACCTTCGCCAGGCCTTCTGGCTCGTCGACCTCCTGGAGACGGCCGGCTACGCGGGGCCGCGGCACTTCGACTTCAAGCCCGTACGCACCGACGGCATCGACGGGGTGTGGGAGTCGGCGAAGAACTGCATGCGCAACTACCTGATCCTCAAGGAGCGCGCGGCCGCCTTCCGCGCCGACCCCGAGGTCCGGGACGCCCTCGCCGCCTCCCGTCTCGACGAACTGGCCGTGCCCACCGCCACGGACGGTCTCGCCGGTCTGCTGGGTGACCCCACGGCGTACGAGACCTTCGACGCGAACGCGGCGGCCGAGCGCTCGATGGCCTTCGAGCGCCTCGACCAGCTCGCTCTCGAGCATCTGCTCGCGGTGCGCTGAGCCGCTGCCAATTGGCTGTACGGGCTTCCCTGTTTGTGCCATTCTCCCGACACCACCACTTTCGGGGGAAGGGTGATGCGCAATGGGGACTTCAACGAGCGTCGCCCGCTTGGTCGTCGCCCTTCTTCTCTGCCTGCCGGTCGCCGTGGCCTGCGACGACACGGGCGACGAAGCGGGCGGCGGCCCGGGCGGCGGGACCAGCGGCGGAGGGGTGCCGGGGCCCGGGAACGGCGGCGGGCCGGGGGGAAGCGGAGGCGACAACGGTGGCGCCAAGCCCAATCCGCTGAAGATCCCCGAGTGGGGCAGGAACGGCTTCCTGTTCGACGACAGGAGCCCGGAGGGGCCCGGCAACTGGAAGAACATCAAGGACGCGTTCGTAGCCGAGTGCAAGGACGGCACGCTCTGCGTGGACCTGGTCCGCGTCTACCGTACGGTGGACGGACAGAGGTCCGAGGGTCCGTGCGGCTACGACCACGTGGAGCCCTCGGCAGGCACCTGGGTCAAGCGGCACCGGACCGTGTACGTGGTGGGCGTCTGCGGCCCTGAGGGTCCTGAGGTCATCGAGACGGAGACCGGCGGGCCCGAGGAGACCGGCGGACCGGAGCAGACCGAGGGGCCGGAGGAGACCGAGGGACCGGAGGAGACCGGGGACCCGGGCACCTCGCCGACCGACCCGTCCTCGCCGTCCACCGAGACCACCGCCCCTGCCTCATGAACGAGGGTGTCGGCGGCCTCGGCCGGCTCGGCACGGTCGTCGGCGCGATCGCCGCGCCGACGAGCCTGGTCACCGCACTGCTCTACTACTTCGGCTACTACCACGCCTACTGGTTCTTCGCGTATTTCAGGGTGCACTCCACGCTCCTCGGCTTCGGCACGGCCGACTACCTGATGCGCAGCCTGGACGCCCTGTGGGTGCCGATGACGGTGACCGCGACCGTCGGTGTGGTCGTGTTCTGGGGGCACGACCTGGTGTGGCGCAGACTTGCGACGCGGCTACGGCGGTCCGTGCTGCGCGGTGCGACGGCGGCTGTGGCAGTGCTCGGATTCCTGTTGACGCTCGGGGGCCTCTGGTCGACCTTCACGACGACCTTCCTCAGCAGTGTCCTGACCCTGGCCCCGCTGAGCCTGTCCGTCGGGGTGATGCTGCTGGTGTACGCGCGACACCTGGGCCGGGCGGTCGCGGTGGCGGGGGATGGGGCCGCGACGGCGAACCAGGCGGAGGAGCCCGTGGAGGCCGCCGCGCAGGGCGCCCTCCAGGACGCCCCGCAGGACGCCCAGGGCCCACCACCGGCCCCTCCAGCGGCCGACGCCATCGAGGCGACCGGCACCGCGGCCGAAACCACCGAAACCGCCGAGTCGACCGAGACCACCGCAGTCGCCACCGACGGCGACGCCCCCTCCCCCACGCCGGCCGCTTCCCCGTCCCCGCCCCCTTCCCCGCCCTCTCCCCCTCCCGCCCCGCGCCCCGAATGGGCCACCCTCGTCGAATGGACCGTGGTCTTCGCGCTGGTCATGCTGGGCCTGGTCTGGGCCGCCGGAGACTACGCCGCCTCCGTCGGCACGACCCGGGCCCAGCGCTTCACGGCCGCGCTCGCCGAGCAGCCCTCCACCGTGGTCTACAGCGAGCACAGCCTCAGCATCAGCGGTCCCGGCGTGCGCGAGACCCGCTGCGGCAACGACAAGGCCGCCTACGGCTACCGCTACGACGGGCTGGTGCTCATCCTGCAGTCGGGCAACCAGTACGTCCTCGTGCCCGCGCGCTGGAGCCGGGCCGACGGGGTCGCCCTGGTCCTGCCGCGCAACGACTCCGTACGCCTGGAGTTCGGGCCGCCGGCGAGCGTGCTCAGCAGGGCGGCGCAGCGGCCGTCCTGCTGACGACCCGCTGCCCGGCCGGATGCTCGACGAGGTCCGCGACCAGGCCGCCCCGGTGTCCACCGTGGCGTGGGCCGCGGCCCCCCCTGGGAGCGGGAGGCCGCCGAGCACGAGGAGATCCTGCGGCTGGCGGTCGGCGGGGACGTCGAGGGTGCCGGACGGGCCGGGCCTGGTCGGCCACTGCGCGGGCGCCGGCAGGCCGCGCCGACCCGCCGCCCGCCGTCGCTCCGCAGGCCGTGAACCAAACGCCCATGCCCAGGGGCTGTCGGTCAGCCGGTGAACGGCGCGGCCGGCAGCCCCTCGCCCATGTCCGGGAAGACCAGCAGCGAGCCCGCGAGCGGCTCCGGCTGGGCCAGGCCGCTTCGTGCCGTGGTCACGTACAGGTCGCGCAGGCCCGGGCCGCCGAACGCGCACGCCGTCGGCCGGGCGACGGGGAGCGGGACGATCCGGTCGAGCGCGCCGTGCGGGGAGTAGCGGTGCAGCGCGCCGCCGTCCCAGAGCGCGACCCAGACGCAGCCCTCGGCGTCGACGGCGAGCCCGTCGGGGTAGCCGTCCCGCTGCCCGACGGTGACGAACTCCCGGCGTTCGACGACCTGTTCGTCCGCAACCCGCAGGATGTCGATGCGGCGGGTGGGAGTGTCGACGTAGTACGCGAGGCTCGCGTCCGGGCTCCAGCCGATGCCGTTGCTGATGGTGACCGGGTCGAGCAGCGGGGTGGCACGGCCGTCGGGGGCGATCCTGACGAGGTCGCCGCCGCCGGGCGCCTCGTCGTAGCGCATGGTGCCGGCCCACAGGCTGCCGTCCGGGGCGACGGCGGCGTCGTTGCCCCGGCGCCCGGGGACGGGATGGTGGCGGAGCCAGGAGAAGGCCCCGTCGGTGTCGTAGAGGCCGACGCCGTCGCGCAGGTTGGCGACGATGCCGCCACCGGCACGGGGTTTCGCCGCGCCGACGTGCTGGTCGGTGGCGAGGACGGTGCGGCGGCCGCCGGCCGGCTCGTAGGTGTGGATGCGGGAGCCGAGGATGTCGACCCACAGGAGCCGGGCGCCGGCCTCGTCCCAGGTGGGGCCCTCGCCGAGTTCGGCGGACTCGCGGACCGCTGTCTCGGGGCTCACCGCACGCCCCGGTGGCCGAGGCGGACGGAGAGGTCGTCGGCGCCCTTGGCGGCGAGGGCGGCGAGTTCCGTCTCGCGCTCCTCGGTCCAGCGGATGACGGGCACGGAGATGGACAGGGCGGCGACGACCCGGCCCGCCCGGTCGCGTACGGGGGCGGCGACACAGCTGACGTCGGGATTGGACTCGCGGTGCTCGACGGCGGTGCCGCGGGTCCGGGTCTCGGCCAGGGCGGCCCGCAGGGCGTCCGGTTCGGTGATGCTGTCCGGGGTCAGCGCGGCGAGCGGGCGGCCCTCGGGGTGACCGGCGAGGCGGGCGTCGAGCTCGGCCTCGGGGAGTGCGGCGAGCAGCATCTTGCCGACCGCCGTGCAGTGGGCGGGCAGGCGGCGGCCGGCGGCGGAGACCATGCGCACGGCATGGGTGGAGTCGACCTTGGCGATGTAGATGACGTCGGTGTCCTCCAGGACGGCGACGTGGACGGTCTCGCCGCAGGTCTCGGCGACCTCGCGGGCGACGGCCTGGCCTTCGGCGGCGAGGTCGAGCTGCTCCGCGTACCGGCTGCCGAGCTGGTACGTACGCACGCCGAGGCGGTAGCGGCCGGGCTGTTCGGGGACGGGCGCGAGGTAGCAGCGGGCGGTCAGGGTGGAGAGCAGCTCGTGGGTGGTGGTGCGCGGGAGCTGGAGCCTGCGGGTGATCTCCGGGGCGGAGAAGGTCTCCTCGCCCTGGAGGAACAGCTCCAGGATGTCGAATGCTCTGGCCACCGCGGGCACGAGACGTCCCATGACCGCCACCCCCTCATGTTCGATATCTCGGCCGACGGCCGTCATCTCGAACGAAGGCTAACCACGCGGACGTTGAGGAGGCAATGGCCACGGCCGAGCCGTGCGCACCCCGTTGACAGCGCGGAGGGCCTCCCTTACGGTCGCGCCACCATTTCGAACAGGTGACGAAATTTCGAACAACCAGGGAGTCGCTCACCGTGCGGATCACGGGAATCACCACACATGTCGTCGGAACACCCTGGCGGAACCTTACGTATGTGCTCGTGCACACCGACGAGGGCCTGACCGGCGTCGGCGAGACACGCATGCTCGGCCGCACCGACGCGCTCGTCGGCTATCTGCGGGAGGCGCAGGCCAACCACATCGCGGGCTCCGACCCCTTCGCCGTCGAGGACCTGGTCCGCCGGATGAAGTACGGCGACTACGGCCGGGCCGGCGAGATCGTCATGTCCGGCATAGCCGTCGTCGAGATGGCCTGCTGGGACATCAAGGGCAAGGCGCTCGGCGTGCCGGTCTGGCAGCTGCTCGGCGGCAAGGTCACGGACCGGGTCAAGGCGTACGCGAACGGCTGGTACACCACCGAGCGCACCCCTGAGGCGTACCACGAAGCCGCCCGTGGCGTGGTGGCGCGCGGCTACCGGGCGCTGAAGATCGACCCGTTCGGCACCGGCCACTTCGAACTCGACGCCGAGCGGACCCGGTACGCGGTCTCCCTCATCGAGGCAGTCCGCGACGCGATCGGCCCCGACGCCGAACTCATGCTGGAGATGCACGGGCGCTTCTCCCCCTCCACGGCGGTACGGCTGGCCCGCGACCTGGCGCCGTTCCGGCCGGCCTGGCTGGAGGAACCGGTCCCGCCGGAGAACCTGAAGGCCCTGGAGAAGGTCGCCGCCAAAGTGGACCTGCCGATCGCGACCGGCGAGCGGATCCACGACCGGATCGAGTTCCGGGAGCTGTTCGAGGCGCAGGCGGCGGACGTCATCCAGCCGGACCTCGGGCACATCGGCGGCATCCTGGAGACCCGCAAGCTCGCCGCGACCGCCGAGGCCCACTACGTGACGGTGGCACCGCACAACGTCGGCGGCTCGGTGCTCACCGCCGCCTCACTCCAACTCGCCGCCTGCACACCGAACTTCAAGATCCTGGAACACTTCAACGACTTCGCGGACGCCGAGATCAAGAAGGTGGTGCACGGAGCGCCCGAGGTGGATCCGGAGACGGGCTGCTTCGCGATCTCGCACGCACCCGGCCTGGGCGTCGAGCTCGACGTGGACGCGGCGGCCGAGTTCCCGCAGCAGCGGGCCCGGTTCGACCTGTGGGCCGAGGGCTGGGAGCGGAGGACGCCGCGGTGAGCCGTGCGGTGGTGGTCCTCACACCCGGCCGGCACCGGCTCGTGACACGGGAGATCCCCGAGCCTGGCCCCGGCGAGGTCCTCGTGCGGGTCGCCGCCGCGGGCATCTGTTTGAGCGACCGGGAGCTGTACGACGGGCATCGCGCCCCCGGCTTCGTCCGCTACCCCGTCGTTCCTGGCCACGAGTGGGCCGGCACGGTGGAGGCGGTCGGCGACGGGGTCGACACCTCCCTCCTGGGGCGGGGCTGCGTCGCCGAGGGCTTCCGCTCCTGCGGAAGGTGCGAGCGGTGCCGGCACGGGGAGACCAGTCTGTGCACGGCGGGGTACGCGGAGACCGGCTTCACCGAGCCGGGCGCCTTCGCCGACCATCTGCTCGTCCCCTCGCGGCTGCTGCACCCGCTGCCCGAGGGCGCCGACCTGCGCGCCGCCGCCCTCGTCGAACCCGCCGCCGTGATCGCCGCGGCGGTACGGGCCGGGCGTCCCCGGCCGGGCGAGCGGATCGCGGTGGTGGGGGCCGGCACGCTGGGGCTGCTCGCCGTCCAGTGGCTGGCCGGCTCCTCCCCCGCCGAACTCACGGTGGTCGACCCCCGGGCGGCGCGCGGCGAACTGGCGCTGCGGCACGGCGCCGACGAGGCCCTCACCCCGGAGGAGGCCACCGCGTCGCACGGCCGCTTCGACCTGGTCGTGGAGACCGCCGGGGCGCCCTCCACCGCCGCCTCCTCGTGCCTCCTCGCCCGGCGGGGCGGGCGGGTGGTCCTGACCGGCATGTTCACCGAGGGGGCCGCCGGGATCGACCCCGTCCACCTGTCGGTGAGCCAGCTGGAAGTGCGCAGCGTCTTCGGGGCGCCGTCCGTGGCCTGGGCCGACGCGGTGAGCGCCTTCGGCCGGGGCCTGCTCGATCCCGGGCCGCTGGTCACCCATGAGTTCCCGCTGGAGGAGTTCGGCGCGGCCGTCGCCCTGGTGGGCGGCGGGGACCCGGCCGTCGGGAAGGTGCTGCTGCGCCCCTGAGGGGGCGGCCGGAGCGCATGTCGTCCAGCCGGGCCGTGGCTGGTGCCGTATCCCCGAACTTCGTCCGACATCCCGAACCACCCGAGGAATCCCCGTATCACGACCGACTCGCCCCGAGGAGACGCGTGACCCCGCACCCGAAACCCACCCGCCGTCCCGGCGCCGACGCGCTCGCCCGGATCGGCCACTCCTTCCCCACGCTCGACCCCGCCCGCGCCTCCCCGCACGCCTTCCCCGACGGCGGTACCTGGCGGACCGAGATCCCCTCCGTCGAAGGCCCGGAGGCACTGGCCGTCGTCCTGAAGGAGAGCACCCGCCTCGGCGTGCCCGTGCACCGGATCAGCCAGGGCAGCGGCGTGTGGATGCTCACCGACGCCGAGATCACCGAGATGGTCGACGGCTGCGCCGAACACGGCGTCGAGCTCTGCCTGTTCACCGGACCACGCGGCACCTGGGACATCGGCGCCGCCACCCGCACCGACTCCGGCGGCGCCGGGCTGCGCGCCCGCGGCCACGACGCGCTCGCCGGCTGCGTCGAAGACGCCCTGCGCGCCGTCGAGTCGGGCGTCCGCTGCCTGCTCGTCGCCGACGAGGGCGTGCTGTGGACCCTGCACCGGCTGCGCGCGGCGGGCGCGTTGCCGGCCGACACCACCTTCAAGGCCTCCGCGCTCATCGGGCCGGTCAACCCCGCCTCGTACGCCGTGTACGAGCACCTCGGCGCCGACTCGCTCAACGTGCCCTCCGACCTCACCCTCGACCACCTCAGCGAGATCCGCCGGGCCAGCCGCGCCCCCATGGACCTGTATGTCGAGGCCCCCGACGACCTCGGCGGCTACGTCCGCATGTACGAGACGGCGGAGCTGATCCGGCGCGGCGCGCCGCTGTACCTCAAGTTCGGCCTGAGCAGGTCCGCCGGGATCTACCCGTACGGCGCCCATCTGCGCGAACACGCCCTGGCGACGGCGCGTGAGCGGGTGCGGCGCGGCCGCCTCGCCCTCGATCTGCTGGCCCGACACGGCGCCGACGGAGGCATGTCCCCGCTCGGCTCCCGGCACCCCGGCGAGCTCCGCCGCTTCCCCGTCCCGGAAACCCCCGAAGCCCCCGAAGCCCCCGAAGGGAACTGACCATGCGCACCCGCACCCTGCGTGCCGCAGCCGTGGCCGCGCTGCTCACCACACTCCTGGCCGCCTGCGGCCAGGAGGCCCGCGGCGGCAGCCGCTACCATCCCGACGCCGGCAAGGGCGGCACGATCGGCCTCGCCATGCCCACCAAGTCCTCCGAGCGGTGGATAGCCGACGGCGAGAACATGGCCGAGCAGTTCCGCAAGGCCGGCTACGCGACCGACCTGCAGTACGGCGACGACAAGGTCGAGAACCAGATCGCCCAGATCGAGAACATGATCACCAAGGGCCGCCGGCTCCTCGTGATCGCCGCCATCGACGGCTCCGCGCTCACCGAGGTCCTGAAGCGGGCGCACGAGGCGGGCATCCCCGTCATCTCGTACGACCGGCTCATCATGGGCACCGCGAACGTCGACTACTACGCCTCCTTCGACAACGAGCGGGTCGGCGAGCTCCAGGCGGCGTACATCGTGGAGCGGCTGAAGCTGGGCGCGCCCGTGAAGGGCGCGGGGAAGCCGTACGACATCGAGCTGTTCGCCGGCTCGCCGGACGACAACAACACCCGGTACTTCTTCAACGGCGCCATGAAGGTGCTGCAGCCCTACCTCTCCAGCGGCCGGCTGGTCGTGCGCAGCGGCCAGACGAAGCTGAACCAGACCACGACCCTGCGCTGGGACGGCGGCACCGCGCAGAAGCGGATGGACGACCTGATCAGCAAGAACTACGCCGAGGAGAGCGTCGACGCGGTCCTCTCGCCGTACGACGGGATCTCCATCGGGATCATCTCCGCGCTCAAGAGCGCCGGTTACGGCACCGCGGACCGGCCCCTGCCCGTCGTCACCGGGCAGGACGCCGAGCTCGCGTCGGTGAAGTCCATCATGCGCGGCGAGCAGACGCAGACCGTCTTCAAGGACACCCGCAAGCTGGCCGCCCGCGCGGTCGCGATGGGCGACGCCGTCCTGAACGGCCGGAAGCCCGAGGTCAACAACGTCGACGACTACGACAACGGAAAGAAGACCGTTCCCTCCTACCTGCTCGATCCGGTCAGCATCGACCGGACGAACACCCAGCTCCTGGTCCGCGAGGGCTACTTCACCGCGGGACAGCTCTCATGACCGGGCCCGCGGTCCTGGAGATGCGGTCCATCACCAAGACCTTCCCCGGGGTCACCGCGCTGAGCGGGGTCGACCTGACCGTGCGGGCCGGCGAGGTCCACGCGCTGTGCGGGGAGAACGGCGCGGGGAAGTCCACCCTGTTGAAGGTCCTCAGCGGCGTGCACCCGCACGGCTCGTACGAGGGCGAGATCAGCTTCGAGGGCGAGCCGGTCGCGTTCCGGGACATCCGCGCGAGCGAGCGGCGCGGCATCGTGATCATCCATCAGGAGCTGGCGCTCGTCCCCCACTTGTCGATCGCCGAGAACATCTTCCTCGGCAACGAGCGGACCCGGCGCGGCCGGATCGACTGGAACGAGACGCTGCGCAGCGCCGGCCGGCTCCTCGGGCGGGTCGGGCTGCCCGAGAACCCTGCGACGCCCGTGGCCGAACTCGGCGTCGGGCAGCAGCAGTTGGTGGAGATCGCCAAGGCCCTGTCGAAGGAGGTGCGGCTGCTCGTCCTCGACGAGCCGACGGCGGCGCTCGGCGCCGAGGACAGCGCCAAGCTGCTCGGTCTGATCCTGGAGCTGCGCGCCGAGGGCATCGCCTCCGTCCTCGTCTCCCACAAGCTGGACGAGATACGGCGGGTCGCGGACACCGTGACGGTGCTGCGCGACGGCCGCACCGTCGAGACGCTGCCGGTCCGCCCGTCCCCGGACGCCCCGGCCGGGCTCTCCGAGGACCGGATCATCCGCGGCATGGTCGGCCGCGACCTCGACCAGCGCTTCCCCGAGCGCACCCCGTACGAGGGCGAGGACGCCGGCAGGGTGGCGCTCGCCGTGCACGGCTGGACCGTGCACCACCCGGCGGACCCGCGGCGCACCGTCGTGGACGACGTGTCGCTGACCGTCCGCCGGGGTGAGATCGTCGGCATCGCGGGCCTGATGGGCGCGGGCCGCACCGAGCTCGCGATGTCGCTCTTCGGCCGCTCGTACGGGCGGTGGGCGGCGGGCAGCGTGGAGATCGACGGCCACGAGACGGACACGGGGACGGTGCCGCGGGCGATCGCCGCCGGACTCGCGTACGTGACGGAGGACCGCAAGCGCTACGGCCTCGTCCTCGGCGACACCGTCCACCGCAACGTCTCGCTGGCCTCGCTGCCCGGGATGCGGCGCCGCGGGGTCGTCGACGAGCTCGTGGAGCGCCGGGTCGCCGAGCGGTACCGCTCCACCATGAACATCAAGACGCCGACCGTCTTCGAGGAGGTCGGCCGGCTCTCCGGCGGCAACCAGCAGAAGGTCGTGCTCAGCAAGTGGATCCACGCCGACCCGCGGGTGCTGATCCTCGACGAGCCGACCCGCGGCATCGACGTGGGCGCCAAGTACGAGATCTACACCGTGATCGACCGGCTGGCCGCGCAGGGCAGGGCGGTGCTGTTCCTCTCCTCCGAGCTGCCGGAGCTGCTCGGGATGTGCGACCGGATCTACACGATGGCCGAGGGCCGGCTGACCGGTGAGGTCACCCGTGCCGACGCCGACCAGGAAACCCTGATGCGCCACATGACCAAGAGCCGAAGCTGAGGGCCCCGCCATGACCGTCTCGACCTCTTCCGCGCCCGACAAGGCGGCACCGCAGGCCGCGCAGCCGTCGGCCGCCGCACTGCTCCTGCGGGGCGTCCGGGCGAACATGCGCCAGTACGGCATGCTCGTCGCGCTCGCCTCCCTCGTCGTGCTGTTCCAGATCTGGACCGACGGCACGCTGCTGCTGCCGAACAACGTCTCCAACCTGGTGCAGCAGAACAGCTACATCCTGATCCTGGCCATGGGCATGATGATCGTCATCGTGGCCGGCCACATCGACCTGTCCGTGGGCTCGCTCGCCGCGTTCGTCGGGGCGCTCGCGGCGGTGCTGATGGTCCGCCACGACGTGCCCTGGCCGGCGGCTCTCGCGCTCTGCCTCCTCGTCGGGGCGCTCGCCGGCGCGTGGCAGGGGTACTTCATCGCGTACCTCGGCATCCCGTCCTTCATCGTGACGCTGGCCGGCATGCTGCTGTTCCGCGGCCTGACCCAGATCTTCCTCGAGGGCCGCTCGCTCGCGCCGTTCCCCGACGGCTTCCAGAACATGGCCAAGGGCTTCATCCCCGAGATGGGCCCGTACACGCAGTACCACAACCCGACGCTCCTCCTCGGCCTGGTGACGGTCGTCCTCCTCCTGCTGCGCGAGACGCGCGACCGCAAGCGGCAGCTGGCGTACGAGCTCGACGTGCTGCCGACGGGCCTGTGGGTGCTGAAGTGCGTCGCGATGACGGCCGCGGTCACCGCCTTCACGCTCACGCTCGCGAGCTTCCACGGCGTGCCGGTGGTCATGCTCATCATGTGTGCGCTGCTGATCGGCCTCGGTTACGTGATGCGCAACGCGGTCGTCGGCCGGCACGTCTACGCCCTGGGCGGCAACAAGGCGGCGGCGAAGCTCTCGGGCGTCAAGGACCGGCGGGTCACCTTCCTGGTCTTCGTGAACATGGGCGCCCTGGCAGCCCTCGCGGGCTGCGTCTACGCGGCCCGCCTCAACGCGGGCACGCCACAGGCCGGCCTCAACTTCGAACTGGAGGCGATCGCGGCCGCGTTCATCGGCGGCGCGTCGATGAACGGCGGCGTCGGCACGGTGATGGGCGCGGTGATCGGCGGCCTGGTGCTCGGCGTCCTCAACAACGGCATGTCCCTGGTCGGCATCGGCACGGACTACCAGCAGGTCATCAAGGGCCTCGTCCTGCTCGCGGCGGTCGGCTTCGACGTGTGGAACAAGCGCCGGGTCGGCCGCTAGCCCAAGGACACGGCCCGGCCGTCCCAGGCGTCGCGGTCCACCAGGTCCAGGACGAGGGCGGCGATGTTCCAGGCGTCGTCCTCGCCCCGGTGGTGGCGGCCTTCCAGCGGGAGCCCGGCGATGCGCAGTGCTCCCGCCATGCCGGGGCGCTTGCGCAGGCCGTACGCCTCGGTGAAGGCGGCCTTGGCGTTGGTGTGGCCGCGCTCCGCCGGGCGACCGAACGGGTAGGCCACCCCGGTGGCACGGCACTGGCGGTCGAACTGGTTGCGGTCGTAGTCGCCCCAGCTCGCCCAGGGGCGCTGCCGCGCGTCGTGCTCGTCGGCGAGGATCCGGCAGGCGTCGGCGAAGGTCACCCCGCCGGCCACGTCGTCCGGTGTCAGGCCGGTCAGTTCCGTGCAGAAGGCACTGACCTCCGAACGGGCCGGCCGCACCACGATGCCGTGCCGGGACACGCGGCGTCGTGCCGTCAGGTCGACGACGGTGAGCCCGATCTCGATGATCTCGCTCACCGCACCGGGCGGCGGCCGGCCGTCCCAGCAGGTGGCCTCGACATCGATGACGTTCAGCAGGGCGGGGGTGCTGTCCATGGCGCCAGGTTAGGGAAGCGGCCCGGACTGCGGCATCCCCATTTACCGTCGGGGCCTTCCGGCGACGGGCGGGCCCATGGACGAGCGTAGAATTGTCATGTTCAGGGGCACCCCTCGCGAGGGTGCGGAAAGGCGTCGTGCAGGATCAGGCCATGAAGTTCACCAGCAGACGCACCGTCCTCACCTCCGTCGCCGCCGTGGCGGCGAGCCTGCCCACCCTGAACGCCGTCGTCGGCAACGGCGCCACGCCCGCCGCCGCCGCCGACCTGTACGCCTCCAACACCGAGCTGTACACGCGTACCGCCGACAAGGAGGGCATCGACTGGATGCGCCGCTTCCGCTGCGGCGCCCCGGTCCAGCTCGCGGACAACGCCCGCACCACGAGCGTCACCGTCAGCAGCACGGCGATCGTCACGCCGCACGGCGGCGGCATCGAGGCGGGCACCAGCGAGCTGTGCATGGCGATCGCCGGCTACAAGCCCTTCGACGCGGACACCGACCCGGCGGACGCGGCGGTGGCGGGCCTGGTGCAGCGCGACTACTGGATGTTCGAGGCGCTGGCGAACTCGGCCGCGCAGCACGTCACCTCGACGCACTGCGACGACCCGGCCGCCCTCGCGGTCTGCGCCAACAACCTGTACGCCGTCTCGCTGCACGGCTTCGAGCCGGACGACGACGCCAACGCCAAGCGGATCGTCATCGGCGGCCTCGACCAGCGGCTGAAGCTCAACCTGGCCGCGGCCTTCGCCCGGCACGGCCTCACCACCGACCTGGGCGTGACCGTGGTCGTCGGGGGCACCGACCCGGGCATCGACGGCAACCACCCCATGAACATCGTCAACCGCACGCGCACCGCCGCCGGCGCCCAGCTGGAGATATCCACCGCGCTGCGCAGGGCGATGTTCGGCGACTTCTCGAGCGGCTCCAAGCGCCGGACGACCGCCGGCGTGCCGAGCACCGGCAACCCCGACGCGGCCCGCTACTGGAACGGCTTCGTCGACGCCGTGCGCGAGGGGATCACCGACCACGAGCGCGGCCTCGCCCGCTGAGGCCGCTCCGTCGGAGGCGCGAACCCGCCGCGTACGGCGCCCCGGCGTCCGGAGCCGTCCGTGGCCGTCACGGTGTACGCGTCGGCTCGGGCGTCCCGCCGCGCCCTCGGCGTGGTCGTACTGGGCGGCGAAGACATGCCGGCCGGCGGGCGCCGTGCGGCCAGGCCTGAGGATCCAGCGGTAGACGAGGAAGCCGGCCTGCTCGTGTGCCGAGACGGTGAAGTCCTCGGCGGGCAGGGTGCGCCAGTTGCCGGTGCCGGCGACGCCGCCGGTCTGGGCGACCCGCAGCTCGACGGTGAGTGCGGTCAGCGGCTGCGCGGTGGTCAGGGTGAGGTCGCTCTGGGCCCAGTAGCGGTTGCTGGCGGGGTCGATGACGCCGGTGGCGGTGAGGCAACGGGGCGGGGGCGGTCACGCCGGCCGCGGGCACGGCCGGCCGGGAGGGCCGTCAAGCGCCGTCACGGCGAAGCCGCCGCCCGCGACGACCGCGGCAACGGCCAGGGCCGCGCAGGCCGTCCTCAGCCAGGGTGCGGGGCCCAGGCCGACGGGACGCACGGGGGCCGCGGACGGGACCGTGGCCATGCCGCGCTCGACCCTGGCCAGCATCCGGGCGCGGTCGGGCACATGGGCGCCCGCCGCGTGGCGAAGCCCTGCGCCGCCTGGGCGGGCGGCCCGACGGCCAGCAGCCCGGCGGGCAGGGCGAGTAGGGCGGCCAGCGCGGTCAGGGACCGGCGTGGTCCCCACGGTCTGCGTGGTCGTGGTGGCATGGGGTGGTTCTCCTCGCGGCTCGGGAGACGGGGGATGTGCCGGCGGGGCACGGTCAGGCTCTGAACCAGTGGGAGCGCTCCCACTGTGCAGACCGGACGCTACGCCGTCAAGGCACCCGAAGAGGTGAAGGCATCCGGTGCGGGAATTTGGCCAACTCCTCTTTTCCTTGACGCCAGTTGACGCTACGGTCTGCCCGACCAGTGGGAGCGGTTCCATCCAGCGGCACGCCATCAGGGGCGTGCCCTCGCTGTGAGGACTCGCTCATGCGACATCCCCCACGTCTGACAGCGCTGCTCGCGGGAGCGGCGCTCACGGCGGCGAGCACCGCGCTCGCCCTCTCGGGTTCGGCCTCAGGAGCCGCGGCCGCACCCGCCTGCACGGTGGAGTACTCGGTCGCCGGCCAGTGGGCCGGCGGCTTCCAGGGCGCCGTCACCGTCACCAACAACAGTGCCGCGCTGAGCGGTTGGAGCCTCGGCTTCGACTTCCCGGCCGGTCAGGTCGTGAGTCAGGGCTGGGGCGGGAAGTGGTCCCAGTCCGAGAAGTCCGTGACCGTCGTGAACGAGAGCTGGAACGGCGCGCTCGGCACGGGCGCCAAGGTGACGGCGGGCTTCATCGCGTCCTGGAGGGGCGCCAACACCGCCCCGACCGCGTTCACGCTGGACGGCACGCCCTGCGACACGGACACCCCGACACCGACACCCACTCCGACGACGCCGACACCGACACCGACACCGACACCCACCGATCCGACCACCCCGCCCACGACTCCCCCGGCCCCGGCCCCAGGCGCACCCGAGCTGAGCGTGTCCGGAAACCGGCTCACCGACCAGAACGGCGCCACCCGCCGTCTTCTCGGCGTGAACCGGTCCGGCGGCGAGTTCATGTGCGTGCAGGGCCACGGCATCTTCGACGGCCCCGTCGACGACGCCTCGGTCCAGGCGATCGCCGACTGGAAGGCCAACACGGTCCGCATCCCGCTCAACGAGGAGTGCTGGCTCGGCCTGGACAACATCAAGCCCGAATACCGCGGCACGAACTACATCAACGCCGTGAAGGACCTGGTCGGCCGGGTGATCGCGCACGGCATGACCCCGGTGGTCGAGCTGCACTGGACGTACGGCCGGTACGCCGGCAACTCCGCGGGCTGCGCCGACGTGCACGCCTCCTGCCAGAAACCGATGCCGGACGCCCGGTACAGCCCGGCGTTCTGGAGCTCGGTCGCGGACACCTTCAGGAACGACGGGCGGGTCGTCTTCGACCTGTTCAACGAGCCCTACCCCGACCGGGCGACCTCCACCGCCGGCCAGGCCTGGACCTGCTGGCGCGACGGCGGGACCTGCCCCGGCATCGGCTACGAGGTCGCCGGCATGCAGGACCTGGTGGACGCGGTCCGCGCGACCGGAGCGCGGAACCTGCTCCTGGTGCCCGGTCTCGCGTACTCCAACGACCTGAGCCAGTGGCTCACGTACCGCCCCACCGACCCGGCGGGCCGCACCGCCGCCGCCTGGCACGTCTACAACTTCAACACCTGCGCCGACGAGACGTGCTGGACCTCCACCCTCGCCCCGGTCGCCGCCCAGGTTCCCCTGGTGGCGGGCGAGATCGGCGAGAACACCTGCGGACACGCCTTCGTCGACCGCGTCATGAAGTGGTTCGACGACCGCGCCCTGTCGTACCTCGGCTGGACCTGGAACACCTGGAACTGCAACTCCGGGCCGGCGCTCATCACCTCGTACGACGGCACCCCCACCGCATTCGGCATCGGGCTGCGCGACCACCTGCGCACCCTGAACGGAAACTGAAAGGGCAACCCACCCCCATGAGCCGCACAACCAGCCGCACCGCCCTGCTCGCGGCCCTCGGCCTGATCACGGCGACCGGTGCCACCGCGACCGTGTTCGGCACGGCCGCCGCGGGCGCCGCCACCCCGGGCTGCCGGGTCGACTACCAGATAACCAGCCAGTGGAACACCGGCTTCGGCGCCAACGTGACCGTCACCAACACCGGCGACCCGGTCTCCGCCTGGACCCTGGAGTGGTCCTTCGCCGGCGACCAGCGGGTCACCCAGGGCTGGAACGCCGCGATCGCCCAGTCCGGCGCCGCCGTCACCGCCAGAAACGTCTCCTACAACGGCGCTCTGGTCACGGGCGGTTCGACGTCCTTCGGCTTCAACGGCTCCTACGGCGGGACCAACGCCGTGCCGACGGTCTTCAAGCTGAACGGCGTCGTCTGCAACGGCGCGACCGAGCCCACGACTCCCCCGACGACGCCACCGACCACCCCGCCGACGACACCCCCGACCACCCCGCCGCCGGCCGGCACCAAGGCCGACAACCCGTACGCCGGCGCCAAGGTGTACGTGAACCCCGAGTGGTCCGCCAGGGCGGCGGCCGAGCCGGGCGGCACCAGGATCTCCCAGCAGCCGACCGGCGTCTGGCTCGACCGGATCGCCGCCGTCAACGGCTCCGCCACCTCCATGGGCCTGCGCGCCCACCTCGACGAGGCCCTCAAGCAGAAGGGCAGCGGCGAGCTCGTCGTCCAGCTGGTCATCTACAACCTGCCCGGCCGCGACTGCGCCGCGCTCGCCTCCAACGGCGAGCTGGGCCCGACGGAGATCGACAAGTACAAGACGCAGTACATCGACCCGATCGCGACGGTCCTCGCCGACCCGAAGTACGCGGGCCTGCGGATCGTCAACACGGTCGAGATCGACTCGCTGCCCAACCTCGTCACCAACGTCTCCGGGCGCCCCACGGCGACCGCGAACTGCGACGTGATGAAGGCCAACGGCAACTACGTCAAGGGCGTCGGCTACGCGCTGAACAAGCTCGGCTCGATCGCCAACGTCTACAACTACGTGGACGCCGGCCACCACGGCTGGCTCGGCTGGGACGACAACTTCGGCCCCTCCGCCGACCTGTTCAAGACCGCCGCGACCGCCGAGGGCTCGACCGTCGCCAACGTCCACGGCTTCATCGTCAACACCGCCAACTACAGCGCCCTGAAGGAGGACCACTTCACGATCGACGACTCCGTGAACGGGGTCTCGGTGCGCCAGTCGAAGTGGGTCGACTGGAACCGCTACACCGACGAACTGTCCTACGCCCAGGCGATGCGCGACAAGCTGGTCTCGATCGGTTTCGACTCCAGGATCGGCATGCTGATCGACACCTCCCGCAACGGCTGGGGCGGCACCGCCCGGCCCGCCGGCCCGGGCGCGACGACCGACGTGAACACCTACGTGAACGGCGGCCGCTACGACCGCCGCATCCACCTCGGCAACTGGTGCAACCAGTCGGGTGCGGGTCTGGGTGAGCGGCCCCAGGCGGCTCCGGCCGCGGGCATCGACGCGTACGTGTGGATGAAGCCCCCGGGCGAGTCCGACGGCTCGAGCGAGGAGATCCCGAACAACGAGGGCAAGGGCTTCGACCGGATGTGCGACCCGACGTACACGGGCAACGCCCGCAACGGGAACAGCATGTCCGGCGCGCTCCCGGACGCCCCGATCTCGGGCCAGTGGTTCTCGGCCCAGTTCCGGGAACTCCTGAAGAACGCCCACCCGGCGCTGTGACGCCCTGACACCGACGCACACGACGGCGGGCCGGAACCCCTCGGGGTCCCGGCCCGTCCGCGTACGCCGGGGACGAGTCGTCCCTGTACGTCCGAAGCGGGTCCTCCGGTTACGCTCAGGACGAGTCCCGCACCACCAGCTCCGTCGGCAGTACCCGGCTCGGCTGGGCGGCCGCTCCGGCGGTGCCGCCGATCTCCTGGAGGAGCATCCGGGCCATGGTGCGGCCCATCTCCTCGATGGGCTGGCGGACACTGGTGAGCGGCGGGTCGAGCAGACGGGCCACGGCCGAGTCGTCCACGCCCACCAGGGCGACGTCCTCGGGGACGCGGCGGCCCGATTCACGCAGGATGCCGCGGGCGCCGGCCGCCATGACGTCGGAGGCGGCGAAGACGGCGTCCAGGTCCGGGGCGCGCTCGATCAGTGCGCGCATCGCGCGGCGTCCGCCTTCCTCGGTGAAGTCACCGGTGGCGACGAGGAGTTCGTCCGGTTCGAGGCCCGCCGCCGCGATGCCCTCGCGGTAGCCGTCGAGGCGGGCGCGGGCCACGTACATGTCGAGGGGGCCGGTGATGGTGGCGATGCGGCGCCGGCCGCGGCCGGCGAGGTGGCCGACCGCGGCGCGCCCGGCGCCGGCGTTGTCGGAGTCGACGTAGGCGGCGGACTCCTCGGCGGCGCGACGGCCGTTGAGGACGACCGGGAGGCCGAGTTCGCGGACCAGTTCGGGCAGCGGATCGTCGGCGTGGACGGAGGCCAGCAGGACGCCGTCCACCCGCTGCGCGGCGAGGTACTGCTCGAAGCGCTGCCGCTCCCGCTCGGTGCGCACCAGGGTGAGCAGCAGCTGCTTGTCCGCCTCGCCGAGTTCGGCGCTGACCCCGCGGATGATGTCGAGGAAGTACGGCTCGGCGAAGAGGCGGGCCTCGGTCTCGGGGATGACGAGGGCGATGGCGTCGGTGCGGCTGCCGGCGAGCGCGCGGGCGGCCTGGTTCGGTACGTAGCCGAGCTCCTCGATGGCCCGGTGGACGGCCTGGCGGGCCTGTTCGCTCACCCGGGGCGAGCCGTTGATCACCCGGGACACGGTGCCCCGGCCGACCCCGGCCCTGGCCGCGACCTCTTCCAGCGTGGGCCTGCCACTCTGCCGTCCGCTCACGCCTTCGTACTCCCCTCGTGCGGGCATCGCCCGATGCGGCGATCAGGTCAAGATAGGCCACGATCCCTGCTCCCGTCAGAAGCGGCGCCGTTCGACACCCGAAGGATGGGAGCGCTCCCACAGTAGCGGATTCCGGGCAAGCATCCCGCCGGTCCCCGCCCCGTAACGAATCCGCGTTCACGTCTTGACACCGACACCCGCCAGGCAGCAACCTTCCGGCAACGACGACGTGGGAGCGCTCCCATCACGGGGCGCGCAACGGTCCCTACCGGCCCGAGCCGAGCCGCGAGAGCCGCCGGACCCCCTGGCGCACAACGAGCACCACCTTGGACGAGGAGAGTGGAATGCGCACTTCCAGCAGCAGACGGGCCCCCGGCCGCGCGCGCCGCACCGCCGTCACGGCGGTCGCGGCCCTGACCGCCGGCACGGCCCTGCTCACCGGCTGCGGCGGCGACGGAGAGGACGCCGCCGGGGACGGGACGATCACGCTGCGGGTCGGAACCTTCGGTTCCTTCGGCTACGACGACAAGACGGGCGCCAAGCTCTACGCCGAGTACGAGAAGTCGCACCCCGGCATCAAGATCGTCGAGTCGAACGTCGCCGACGGCCAGAAGTACTGGGACACCCTCAAGCTGCGCCTCTCCCGCAACAGCGGCCTCGCCGACGTCCAGGCCGTCGAGGTCGGCTACATCGCCGAGGCCACCGGCGCCTCGATGGCCGACAAGTGGGTCGACCTCTCCAGGAACGGCGGCGCCGACCTCGGTGCCTTCCTCGACTGGAAGGTCAAGCAGGCCACCACCGCCGACGGCAGGGTCATCGGCCTCGGCACCGACATCGGCCCCATGGCGATCTGCTACAACAAGGAGCTCTTCGCCAAGGCCAGGCTGCCCACCGAGCGCACCGAGGTCGGCCGGCTGTGGGCCGGCGACTGGTCGAAGTTCCTGGAGGCCGGCAAGACGTACCGGAAGAGCGCCCCCGCCGGGACCTTCTTCCACGACTCGGCGAGCGGTCTGTTCAACGCCGTCGTCTCCAGCGAGCCCGAGCAGTACGCCGGCGCCGGCGGCGAACTCGCCTGGGAGAACAGCCCCGGCGTGAGGAAGGCCTGGGACACCGCCGTCGCCGCGGCGCAGAGCGGCATCACCGCCAAGCTCCGCCAGTTCGACGAGAAGGGCACCTGGAACGCCGCCTTCAAGAACTCGAAGTTCGCCACCGTCGCCTGCCCCAGCTGGATGACCGGAATCATCAAGGACCAGGCCGGCTCGGCCAACCAGGGCAAGTGGGACATCGCCTCGCCTCCGGTGGCGGGCAACTGGGGCGGCGCCTTCCTGGCCGTGCCCAAGTCGGGCAAGCACACCAAGGAGGCCGCGGAGCTGGCCGCCTGGCTGACCGCCCCCGAACAGCACGCCAAGGTGTTCGCGGTGAACGGCAACATCCCCTCCACCAAGAACACCCTCTCCTCGTCCGCGGTCGTCGGCGCCAAGCTGCCGTACTTCGGCGACACCCCGGTCGGCGAGATCTTCGCGGCCGCCGCGGCCGGCATCCGCCCGGCTCCGATCAGCCGCTGGGACGGCCAGGTGAAGACCTTCCTCACCGACAACGGCATCCTCGACATCGAACAGCGGGGCACCGATCCGGCGAAGGCCTGGGAGAACGTCAAGAAGCTGGTCGACGACAAGATCGACCAGTAGCGGGAGGGCGGTGGGGGCCGGCCGTCCGTGGCGGGCCCCCACCGAGCAGCTCCACCCGTACGCATCGACCTGGAAGGACGCCCCCGTGGCCACCTCCCTACGGGCGAGGGACGACGGCCCCCCGTCGCCCGACGCACCGCCCGCCCGCTCCCCGCGCCCCGGCTCCGGCCCGACCGCCCGGCGCAGCAGGCTCTACCGGTGGGACCTGAAGGCGACCCCGTACGTCTTCGTCGCCCCCTTCTTCCTCACCTTCGCCGCGTTCGGTCTCTTCCCGCTGCTCTACACCGGCTGGCTCTCGCTCAACCGGGTCGAGCTCGGGGGCGATCCGCAGTGGAGGGGCCTGGAGAACTACACCGACCTCGCCGACAGCGAGTTCTTCTGGAACGCGCTGGCCAACACCTTCACCATCGGGGTGATCTCGACCGTCCCGCAGCTGCTCATGGCCCTCGGGCTCGCGCATCTGCTCAACTACAAGCTGCGCGGGCGCGGTTTCCTCCGGGTCGCCGTCCTCGCCCCGTACGCGACCTCGATCGCGGCGGCGACGCTGGTCTTCGCCCAGCTGTTCAACACCGACTACGGTCTGATCAACTCGGCGCTGGGCCGGGTGGGTTTCGACCCGGTCGACTGGGAGTCGTCCAAGTGGCCCGCGCAGATCGCGATCTCGGTGATCGTGACCTGGCGCTGGACCGGCTACAACGCGCTCATCTATCTGGCCGCGATGCAGGCCGTCCCGCAGGACCTGTACGAGGCGGCCGCCCTCGACGGGGCCTCGCGCTGGCGCCAGTTCCTCAGCGTGACGATCCCCTCCATCCGCCCCACGATCCTGTTCACCGTCATCGTCTCGACCATCGGCGCCACCCAGCTGTTCGGCGAGCCGATGCTCTACGGCGGCAGCGTCGGCATCGCCGGCGGCAGCGGCAACCAGTTCCAGACGCTCAGCCTGCTGATGTACGAGAAGGGCTGGGTCACCGGCGCCCTCGGCCAGGCCTCCGCGATCGCCTGGGTGATGCTGCTGCTCCTGCTCCTCATCGGCGGCGTCCGGTCCCTCGTCGCCCGCACGAACCGCAAGAAGCTGGGGGGCTGAACCCGTGCGCACCCGTCTCCGGCAGTCGGCCGGCCGGCAGCACCACGCCGGTCCGCTGACCTACGTCCTGCTCGGCATCGCCGCGCTGGTCTCCGTCTTCCCGCTCTACTGGAACCTCGTCGCCGCCTCGCACACCGGCGAGCGGGTGGTCACGGCCCCGGCGCCGCTGCTGCCCGGGCCACGGCTCCTCGACAACCTGACCTTCGCATGGAACCAGGTCGACATGGGCGAGGCACTGGTCAACACGACGGTCGTGGCGGTGCTCGTGGCCCTGTCCACCGTCCTGTTCTCCACGCTCGCCGGCTTCGCCTTCGCCAGGCTGCCGTTCAGGGGGCGCAACGTCCTGCTGACCCTGGTGGTCGCGACGATGACGATCCCGCCGCAGCTCAGCGTCATCCCGCTGTACCGGATCATCACCGACCTCGGCTGGGTCGACCAGCTCCAGTCGGTGGTCCTGCCCTCGCTCGTGGCCGCGTTCGGCGTGTTCTTCATGCGCCAGTTCCTGATCGAGGCGCTGCCCGTGGAGCTGGTGGAGGCGGCCCGGATGGACGGCGCGCACTCGCTGCGGATCGTCTGGCACGTGGTCTTCCCGGTCGCGCGGCCCGCGATGGCCGTGCTCGGGATGCTGGTCTTCGTGCAGGCGTGGAACGACTTCTTCTGGCCGTTCATCGCACTCACCCCCGACGGCAACCCCACCCTCCAGGTGGCGCTCGCCGGCCTCGGCGCGGGCAACCACAGCGTCGACCAGGCGGTGGTGCTGACGGGCGCGCTGATCTCCACGGTGCCGCTGCTGCTCGTGTTCGCCGTGCTCGGCAAGCACATCGTCGGCGGGATCACCGCGGGCGCGGTCAAGAGCTGACGCCCGTCCCCTCTTTCCCGTACCGCATCCGCTTCTCCCGCCGATCCGCCTTCCGTCCTTCTGCCTTCTGCCGTCTGTCCTTCTGCCTTCTGTCCTTCTGCGTTGGGAGCGCTCTCCTATGACCGCGTCCGAGACCCGGCCGCTCACCGCCGTCCGTCGTTTCCCGCCCGACTTCCTGTGGGGCGCCGCCACCGCCGCGTACCAGATCGAGGGCGCGGCGACGGAGGACGGCAGAACGCCGTCCATCTGGGACACCTTCTCGCACACGCCGGGCAAGGTCTTCGAGGGCCACACGGGCGATGTGGCCGTCGACCACTACCACCGCTTCCGCGAGGACGTCGGGCTCATGGCCGGACTCGGCCTGAACGCCTACCGGTTCTCGGTCTCGTGGTCCCGGGTCCAGCCGACCGGCCGGGGCCCGGCCGTCCAGAAGGGCCTGGACTTCTACCGGCGGCTGGTCGACGAGCTGCTCACGGCCGGGATCGAGCCGGCACTCACGCTCTACCACTGGGACCTGCCGCAGGAGTTGGAGGACGCGGGCGGCTGGCCGGAGCGGGCGACGGCCGAGCGGTTCGCCGCGTACGCGGGTCTGCTCGGCGACGCCCTGGGCGACCGGGTGACCCGCTGGACCACCCTCAACGAGCCCTGGTGCACGGCCTTCCTCGGCTACGGCTCCGGGGTGCACGCCCCCGGCCGCACGGACCCGGTGGCCGCGCTGCGCGCCGCGCACCACCTGAACCTCGGGCACGGGCTCGCCGTGCAGGCGCTGCGGGCCTCGCTGCCGGCCGCCGCCCGGCTCGCGGTCTCGCTCAATCTGCACGAGGTGCGCCCGCTGACCTCCTCGCCCGCCGACCGCGAGGCGGCCCGCCGGATCGACACCGTCGGCAACGGGGTCTGGCTGGGCCCGATGCTGGAGGGCCGCTATCCCCAGGAGCTGTTCGCCGACACCGCGCACCTGACCGACTGGGGTTTCGTACGGGAGGGGGACACGGAGACGGCCGGGCAGCCGCTGGACTGGCTGGGCGTCAACTACTACACGCCGACGGTGGTCTCGCAGGTCGCCGAGGGCGAGGCCAAGCCGCAGGACGACGGGCACGGCAACAGCGAGCACTCCCCCTGGCCGGGCGCCGAGGACATCGCCTTCCACCAGGCGGACGGCGCCCGCACGGCGATGGGCTGGCCGGTCGACCCCTCGGGCCTCTACGACCTGCTCATCCGGATCTCGGCCCGCCACCCCGGACTTCCGCTGGTGGTCAGCGAGAACGGCGCGGCGTACGAGGACGTGGTCGCGCCCGACGGCTCGGTGCACGACCCGGAGCGCGCCGCCTACGTGTACGCCCATCTGGAGGCGGTGCACCGGGCGGTGGAGTCCGGCGCCGAGGTGCACGGCTACTTCCTGTGGTCGCTGCTCGACAACTTCGAGTGGGCGTACGGCTATGCGAAGCGCTTCGGCGCCGTGCACGTCGACTACGACACCCTCCGCCGCACGCCCAAGTCCAGCGCCCGCTGGTACGCGCGGGTGGCCCGCTCGGGAGAGTTGCACACCCCGGGTACGGACGTCTGAGCCAAGGAGCCGGGGAGGTACGGTTCTTGGGCGGTCAGCCGACCGGAAACCGTACCGTCACGGAGGATGTGCACGAGAATGGCCCTGATCCACCAGACCACCATGACGCCGACCAAGCTGGAGCTGCTCGCCTCCTGGCTGCCCACCCGCTCCTGGTACCAGGGCGCGGGCGGCGTGCCCGAGCTCGCCAAGGCCGGCGGGTTCCGGCTGGACGACCCTGAGGGCGAGGTGGGCATCGAGTTCATGGTGGTCCGGGACGCCTCCGGCGCCGAGCCGCACGGCTATCTGGTGCCGATGACCTACCGCGGCAAGCCCCTCGACGGCGCTGAGGGGGCGCTGATCGGCACCTCGGAGCACGGCGTGCTCGGGACCCGTTACCTGTACGACGGGGCGCACGACCCGGTCCTGGTGGGCGGGCTGGCGGCGCTGTTGCAGGGGCGCGCCGAGCCGCAGGCGCAGAGCCTGACCGACACGCCCGACCCGTCGGTGACCGCCACCCTCGACGGGGAGGCCGGCTGGGCGACGCCGGTCGCCGAGGTGTCCGTCGAGGAGGACGGGCCGGACGGCACGGTGGTCGGGCTCGGCGCGGGCGCGCCCCGGCTGCGGCTGACCCGGGTGCTGGGGACCGGCCGGGAGCTGCCGGCGGGCGCGCGGGGCGCGGTGACGACCGGGTGGCACCCGGTGGACGGCGAGGAGCGGCGCGAGGCGTTCGTGGTCGTGCTCGACGCGAACTGAGCCGGCCCGGGCCGCTCGCCGGGTTTCCGGGCCGGTCCGGGCGGATCAGAACACCGACAGGCCGGTGATGGTGGTGAAGCGGTCGAGGGCGGCGACGCCCGCGACCGAGTTGCCGCGCTCGTCGAGGCCGGGACTCCACACGCACAGGGTGCAGCGGCCCGGGACGACGGCGATGATGCCGCCGCCGACTCCGCTCTTGCCGGGCAGTCCGACCCGGTAGGCGAAGTCGCCGGCGGCGTCGTACGTCCCGCAGGTGAGCATGACGGCGTTGACCTGCTTGGCCTGGCTGCGGGTGAGCAGCCGGGAGCCGTCGGCGCGGATGCCGTGGCGGGCGAGGAAGCCGGTGGCGAGCGCGAGGTCGGCGCAGGACGCCTCGATGGAGCACTGCCGGAAGTACTCACGCAGCAGTGTCGGCACGGGGTTGGCGATGTTGTCGTAGGCGGCCATGAAGTGCGCGAGGGCGGCGTTGCGGTCGCCGTGCGCGGTCTCGGAGGCGGCGACGTCCCGGTCGAAGTCGAGGTCCTCGTTGCCGCTCTCGGCGCGCAGGAAGTCGAGCAGGACGCCGGAGGCGTCGCCGGTGATCCGGTGGAGCTGGTCGGTGACGACGAGGGCGCCCGCGTTGATGAACGGGTTGCGCGGAATGCCGTTCTCGTACTCCAGCTGGACGAGCGAGTTGAACGGGTTTCCGGAGGGCTCGCGGCCGACGTGCTCCCAGAGCGGGTCGCCCTTGCGGGCCAGGGCGAGGGCGAGGGTGAAGACCTTGGTGACGGACTGGGTGGAGAAGGGCTGCTGCCAGTCCCCCACGCCGTACACCGTCCCGTCGAGCTCGGCCACGGCCATGCCGAAGCGGCCTGGGTCGGCGGAGGCGAGCGCGGGGATGTAGTCGGCGGGCCGGCCGCGGCCCGCGAGCTCCTCGATCTCCTGGGCGATCCGGTCGAGGACGGGTTCGAACGTCAACAGCATGATCACATCATGCCGTCCGCTGTGGCGGCGCACCTGCGGCCGCCCCGCTCCCGCCCCATATGATCATCATCTTTCTGTGATGATTTCCTTGGGAGGGGACTCGACGATGCGACTTCACGGCATCCGACGACGTGGTGTCCGACTGGCGCTCGCGGGGGCGCTGGCCGCCGTGCTGCTGCCGGCGACGGCGGCGCAGGCCGAGACGCCGGCACCGCGCACGTACACGGTCTGGCAGTGGAACGTGGCGGGGAACACGATTCACGACGCCTCCACGACCGACGGCATGGTCACCCAGGCGGCCGCCTCGATCGCCGCCCGCGGCGCCGACTTCGCCGCCTTCAACGAGCTGTGCCAGGGCCAGTACAGCGCCCTGGTGGACGAGCTGCGGGCCAAGGGCTGGGCCTCGGACCCGCAGAACTTCGCCCGCTTCGAGCCGAGCCGCCCGGCCGGTAACGCCGCGGTGTGCAACGGCGAGGCCTTCGGCAACGCGATCTTCAGCAAGCGCCCGCTGGGCGGCGCCGCCCGCTTCGCCCTGCCCGACGACGGCTCGGCGGAGAAGCGCAACATGCTGTGCGCGCCGCTGACCGACGGCACGGCGACCCGGTTCTGCACGACGCACATCACGACGAACCAGTCGTTCAACGTCGCGCAGCTGGAGTTCGTGCGGGAGAAGATGGAGGCGTACCACGCCGCCGGCGAGACCGTCCTGATCGCCGGCGACTTCAACGCCCAGCCGAACTACGGCCGGCTGAACTCGTACTACGCGCCCAGCCTGGACGTGCCGAACAACACGGGCAACACGGGCCAGTACCGGGAGCTCGACGACAACGACGAGGCGAACTGCCTCGGCTACGGCGAGTGGACGGCCGACGGGACCCCCGGCACGACGCCGCCCTGCGGAGGCTTCGCGAAGATCGACCACATCTTCGTCCGCGAGAGCGCCCTCGCCGGGCCGTACAGCGCCGACTCGCTCGGCATCTCGACGACCTGCACGGGCGTCCCGGCCTGCTCCGACCACCGGATCCTCGTCGGCACGGTGACGGTCAAGTAGCCCGCGGCGGGCGACCCGCGGGCGCCGGGTGACGGGCCCGCCCGCGCGTGCGCCCGCTTGCGACGACGCTACAAGTGGCGGAGCCGGAGCGTCCGGGCGAGGGTGGCCTGGGGGACGGACCGAAGCATGCCCCGGGGGACGAACCGAAGTGAGGTGAGCCGGGTGCCGTTGACCGCGGATGAGCCGGGCGCGCCCTGCTGGCTGAGTCTGGCGGCGCGTGATCTGGCGGCGGCGGAGCAGTTCTACGGGGCGGTACTCGGCTGGACCTTCCGGCACGGCCCGCTGGGTCACGGGTTCTCGGTCGGCGAGCGGGACGGGGTGCCGGTGGCCGGGATCGGCGAGGTGGCCGTCCGTATGGGGGTGCCGGTGGCCTGGACGGCGTACTTCGCGGTCGCCGACGCGGACGAGGCCGTGTCCCGCATCCGGGAGCGCGGCGGCACGGTCGGGGTCGGCCCGGTGGCCTTCCCGCCGCGCGGCCGGGCCGCGCTCGCCACCGATCTGGAGGGGGCGGCGTTCGGCGTATGGGAGGGCAGGATCTCCTCCCGCTGGCGGGTGGGCGAGCAGCAGGCCCCCGCGTGGCTCGAGCTGCACACGCGCAACGCCTTCGACGCCGCCGTCTTCTACGGGCAGGTCCTGGACTGGGCCGACGAGGGAACGGAGCGTTTCGAGCTCTCGTACGAGGACGAGCAGGTGGTCCTGCGCCGCCAGGGCGACGCCATCGCCCGCCTGAACAGCGGCCCGGCGGAGGCGGCCGCGGCGCAGCCGCAGCTGCGCCCGCGGTGGCTGGTCCACTTCCGCGTGCCGGACCTGGAGCGGGCGACCGCCGCGGTCCTGGACCACGGCGGCTCGCTGGTGCCCGAGGCCGACGAGGGATGGCGGGCGCCGGTGGCCCTGCGGAGAACGGTCAGGGATCCGGAGGGCGGTCTGTTCACCCTTGACGAGTTCGCCCCGGACGGGTCGGCAGCGGACGGTTCCGCATCCGGTGCGACGCCGGAGGAACCGTCCTGACCTCGGTGTTCCCGGGCTCAGTGGTCCCGGGCTCAGTGGTCCCGGGCTCAGTGGTCCCGGGCTCAGTGGTCCCGGGCTCAGTGGTCCCGGCCGCCGGGCGCCGTGAGGCCGAGCTCGCCGTACGGAGACGGGGCGAACCAGCGCGCGGTGGCCTCCGACGTCACCCCGCCGAGGGTTGGCGGAGTCCAGCGAGGGTCGCGGTCCTTGTCGACGACCTGGGCGCGGATGCCCTCGACCAGGTCGGGCGAGACGAGGGCCGCGCAGGAGAGCCGGAACTCCATGTTCAGTACCGATTCCAGGGAATCGAGCTCGCGGGCCCCGCGCACCGCGGCCAGGGTGGCCTTCAGGGCGGTGGGCGAGCGGGTGAGCAGCACGCCTGCGGTCTCCTTGGCCGCCACGACACCCGAGTCGGTCAGGCGCTCCACGATGCCCTCGACGGTGTCCGCCGCGTACCCGTCGTCGATCCACGCGCGCTGCTCGGCGAGCTCACCGGGCGGCGCCGGGCGGGCGAAGGAGGCCACGGCCTCGGCGGCGGGCACCCGGCTGAGCTCGGCGGCGAGCGCCGGCAGGTCGGCGGAGGCGACGAAGTGGTCGGCGAGACCGGCCAGGATCGCGTCGGCGGGACCCGCCTGCGCGCCGGTGAGGGCGAGGTGGGTGCCCAGTTCGCCGGGGGCACGGCTCAGCAGATACGTACCGCCGACGTCCGGGACGAAGCCGATGCCGGTCTCCGGCATGGCGACCCGGGAACGCTCGGTGACGATCCGGACCGATCCGTGCCCGGAGACGCCGACGCCGCCGCCCATGACGATGCCGTCCATGAAGGCCACGTACGGCTTGGGGTAGCGGGCGATCCGGGCGTTGAGCCGGTACTCGTCGCGCCAGAAGTCCACCGACTCGGTGCCCCCGGCGCGGGCGTCGGCGTGGATGGCCCGGATGTCGCCGCCCGCGCACAGGCCCCGCTCACCCGCACCCCTGATGACGACGGTGTCCACGGCCGGGTCGTGCTCCCACCCGGTCAGCGCCTCGTCGATCAGGCGCACCATGGCGTGCGTGAGGGCGTTGATCGCCCGGGGCCGGTTCAGGGTGAGGAAGCCGGCGCGGCCCTCGGTGTGCACGAGCACGTCCGGCTCGCGGGGGTCGCTGGTGCCGTGGGGCATGGTCTCGCTGCTTCCTGCCGGGGTCGAAACGATCTTCCGTCCACCGTAACGGTCCGGGGCCCCCGCGCCCAGGGCCCTTCGGCCGCCCCCGGGCGGCGCGCCCCGTTTCCCCTGACGGTCGCGGCGGGGGCAGCATGGAAGGAGGCGCCCGTGGACCGGGCGGGAAGGAGCGCACCGTGACGCGAGGCGCGGAACGGTCCGCCGGTGGCAGCCGGGGGCACACCGGGCTGCGGAGCGTCGCCGGCCAGGTCTTCGCCCTGCAGGCGATCATCGCGCTGCTGATCATCGCGGCGGCGGCGATCGCGCTCGTGCTGCAGGGGCGGTACGACAGCGAGCGCGACGCCCGCAACCGGTCCGTCGCGGTCGCCGAGGCCTTCGCGCACGCGCCCGGCATCGCCGAAGCGCTCACCTCCCCCGACCCCAGCGCGGTCCTCCAGCCCAGGGCGGAGGCGGCCCGCCTGGGCTCGGGTGTCGACTTCGTCGCGGTGCTCGCCCCGGACGGCGTCCGCTACACCGACTCCCAGCCGTCGCTCATCGGCAAGCGGGCCAGTGGCGACATCGCGCGAGCGGCGGCCGGCGAATCCTTCACCGAGGTGTTCCACGGGGATCCGAACGACGCGGTGCGCGCCCTGGTCCCGGTCCGCGACGACAACGGCACCGTGGTCGGCATGGTGACCAGCGGCATCGAGGTGGAGACCGTCGGCGCGGCGGTCGAGCGCCGGCTTCCGCTGCTGCTCGGCGCGGCCGCCGGCGGCCTCGCCCTCGCGGTGGGCGGCGCGGGCCTGGTGAGCGCCCGGCTGCGGCGCCAGACCCACGGCCTCGGCCCGGCCGAGATGACCCGGCTCAAGGAGCACCACGAGGCGGTGCTGCACTCGGTGAAGGAGGGCGTGGTCATCGTCGCGGGTGACGGGCGGCTGCTGCTCGCCAACGACGAGGCCCGCCGGCTCCTGAAGCTGCCGCAGGACGCCGAGCGGCGCCACGTCACGGAGCTGGGTCTGGAGCCCCGTACGGCCGCGCTGCTGCTGTCCGGGCGGCCGGTGACGGACGAGGTGCACCTGGCCGGGGACCGGCTGCTCGCGGTGAACGTCCGGCCGACCGGGGACGGCGCGGCGGACGGCGGCACCGTCATGACCATGCGCGACACCACCGAGCTGGCCGCCCTGACCGGCCGGGCCGAGGTGGCGCGGGGCCGGCTGCGGCTGCTGTACGAGGCGGGCACGCGGATCGGCACCACCCTGGACGTGGTGCGGACGGCGGAGGAGCTGTCGGAGGTGGCGGTGCCGCGGTTCGCCGACTTCGTGACGGTGGAGCTGCTCGACCCGGTGGTGCGGGGCGAGGAGCCCTCCGGGGCGTTCACCGAGATGCGGCGAACGGCCGTGAGCGGCATCCGCCCGACGTCGCCGTTGCAGCCGGTCGGCGACCTCATCCGGTTCGTGGTGCCGAGCACGCCGATGGCCACGGCCCTGGACGAGGGGCGGGCGGTGCTCCAGGCGGACCTGGCGGCGGCGCAGGGCTGGCGGGCCCAGGACCCGGAGGGGGCGGCGCAGGCCCTCGCGTACGGGCTGCACTCGCTGCTCACCGTGCCGCTGCTCGCCCGTGGCGTGGTGCTCGGGATGGCCAACTTCTGGCGGGGTGGGGACACGCCCGAGCCGTTCGGGGAGGAGGACCTGTCGTTCGCGGAGGAGCTGGCGGCCCGCGCGGCGCTCGCGATCGACAACGCGCGCCGCTTCACCCGCGAGCACACGATGGCGGTGGCACTGCAGCGCAGCCTGCTGCCGCGGGTGCTGCCCGACCAGAGCGCCGTGACCGTCGCGTACCGCTATCTGCCGGCGGAGGCCGGGGTGGGCGGCGACTGGTTCGACGTGATCCCGCTGCCGGGGGCGCGGGTGGCGCTGGTGGTCGGGGACGTGGTGGGCCACGGCGTGCACGCGGCCGCCACGATGGGCCGGCTGCGGACGGCGGTCGCCAACTTTTCCACCCTCGACCTGCCACCGGACGAACTCCTCGGCCACCTCGACGAGCTGATCGACCGGCTCGGCGAGGAGAACGAGTCCTCGCAGGAGGGCGACGACCGGACCGACCGGGACCGCGCCGCGGAGGGCATCACCGGCGCCACCTGCCTGTACGTCGTCTACGACCCGACCTCCGGCGGCTGCACGATGGCCAGCGCCGGACACCCGGGACCGGCCCTCGTACGGCCCGACGGAAGCGTGGAGTTCCCGGCGCTGCCGGCCGGTCTTCCGCTCGGGCTCGGGCTCGGCGACCGGCCCTTCGAGTCGGCGCACCTGCGCCTGGAGCCGGACAGCAAGCTGGTGCTGTTCACCGACGGGCTCCTGGAGGACAGGACACGGGACTTCGACACCGGGCTCGCGCTGCTGCGCGGCACCCTCGCGCGCGCCGACCGCACCGCGGAACAGACCTGCGCGGACGTCCTGGCGGCGCTGCTGTTCCCGGTGCCGGCCGACGACATCGCGCTGCTCGTGGCGAGCGCCAACCGGATCGCCCCGGACCGCATCGCGGAGTGGGACGTGCCGGGCGACCCGTCCGCCGTGGCCCCGGTACGCAACGCGGCGGCGGCGCGGCTGGCGGAGTGGGGCCTGGAGGAGGTCGGGTTCACGGCGGAGCTGGTCCTCAGCGAGCTGATCACCAACGCGATCCGGTACGGCAGGCCGCCGGTGCGGGTCCGGCTCGTGTACGACCGGGTGCTGATCTGCGAGGTGTCCGACGGCAGCAGCACCTCCCCGCACCTGCGGCACGCGACGGACACCGACGAGGGCGGCCGCGGCCTGTTCCTGGTGGCCCAGTTCGCCCACCGCTGGGGCACCCGCTACGCACGGCGCGGCAAGACCATCTGGGCCGAAGTGCCCATCACCCCGGACCAGCCGGGCTCGGACGGCGGCGGGCCGCTCCTCGACCCGGACGCCCTGGAGGACCTCGCCTGGTGAACGCGGTAGCCCGCCGGCGGCCTGTTCAGGGTCCGATGTGCAGATGGGAGGCCCACAGGAGCGGGCTGTTGCCCGCGTACTCGTCGCGTACGGCCAGGGTCGCCGCGTGCAGCAGCCGCGCCGGGTCCGCTCCGTCGGAGAGCCCCGCGTAGACCTCGGCCGCGACGCGGGCCGCCACGTCGTCCACGATCGGCCACAGGGTGCCGATGACGTGCGCGTATCCGGCGAGCTGGAACGCGGAGGAGATGTGCACGACCTCGTCCGACAGGGCGTCGCCGCCGCGGGCGGTGCCGCAGGCGGAGAGGAAGGCGAAGTGGGCGTCGGGGTTGCGCATGCGGCCGATCTCGGCGACCGACAGGTCGCCGCCCGCCAGGGCGAGCCGGTTGGCCGAAGGGTCGGCGACGTCCGTGGTGGCGTGGCAGGCGATGTGCACCCAGGCCGCGTCCCCGAGCGCCTCCCGTACGGCCTCCGGGCGCGCGGCCGCGTCGGCGAGCAGCCGGGCGCCCGGCAGGTGGGCGCGGGCGAGTTCGGCCTCGCCCGCGGCGGCCGGCAGCCGGTAGCCGGGCAGGTCGCCGATGGCCACGACGAGCGAGCGGTCGGCGGGACGGCGGGCGGTGCGGGCCCGGGCGCGCAGCAGTTGACGGAGCGTCGGCACGGTGGAGGACACGACCCGGTCGGGCACCGTACGCCCGTCGCCCGCGGCGTGATGGCCCGCGGCGTGCAGCGGCAGCAGGGAGAGCTGCCCGGTGGGCAGCCACCACAGCCGGGGCAGCGGCCTGGGGGGTGTCTCGCCGGTCATGCCGGGCGTGCGAGCACCGGGGCTCGCGGCGAGGCCGAGGGTGTCGAGGACCGGGCCCGCGACGGTGTCCCAGAGCCAGCCGAGCAGCCTGGACACCGAGCGCCCGGCGGCCCAGCGCAGGCCCGGGTCGGCCTCCGGGGTGCGCAGCAGGTCCTGCGCCAGGTCCAGAGCGATCCGCCGGTCCTCCACGGCGGCGGGGGTCAGGCCCGGCAGCGGCACGGTGAGGATGCCGGCGGCGGTCAGGACGAGGGCGTGGCTGCCGAGCCGGCTCACGTTGACGACCACGACGGGACCGCCGGCGGCGACCTGCGCGCGGACCACCTCGTCGACCGGGACCGGCTCCTCGCCGAGCGCCCGCGAGAACAGCACGCACCGGCCGCGCTCGAGGAGACTGAGCGCCTCCGCGGGGCTGCCGCCCCGGCCGAGGACGCACGCGGCGGCGTCGGAGGCGAGGCCGGCGAAGGGCAGCAGCCGGTACTCCTGGTCGTCCCGACGCTCCAGGTCGGCGACGAGCTCGGGTAACAGGTCGACGGTGAGCCGGTACGCCGTCTCGGCGGCGCGCAGGTCCCCGCGGCCCGCTGCGGCCCTGGCCCACTCCTGGCTGGCGAGGCCCCGGACGAGCAGCGGGGCGCCGGGAGTACGGGCGGCCTCGGCGTACGCGGCGAGCGCCCGGTCGGCCTCGGCGGCCGGCAGCGAGCGGGCCAGGTCGAGCAGGTTCTCGGCGCGGCGGGGCCCTTCGGGTGCCGGGGCCGGCCGGTCGGCGTCCGGAAGCAGTCCGGCGAGATCGGCGAGGACGCCGTCACGGGCGGGGTGGCCCGGCGGGTGGGCGTGGGCGAGTTCGGCCGCGAGGAGCCCGGCCTCGGCGAGGTGTACGGGGCGTCCGCCCTCGGCCTCGTACCGGGAGACGAGGGCCGTGGCCAGCACGGCGGTCGCCTCGGTGCGCAGGGCGGGCCGGTCGATGGGCAGGGCGAGCGCGGCCCGGCAGGCGGCCACGGCCTCCTCGACGGTGGCCGGGGCGGGCCGGCGCAGGTGCGCGGCGTGCAGGGCGGAGCCGAGGCGGGTCAGGCGCAGCGGGAGGTCCCGGTGGTCGTCGGGGGTGAGGGCGAGGGCCCTGCGCAGGGCGGCGACGGCCTCGTCGAGCCCGGCCGAGTCGCCGGCGGCCCGGAAGCGGGCGAGCCGTTCGGCGGCGTGGTCGGTGAGCGCGGCGGCCTCGGCCAGGGGGCCGGGCAGCGCGGACGGCGGGGCGGCGGCCGGGGCGGTGAGGGCGCGTCGGTGGGCCCGTACCGCGGCGAGCCCGCCCTCGGCCCGCTCGCGCTCCCCCTCCCTCGCGGTCCCCCTCGCCTCGGCGTAGTGGGCCTCGGCCTCGACGAGGGCGGCGCGGTCGCCGGTGTGCTCGTGACGGCAGCGCAGGGCGTCCGCGCAGACGAGGAGCCGCTCGGGCCGGGTCGTTCCGAAGGCGGCCGTGTCGAACACCGCGTCCCTGCCCAGCCGGACGGCGGCGTCGAGCAGCGGCAGGTCCGGGGTGGCGGCGTAACGGCCGAGGAAGCGGGCCGAGAGGGCGGCGAGCGGCGAGACGATATCGGTGAGCCAGACGGTGGCGAGCAGGTCGCGCCACACGGCGCAGGCCATGAGGACGGCGTACGGATCGCCGGTGCGGTCCCACTGGCGCAGCACGGCCGTGCCCAGGTGGTGCAGATGGGCGGCGAGGGCGGACTGGTCCCAGGGAGCGTCCTCGGTGCGGACGGGGGCGAAGCGCTCGCGCAGCGTGCCGAGGGCGGTCCGCAGGTCCTCCGCCTCGTTGTCCTCGCGCAGGGTGCGCCGCCACTGGGCGGGGGTCGGGTCGACGTGCGCCAGGGGCGAGGCGCGCAACTCGTCCACGGCGGCGTCGAACGCGGCGTGGGCGGCGGCGTCGAGGGGGTGGCCGTAGCCCCTGCCCCGCCCGGGGTCAGCCGGCACGGCGGCACTCCAGGATCAGCCGGACCGGGCCGGGGATCTCTAACCCCTCGGCGCGGTCGTGGACCTCGGCGAGCAGCCGCACCGCCTCGGCGAGGTCCTCCTCGGAGGTGCTGCCGGCGCGGTAGCGGGCCCAGTGCACCATGCCGCCCACGTGGGCGGCCTCGGTGTCGAAGCCCTCGTGGGGGCCGAGCAGGGCGGCGAGTTCGAGCTCGGCCTCCAGGTCGAGGACGGCATCGCGGTCGCCGGTGGCGTGATAGCGCGCCAGCCGCTCGCGCAGACCCTCCCGGACCGGATCGCTCATGGCAGCTCCGCCAGCTCCCGCCGCACGCCGTCGACCATGGCCTCCAGGAAGGAGCGGTTGAAGACGACGGACGCCTCCTCGTCCCTGATCTCCCGGCCGTACTCGGTGAAGAACGCCGAGTCGGGGACGCGGTCCGCACCGGGCGGGACGAACTTCAGCATCTCCTGGTAGGCGGCCAGGCACTCCTCCAGCATCGCCTTCCGCCGCACGGGGTCGGCCCTGACCTCCTCCGCCTCCGACATGTAGCTGAGGGCGATCATGCGCCATTCGCCGGCGTCGATGATCCGCGAGGGCTCCGGTCCGCCGTAGCGGTCGGCGTGCTGGGGCGCGAGGCCGGGCAGCCGGAAGACGAAGCGCCGGCGGGTGCCGCAGCCGGCGCAGACGAACTGGTGGTCCGAAGCGATCCCCTGCTCGGTCTGCAGGAGACCGTGCGTGATCCCCGTCTTGGCGGATTCGCCGCACTCGCACGGATGCAGCTCCATGTACAGATGCTCTTCGGCGATGGAACGGGCATATGGGAGAGCCATATTGAGCACTGTAGGCCTCAACTGACATTACGATCAGCCCTTATGACCGAAGATCGCCGTGAAATCGCCCGTCTCTGCGAGAACTTGACCTGGTTACGGGGCGCCGCCGAGGAGGCGGGGCTCGGCGAACGCCTCGCGGCCGCGATCTCCGCCGCCGCGGCCGGGCGGGCCGAGGGCGTCACGGATCTGCTGCGCCGGATGGACGTGCCGGAGGCGCCCGCGGTGCGCTCGCCCGGCGGCATCGTGCATCCGGCGACCACCGAGGAACGGTACGGCGTGGAGGTGTACGGCTGCCCGGGCGCGGCCTGCGACCGCAGCTGGATCAGGCCGCCGGGCGTCGCGGTCCCGAGGTGCGCGGTCCGGGGCTCCCTGCTCGCCCAGCGGGACACGTGATGACGGGGCTGCTCGTCGACGTCGGCCGCAGGCTGGCCGAGCGCTGGCTCTCGGTCCTGGTGCTGCCCGGCCTCCTGCTCGTGGCCGTGGTGGCGACGGGACTGCTGCTCGACCCCGCCGACGCCCTGTCGGTCCGGGAGCTGGCCCGGGCGGCGACCGCGGCGGCCCGCCGCATCCAGGCCGACGGCGGTGCCACGTTGCTGCTCACCGCGGCGGTGGCGCTGCTCGCCGCGGGCGCGGCGGGGCTGGCCGCGCAGGGGCTCGGGCGTGCGGTGCGGGCGGTCTGGCTGGGCGACTGGCCGCGCTGGGCCGGTCCGGCCCGTCGGCGGCTGGTGGCACGGCGGGCGCGCCGCTGGCAGGAGGGCCAGTCGGCGGTGGAGGCCGCGGTGCGGGCGGGCCGGGACCCCGCGCCGGCCGCGGCGCGCCGTAACGCCGTCGCGCTCGCCCCGCCGGTGCGGCCCACCTGGACCGGCGACCGGCTCGCCGGGGCCGATGTCCGCATCCACGCCGAGTACCGGCTCGATCTCGCGTCCTGCTGGCCCCGGTTGTGGCTGGTGCTGCCGGAGGACGTGCGCGAGGAGCTGCGGGCGGCGTCGGGGGCCTTCGAGGCTGCGGGCGTGCTCGCCGGGTGGGCCGTGCTCTACGGGCTCGCCGCGCTGGTGTGGTGGCCGTCGGCGGTGGCCTTCCTGGTCGTGTACGCGACGGCGCTGTACCGGGGCCGGGGGGCGGCGGCGGATCTGGCGGACCTGGTCGAGGCGGTCGTCGACGTCCACGGGACGGCGCTCTGCGAGGCCCTGGGCCTGGGCCCGGCGACGGTCCTGACACCGGAATTGGGGGCGGCCGTCACGGCGCGCTGCCGCAAGGGCGCGTAGCCGGGCAGCGCGCACAGCGGGGCACCCACGCGTAGCCGGGCAGCGGCTCACGATTCACTCCGGGCGTAGTACTCTGACCGGAGTACATATTCCCGACGGGGTCGGACGGACAGGAAGTGGTGCCGGTGGCGCGCAGCAACCCCGAGCGCAGGGCGGCCCTCGTCGACGCCGCCATCGAGGTGCTCGCCCGCGAGGGGGCCCGTGGTCTCACCTTCCGCGCCGTGGACACGGAGGCGGCCGTGCCGCCCGGCACCGCCTCGAACTACTTCGCCAACCGCGACGACCTGCTCACCCAGGCGGGCGCCCGGGTCTACGAGCGGCTCCAGCCCGACGAGGAGACCATCGCCCGGCAGCAGGCGGCGCCCACGGACCTCGCCACGTACACCGACCTGATGCGGGAACTCGTCGGCCGGGTCAGCGGCTTCCGCACCGGCTACCTCGCCCTCCTGGAGCTGCGCCTGGAGGCGACCCGCCGCCCGGAGCTGCGCCAGGTCCTCACCGAGCGGGTCCGCGCCGACGTCGACGCCAACGTCGCCTACCACGAGGCCTCCGGCCTGCCCGGCGACGCGACCGCCGTCAAGCTGCTGATCCTGACCCTCAACTGGCTGATCGTCGAACAGCTCACGCTGCCGGACGTGTTCTCCGAGGAAGAGCGCGACGCCCTGATCGCGGCCGCCGTGGACCGGATCGTCGGCACCTCCGGCTGACCGGCCTTCCGGACCCCGCCGGGGCCGCCGGGGGCCGCCGGGGTCGCCGGGGTCGCCGGGGTCGCCTGCACGGTCACAGTCGCTCGGCGAACCACGCCGCCGCCAGCGTGCCCACCCGCTCCAGGGCGCCCGGCTCCTCGAACAGGTGGCCCGCGCCCGGCACGGTGACGAGGCGGTGCTCGCAGCGCAATCGTTGCTGAGCCCGGTTGTTGAGGTCGAGGACGAGCGGGTCGGCGCCGCCCACGATCAGCAGGGTGGGGGCCGTGACGTCGGGTAGCCGTTCGTCGGCGAGGTCCGGCCGGCCGCCGCGCGAGACGACCCCGGCGACGGTGCTTCCCGGCTCGGCGGCGGCCCACAGCGCGGCCGCCGCACCCGTACTGGCCCCGAAGTAACCGGTCCGCAGCGTGGCCGTGGCCGGCCGGTCCGCGAGCCAGTCGCCCGCCTGGAGCAGGCGCGCGGCGAGCAGCGGCGTGTCGAAGACGTTGGCGCGGTCGGCGGCCTCGTCCTCGGTGAGCAGGTCGAAGAGCAGCGTGCCGAGCCCGGCCCGGTTGAGCGTGGCGGCGACGGCCCGGTTGCGCGGGCTGTGCCGGCTGCTCCCGCTGCCGTGCGCGAACAGCACGATGCCGGTGGCCCGTTCGGGCACGGTGAGCCGCCCGCCGACCTCCAGGGCGCCGAGCGGGATGCGTACCTCGGTGTCCTCACCGCGCGCCCCGCGACGCAGCCGCAGACACGCGACGACCTCCTCGTCGGGGGTCTGCGAGAAGTCCCGGTAGAACTGGCCGATGGCGTAGAAGAGGTCCGGTTCGTGGACGCTGTACGTCTCGTCCGCCGCACCCGCGACCCGCTCGGCCCAGCCGCGCGGCGCGACCGGCACCGCGAGCACGATCCGGGCGGCGCCCCGGGCCCGTACGACCTCGCAGGCGGCGCGCGCGGTGGCCCCGGTGGCGATGCCGTCGTCGACGATCACGGCGGTGCGCCCGCGCGGATCGGCCGGCCCGCGGGCCGCGCGGTAGCGCTCGGCCCGCTCCTCCAGGACGGCCCGTTCGCGCCGTTCGGTCTCGGCGAGGTCGCGCTCCGAGACCCCGGTCTCCGCGATGACCCGCTCGTTGAGGACGCGTACCCCGTTCTCGCCGATCGCGCCCATGGCGAGCTCCGGCTGGTAGGGCACGCCGAGTTTCCGTACGAGACAGATGTCGAGCGGCGCTTGGAGCGCGTCGGCCACCTGCGCGGCGACGGGCACTCCGCCGCGCGGCAGCCCCAGGACGACGAGGTCCTGTCCCTTGAGGCCCTCCAGACGGGCGGCGAGCTGCCTGCCCGCGTCGGTGCGGTCGGTGAAGTACATGTCCAGCTCGCCTTCCTGCCCGTCCGCGCGCACCGGCCCCGACGGGCCGTCACGCGGGCCGGGCCGTCAGGGCCGGTCCGCCGGCCACCGGGTCGGGGGCGGCCTCGATCCGCATCCCGAAGGGGCGGCTGGTCCGGCCGAGCACGTCGTGGAGCCACCGCACGTCCTGCTCCGGGGCCCGTTCGAGACGCAGCCGCCGGGTGCGCAGGGGCACGAGCCGCACCTCCTCCAGGGCGCCGTCCTCGTCGTGGACGGTGACGAAGTGCAGGAGCCGCAGGTCGTCGCGGTAGCGCTCCTGTCCGCTGATGCCCTCGTAGTCGTTGACGAGGTCGCCGCAGCCGTGCAGGACGAGCCTGCCCCGGTACGCCTCCAGGGGCCGTGGGTGGTGCGAGGAGTGCCCGTGCACGATGTCGGCGCCCGCGTCGACGAGCGTGTGGGCGAAGGAGACTTCGGAACGGTCGGGTCTGTAACCCCAGTTGGGGCCCCAGTGGAGGGAGACGACCACGAGGTCGCCGGGGCGGCGGGTCGTGCGCAGCCGCGCCGCGAGCCGGGTCGCCGCGGGGTCGCCGGGGCCCGCGGCGAAGTGGACGCCGCCGCGCCGGGCGGTGGCGGCCCAGTCGCGGGGCACGCCGCTGGACGCCAGACCCAGCGCGAAGACCAGCAGCCGCCGGCCCTCCGGCAGTGGGACGGCCGCCGGCCGGCTCGCCTCCTCGGCGTCGCGCCCCGCGCCCGCGGTGCGCAGTCCGGCGGCCGCGAGGGCGTCGAGGGTGTCGCCGAGCCCTCGGCGGCCGTAGTCGAGGACATGGTTGTTGGCCAGGACGACGACGTCGGGGCGGACGGCGGTCAGGGCCGGCAGGTTGGCCGGATCCATGCGGTAGTGGACGGCCTTGCCCGGGACATGGCCGTCGTGCCGCGTCACGGAGGTCTCCAGGTTGACCACGCGGACGTCGGGCCGTGCCGCGTCGATCAGGTCGAGGGCCTCGCCCCACGGATAGGCGTACCCGGCCCGCCGTGGCACCGGTCCGGAGACCGTCTCGGCGAGGGACACGTAGTCGCGGGCGTCGCGTACGTACCGCTCGGGCAGGGCGGGGTCGAGGGGATGGGGAAGGATCTGGTCGAGTCCCCGGCCGAGCATCACGTCTCCGCAGAGGAACAGTCCGGTCAGACCGCCGCCGCCCATACACCCAGGGTAGTACCCCGGTGGTATCGCGTTCCGGCGATCGTGATCGTTCCGGGGAAGGAGGCGGCGCCCCGTGCCGGGCGGCGAGGATGGACGGTCCGCGCACGGGATCGCGTGCGCGACGACCGACGGAGGGGAACTTCCTCATGCGCTTAAGCGCCACCCGCACGGCACGGACGACGGCCGTGGTCTCGACCGCCCTGCTGACCCTGTCCCTGGGGGTGCTGCCGGCCCAGGCCGCCGACGCCGCGGGGGCGTCGGCGGGCACCACGGCGGCGGTCCGCCACCGGCCCGCCCTCGACCGCGAGGCCCTGCGCGCCTCGCTCGACGCCTTCCACACCGCCGGCATGTACGGGGCGTACTCGGCGGTCCGCGACGGCCACGAGCAGTGGCGGGGCGCCACGGGCGTCGCCGACCCCGCCACCGGCCGTCCGACGGGACCGGACTTCGAGCACCGGATCGGCAGCATCACCAAGAGCTTCACGGCCGTCGCCGTCCTGCAGCAGGTGGAGCGCGGCCGGATCGACCTGGACGCGCCCGTCGGCCGCTACCTCCCGGACCTCGTCCCCGGGGAGCGCGGCGAGAAGGTGACGGTCCGGATGCTGCTCAACCACACCAGCGGCATCGGCGACTACGTCCTGCCGGCCTTCCCCGGGATCCTCCAGGACCCCGGCAGGACCCTCGACGAGAACCGGCTGCGGCACATCGAGCCGGAGGAGCTCGCGCGCCTCGGGCTCGCCGCCCCGCCGGCGAAGGAACGCGGCAAGTGGGCCTACGCCAACACCAACTACATCCTCGCCGGACTGATCCTCGAGCGGGTCACCGGCCAGGACCCGGAGGCTTACATCACGCGCCACGTGATCCGCAAGGCAGGCCTGCGCCACACGTACTTCCCGTCCTCGCCGGCCATCAAGGGCCCGCACGCGGGGATGTACGAGTCGTTCTTCGGCCTCATCGATCCGCCGCGGGACTACAGCACGTACGACATGTCGTGGGCCGGCACCGCCGGCGCGATGGTGTCGACGACGAACGACCTCAACGTCTTCTACCGCCGGCTGCTCGGCGGGAAGCTGCTCGGCCCGGCCGCGCTGCGCGCGATGAAGACGACGGTCCCGATGGAGGAGCCGGAGCCCGGTCAGGAGGAGGCGATGCGGTACGGCCTCGGCATCTACACGCTGAGGATGCCGAGCGGCGACTGGTACTGGGGCCACGACGGCGCGGTCTTCGGCGCGGGCACCTGGTCGCTCGCCACGGAGGACGGCCGGCGCCAGGTCTCCATCGGCTACACCCTGATGAAGTACCAGCGCTTCGACGCCGAGGGCAAGCCGCTGCCGGACCCGATCACCCCGGCGCTGTACGCGCACGTGAACGGCGCCCTGAGCGGCACCCCGGCTCGCGCGGGCCTGCGGTCCGCCGCTCCGGCACAGGCCCTGCCGCCGCTGGTCGACCAGCTGCCGGTGCGCTGACCTCGCGTCAGCGGCCCGCCCGGGCCGCGCGGCGGATGGTGGCGTCCACGAGGGCGAGCGCTTCCGCCGCGGTCCGGCCCGGGGCGCGGTTCCACGGGCCGATGAGCTCGGTCCAGCCGTACGAACGGAGCTCCTCGAGCATCCAGGCCCCGGCCTCGTTCATGGTGGCGGCGCTGCCGTGACCGAGGCGGTGCGCGGCGAGCATCGCGCCGCAGACACATCGCGCGCCGCGGCGGTCGCGCAGCTTGTACGGGGTGTTCTGCCAGCCCCATTCGGTCAGGACGCGCCGGGCGTGGGCCAGATGGACCGAGGGCGGCACGTCGGGGCTGCCGATCCGGCGCCAGACGTGCAGCCGGTCGGGCAGGATCGCGCCCAGCCGCCTGGGCAGCGGCCGCTGGGCGGGCAGGGGTGCGGGGAGGGCGTCCAGCGCGTCGGCGACGAGCCGTTCCACGGGGACGGAGAGCAACTGCCGCCAGTCGCCCGCCGCCACCTCCTCCCGTACCGGCGGGGCCTCGGACCAGCGGGCCACGATCTCCTGCCAGGCCGCGCTGTCGAGCAGGGCGGCGGCCTCGCGATCCAGGGAGTCGGGCGTGACGGGGGTGACGGGTGTGAGAGGGGTGGCGGCGGGGCTGCTCGGCATGCGGCGACTCCAGGATTGATTCGTACCGTTTCCGGTAAGAATGTCGGCCTTGTCGCGCGCGTACTTGAGTCTCCGGCGCCTGCGGGGCCTACGGTCGTCCGTGAACGTGCATGTCCCCACGGCAACGAAGGAGCGCACGCGCATGAGGATCGCCGTACTCGGCACCGGTGAGGCCGGCCGCAGGCTCGGGAGCAAGCTGGTGTCGCTCGGTCACGAGGTGACGCTCGGCTCCCGGTCGGCCGACAACCCCAGGGCCGCGGAATGGGCGGCCGGGCACCGGTCCGCGCACGGCACGTTCGCGGCGGCCGCGGGCGGGGCGGAGCTGGTCGTGAACGCGACCGGCGGGCTCGTGTCGATGGCCGCGCTGGAGGCGGCGGGCACGGAGAACCTGCGGGGCAAGGTCCTGATCGACGTGTCGAACCCGCTCGACTTCTCCGCGGGTATGCCGCCGAAGGTCGTGACTCCGGACGGCGGCAGTCTGGCCGAGCAGATCCAGCGGGCGTTCCCGGAGACCCGCGTGGTGAAGACGCTCAACACCATGACCAACACGATCATGGTCGACCCGGGAAGGGTCCCGGGCGACCACGTCGTGTTCGTCTGCGGCGACGACGCGGAGGCCAAGTCCGTGGTCACCGGTCTGCTGCGGTCCTTCGGCTGGCCGGAGGCCCGGATCGTCGACCTGGGCGACCTGACCGGGGCCCGCGCGACCGAGCTGGTGCTGCCGCTCTGGCTCCGGTTGTTCGGGATCTTCGGCTCAGCGGACTTCAACTTCGCACTGCCGAGGGCCTGACCGGCCCGATCAGACCTTGAGCACCCCGCCCGCCGTGCCCGTGAGGTGCTCGGTGGTGAGGAGCTCGGCGAGCCGCTCGGGCGGGAGCAGGCCCTTCTCCAGGGTGAGTGCGGCGACCGAGCGGCCGGTGGCCAGCGCCTCCTGGGCGATGGCGGTGGCCGTCGTGTAGCCGAGGTGCGGGTTGAGCGCGGTGGCGAGGCCGATGGAGTTCTCGACGCTCGCGCGCAGGGTCTCGGTGTTGGCGGTGATGCCGGTCACGCAGCGCTCGGCGAGGGTGAGGCAGGCCGCCTTCAGGGAGGTCAGGCTCTTCGACAGGGCGTGGAAGATGACCGGTTCGAAGGCGTTGAGCTGGAGCTGGCCGCCCTCCGCCGCCATGGTGATCGTCATGTCGTTGCCGATCACCTCGAAGGCGACCTGGTTGACGACCTCCGGGATGACCGGGTTGACCTTGCCGGGCATGATGCTCGAACCGGCCTGCACGGGCGGCAGGTTGATCTCGCCGAAGCCGGCGCGCGGACCCGAGGAGAGCAGCCGCAGGTCGTTGCAGGTCTTGGAGAGCTTCACGGCGATCCGCTTGAGGACCCCGGACAGCTGGACGAACGCGCCGCAGTCCTGGGTGGCCTCGACCAGGTTGGCGGAGGTGACCAGGGGCAGGCCGGTGATGCCGGCGAGGTGGCGGCGGGCGGTCTCGGCGTAGCCGGGGGCGGCGTTGAGACCGGTGCCGATGGCGGTGGCGCCGAGGTTGATCTCGTGGATCAGCTCGATCGCCTCGGCGAGCCGCCCGCGGTCCTCCTCCAGCATCACGGCGTACGTGGAGAACTCCTGGCCCAGCGTCATGGGCACCGCGTCCTGGAGCTGCGTGCGGCCCATCTTGACGACCGTGCCGAACTCGACGGCCTTCTCGGCGAAGGCGTCCTGGAGGACGGCCATCGCCCGCAGCAGCTCGCGGCCCGCGCCGATGGCGGCGATCCGGATGGCGGTCGGGTAGACGTCGTTGGTCGACTGGCCGAGGTTGACGTCCTCGTTGGGGTGCAGCCGGCCGTACGTGCCCTTGGCGTGGCCGAGCAGCTCCAGGGCGCGGTTGGCGACGACCTCGTTGGCGTTCATGTTGGTCGAGGTGCCGGCGCCGCCCTGGACGACGTCCACGACGAACTCCTCGTGCAGCGCGCCACCGCGGATCTCGCGGCAGGCGGCGACGATGGCGCCGGCCTTCTCCGCGGGGAGCAGGCCCAGCTCCTCGTTGGCGAGGGCGGCGGCCTCCTTCACGGCGGCGAGCGCGTCGATCAGCTGCGGGTAGACGGAGATCGGGATGCCGGTGATGGGGAAGTTCTCCCGGGCGCGCAGGGTGTGGACACCCCAGTACGCGTCGGCGGGGACGTCCCGGTCACCGAGCAGGTCGTGCTCGCGTCGGACGTCGTGCTGCTGTGCGGGTATCACGGTGCGGGGTGCCTTACGCGTGGGAGGGGGTGGCGGCGAGGGCGGGCTCGGAACGGACCGGGCCTTCGAGCAGGGTGCGCAGCAGGGCGGTGCGGCGCTCGGTCGATGGCGTGTCCGACAGGAGGGCGGTGAGGAGGGCTATCCGGGCCTGGCCGGGGCGCAGCGTGCCGGCCAGGACGGCGCCCGCGGCGGCCAGGTCGACGGCGCCGCCGCCCGTGTAGACCTCGGCGACCGGGCCGGAGGCGACGCGGGTGGAGAGGACCACGAGGACGCCCCGGTCGACGGCGTGGGCGACGGCCTCGGCCATCTCGGGCGTGGCGTTGCCGGCGCCGGTGCCGACGAGGACGATGCCCTGGGCGCCGGCGGCGAGGGCCGCGTCGAAGAGCAGCGGGTCGGCGTCGGAGTGGTGCATCACGATGTCGACGCGGGGCGCGGGGCGGCCGGTGGCGGGCAGCGGCAGGGGGGCCGGGCGCTCGGGCTCGCGCTCGACGTCGACCTGGCCGAAGCCGAGGCGGCCGAGGCGGTCACCCGAGGGGTCGGCGAACGGGTCGGAGGCGAGCGTCTTGGTCTTGACCGTGCCGCGGGCGGCGTGGACCAGGCCGTCGAAGACGACGAGGACGCCGAGGCCGTGCACGGTGGCGGCGACCTGCAGGGCGTCGTAGAGGTTGCCGGGACCGTCACCGTCGCCCGTACCGAAGGGGCGCTGGGCGCCGGTGAAGACGACGGGGCGCGGGTCGGAGTGGTGCAGGTCGAGGAAGAAGGCCGACTCCTCGAGGGTGTCGGTGCCGTGGGTGACGACGATGCCGTCGACGCCGGGGTCGGCGAGCGTCTCGTGGACGGTGCGCAGCAGGGCCAGCTGGCGGCCGGTGGTCATCCGGGAGCTGTTGACGTTGAACAGGTCGACGACCTCGACGTTCACGGCGTCGGGGACCGCGGCGGTCGCCACGACGTCGTCGCCGGAGGCGTCGGCGGCGTATCCGCTGCCGGTCCAGCGGCTGGCTATGGTGCCGCCGGTGCTGATGACCACGATGCGGCGCGGCCTGCTGTCGCGCGTCCACTTCATGAGCGTGCTGTCCTTCCCTGGGGTGCGCGGCAAGGATAGGCCAACGACTACGCAACGCGATTGCGAAATCACCCCGGAACCATGAACAGAGCGGTGGATAATTGCGCCATGGACCGAATCGATCTCCATATCTTGCGCGAGCTCCAGGAGGACGGCCGGCTGAGCAATCAGGAGCTCGCCCAGCGCGTCGGCCTCAGCCCTTCCCCCTGCATGCGGCGGGTCCGCCAGCTGGAGCAGGACGGGGTGATCCAGGGCTACCGCGCGGTCATCGCCCCCGAGGCCGTCGGCCGGAGTTTCGAGGTACTGGTCTCCGTGGAGGTGAAGCGGGACCGGGAGACGGTCGAGGCCTTCGAGGAGGCCCTGCAGGACATCCCCGACGTCATCGAGGCCTACCGCCTCTTCGGCAGCCCCGGCTGCCTCCTGCGCATCGCGGTCGCCGACCTCGCGGCCTACGAACGGCTGTGGATCGAGCGCCTGACGACCCTGGCGGGGGTCACGGAGGTCAACTCGCAGATCATCATGAAGCGGGTGAAGGAACCCCGCGGGCTGCCGGTCGAGCGCTGAGGCGGCTTCCCGTCAGCCGCCGTGCGGATACGTCCGTACGTCGTCCTGGTAGGTACGGGCCCGCTCCTGGACGAGCGCGGGCAGCTCCCCCGTCACCAGGTCGGCCAGGGTCGTGCCCTCCAGGACCTGACGGAGGCTCGTCCGCACGGCACGCCACACGTCGGGCAGCGGGGCGGCCGCGCCCTGGTACTCGAGGCCCGTCAGTTTCAGGTCGCGCACGCTGACGAGCGGTCCGTCCATCGCCCTGATGACGTCGGCGAGGGTGATCTCCCCGGGCGGCCGGGTGAGCGAGTAGCCCCCGTCGGGGCCGCGCACGCTCGACACCAGGCGTGCCTGGCGCAGTTCGCTGAGCACGACGAAGAGAAAGCGGACGGGGATGTCCTGGCGTCCGGCGATGTCCTCGGCCTTCAGCGGTCGTTCCGGGGCGCCGGCCAGCTCCGCCATGGCCCGGATGGCGTAGTCCGTTCGCGCTGAGATCCTCACCGGCCAAATGTCTCACGAGGCCTTGTTGTCCAAAACCGGCGTTGTGAGTTCATTTTGTTCATCGACATAGTGAACATTGCCCGTGCCGTGCCCGCTTCGCACCGGAGGTACCCGTGGTGTCCGCCGCGTCCGCTGTGTCCGCCGAGTCCGCATTCGCCAAGTCCGCTGAGTCCGTTGGCGCCGCCGAGTCCACTGAGGCCGTCGAGGCCGTCGAGGCCACTGAGGGCACGCATCGGCGACCGACGGTGGCCGTCGTCGGCGCGGGCGCGGCCGGCGCCCTCGTCGCCGTCCAGCTCTGCGAGGCGGCGGCCCGGCGGCGCACGCCGCTCGACCTGGTCCTGATCGACCCCGCGCCGGAGGCCGGCCGGGGCATCGCGTACGCCACCGAGGTCCCCGAGCACCGGCTCAACGTGCCGGTCGGCGGCATGAGCTGCTACCCGGACGACCCCGGCCACTTCCTGCGCTGGCTCACCCGCCACGGCGAACCCACCGTCACCGCGGCCGACTTCGCCTCCCGCTACCGCTACGGCGCCTACCTCGCCGACACCCTCGGCCGCGCCGTCATCGCGGCGCACGGCACCGTCTCCGTACGACGGTTGCGCACCCGGGCGACCGGCTGCGCCGACGCGCCCGGCGGACGCGTCGGACTCCGGCTCGCGGACGGCGGGTCTGTGACGGCGGACAGCGTGGTGCTCGCCACCGGGCCCGCCGCGGGCCGGGCCGACTGGGCGCCGGCCGGACTCGCCGGCTCCGACCGGTTCATCGCCCGCCCCTGGGCGCCCGGCGCACTCGACGCCGTGGGCCCGTCGGACGACGTCCTCCTCGTCGGCACCGGCCTCACCGCCGTCGACCTCGCACTCGTCCTCGACCGGCCCGGCCGTACGCTGCACGCCGTGTCCCGCACCGGGCTATTGCCCCGGCCGCACGCCGTCGCCCCGCTCCCCGCCGTACCCCCGCCGCCGGACCTCGCCGGGCTCCCGTTCCCCCGCCTGCGCAGGGCGGTGGCCCGGCACGTCGCCGCCACGCGCCGCACCCACGGCGACTGGCGGCCCGCCTTCGACGGACTGCGGCCCGGGATCGCCCGGCTCTGGCAGGGCCTCAGCGACGACGAGCGGGCGGAGTTCCTCGGGCGGGACGCGACCCTCTGGAACGTCCACCGGCACCGGATGGCCCCGTCCACGGCCGAGGCGGTCACCCGGGCGCGCGCCGCCCGCCGGCTGCGGATCCACGCCGGCCGGGTCGCCTCCGCCGTACCGGCCGAGGACGGCGGCCTCGCCGTGTCCCTCGTCGACGGCCGCGAGCTGCGCGTGGCGTGGGTGGTGGACTGTACGGGGCCGGGGCTGCGGGCGGACGCGGGCGGCGACCCGCTGTGGGGCGGGCTCCTCGCCGACGGGCTCGCCGTACCGGGACCCCTGGGCATCGGCGTGGCCACCGACACCGGACGGCTGCGGGACGCCCAGGGACGCGCCGCGCGGCCGCTGTTCACGCTCGGCGCGCCGCGCCGGGGCGAGCTGTGGGAGACCACCGCGATCCCCGAGATCCGCGCCCAGGCCAAGGAGATCGCCGAGGCCGTCCTCACGCCGCTCCCCCACAGCCCGCGGGCGGCGCGGCGCCGGCCCACCGACCAGTTCGGTCTGCCGCTGTCCACCCATGCCGCTGCCGCCGCGGCCTTCCGTACCGGACTCGGCCGGGTGATCACCGTACGGGCGAAGGCGGCCGAGGCGTTCACGCGCGCCACCGAACTCGACCCGGGCTTCGCCCTCGGGCACGCGGCGCTCGCCCTGCTCGGCCACGAGGGCGGGGCGGACGTCGATGTCGCGCGGGCCCTCGCGGACGCCCGACGCAGCGCTCGGGAGCGGGGGGACGAACGGGAGCGTTCGTTCGTCGACGTCGTCACGCGCCGGATCAGTACGCACGACGGGCCCGGGGACGGGGACGGCGACACGGCGCTCGTCGCCCACCTGGACCGCTTCCCCGGCGACGCGTTCGCGCTCGGCATCGCGGTCCCCACCATCGCCTTCGCCGGTGTCGGGGACCTCGACGGCACCCTGGCCCTGCGCTTGGTGGAGGGCACCGCACCCGCGTACGAGGGCCACTGGTTCCACACCTCGCTGCTCTCCTTCGTCCGCCAGGAGCAGGGCCGGATCGACGAGGCGGGCGAGCTGGCCCGGGCGGCGCTCGCCGCGGAGCCCGCATCCGGCCACGCCGTGCACGCCCTCGCCCATGTCCACTACGAGTCCGGCGCCCACCGGGCGGGCCGGGACTGGCTCGACGGCTGGATCGGCGGCCAGGGCCGGGGTGCCGTGCACCGGGCGCACTTCTCCTGGCACGTGGCCCTGCACGAGCTCGCCCTCGACGACTCGGCGGCGGTACGCCGTCGCTGGTTCGCCCAGCTGGCTCCCGGTCAGGTGAGCGGCGTCCGCGCGCTCGTCGACTCCGGCTCGCTCCTGTGGCGGGCCCGCATGTCCCGGAACTGGACCGGCCGGGTCCCGGTCGACGGCGTCCTCGACGCGGTCGCCCGCGACCTGGTGGAACGCCCCTCGACGGCGTTCACGGCCCTGCACGGCGCCGTCGCCCTGACCGCCGCGGGCGACCTGCCGGCCCTCCGCCGCCTGCGCACCCACGCGGCCGGGGCGGACCCGGTGCAGCGGGAGGTCGTCGTGCCCCTGTGCAGCGCGCTGGAGGCCGTACTGGAGGAGGAGTGGGACACGGCGGCCGAGCGACTGCGCTGCCTGCTGCCCTCGCTGCGCCGGGTGGGCGGCAGCGCGGCGCAGCGCGAGGTCGTCGAGGAGACCCTGCTGTACGCCCTCGTGGAGGCGGGCCACCGCGACACCGCCCGCCGGCTCCTGGAGCAGCGGCTCGACCGCCGCGCTTCGCCGCTGGACCGCCGCCGACTGGCGGGCCTGCGGGGCTGAACCATCCGCACGGCCGATCGGACATCGGCCGTGGTTCCCCCGTATGCGAGAACGTCACGCAATAGCCTTCTGACCGTTACACGACAACCCACCACCCCATGTCACTCTCCCGGTGACAGAAAGTCAACACGCGTAGATCGCGGTGCCCTTGAGCCGGGCGCCACGATTCCCCCACGCGTACCGTCCCCGGGAAAGGGCCCCCCATGTCCGTTGTGAAGACTGGCAGATCGAAGATGCTGGTGGCAGCGATCGCCGCCGCCCTCGTCGGCCTCACGCTCCCTGCGGTCACCGCGACTCCCGCCGGCGCCACGACCACCGCGTACGACAGCACGTACTACCAGAACGCCGTCGGCAAGACCGGCACGAGCCTCAAGTCCTCGCTGCACACGATCATCAGCAGCCAGAGCAAGATCTCGTACGACGCGGTCTGGAACGCGCTGAAGGTCACCGACCAGGACCCCGACAACACCAACAACGTCATCCTGCTGTACAGCGGCACCTCGCGCAGCAAGAGCCTCAACGGCGGCGACGTCGGCGACTGGAACCGCGAGCACACCTGGGCCCAGTCCCACGGCAACTTCGGCACCTCGGCCGGCCCCGGCACCGACCTCCACCACCTGCGCGCGGCGGACGTCCAGGTCAACAGCATCCGCGGCAACAAGGACTTCGACAACGGCGGCAGTCCGGTCAGCGGCGCACCCGGCAGCTACACCGACAGCAACTCCTTCGAGCCGCGCGACGCCGACAAGGGCGACGTGGCCCGCATGATCCTCTACATGGCCGTCCGCTACGAGGGAGACGACGCCTGGGCCGACCTGGAGCCCAACGAGTCGACCACCAACGGCAGCGTCCGCTTCCACGGCCGCCTCTCGGTCCTGAAGCAGTGGAACGAGCAGGACCCGCCGAGCGCGTTCGAGGAGCGTCGCAACGACGTCATCTACAACACCTACCAGGGCAACCGGAACCCGTTCATCGACCACCCGGAGTGGGTCGAGGCGATCTGGTAGTCCGCAGGAGACGAGAGGAGGGGCCGTCCCGGAACGTTCCGGGACGGCCCCTCCTCTCGTTCAAGCGATCAGGACAAGCACCTCAGGACATCAGGTCGTCCTGGGGGTCATCCGAAGGACTTGATGCCGCGCCAGTCCACGGAGAGGACGGTCTTGACGGCGGCGTTGGTGTTGGTGGTGGACGG